>CAZKRB010000060.1:0-11818 GCA_964555065.1 uncultured Syntrophus sp.
GTGCGGGTGCTTCTAGCCAAGGCCCTCTTCGGCAACCCGGACATCCTCCTCCTGGACGAGCCGACCAACCATCTGGACCTCAAGTCCATCGCCTGGCTTGAGGATTTCCTCTCACGCTTCGAGAACACGGTCATTATCGTCTCTCACGACCGTCATTTTCTTAACCAGGTCTGCACTCACGTGGCGGATATAGACTTCGGGCGGATCCAGGTATACGTGGGGAACTACGATTTCTGGTACCAGGCGAGCCAACTGCACTTGAAGCAGCGACAGAGCGAAAGCAAGAGGGTAACCACCAAGACCAACGAGCTGAAAGAATTCATCCAGCGTTTCAGCTCCAACGCTTCCAAGGCAAAACAGGCAACCTCCAGGAAAAAACTCCTGGAAAAACTTACCATCGAAGATATGCCGATCTCCTCCCGGAAATACCCATACATCGTTTTCAAACCCGAGCGGCCCTGCGGCGATATCATTCTTGAGATTAAGAATCTCTCCAAGAAGCTGGATGGGATTCCCGTTCTGAACAACATCAGTCTGACGGTCAACAAACGGGACAAGATCGCCTTTGTCGGGGGAGACAGTCTGGCCAGGACCACTCTGTTTCAGATCCTGGCCGGGGAAATTATGCCGGACAGTGGCAGCTTCCGCTGGGGGGTGACGATCACCCCTTCCTATTTTCCCAAAGATAACAGCCCTTTTTTCAATAAGGAGCTGAATATCCTCGAGTGGCTTGCCCAGTTCTCTCCTGAGGCCGAGAGAGAAAGCTTTGCCCGAGGGTTTCTCGGAAAGATGCTCTTCTCCGGGGAAGATGCGTTGAAGCTGATTTCTGTCCTGTCCGGTGGTGAGCGCGTCCGCTGCATGCTTGCCAAGACGATGCTTTCCGGAGCCAACGCGCTTATTCTCGACGAGCCGACAAACCACCTGGATCTGGAAACCATCACAGCTCTGAACAATGAGCTGATCGCCTTCCCGGAGGTCGTCCTCTTTGCCTCCCGCGACCATGAGTTCATCTCCACGGTGGCGGATAGAATCGTTGAGATCACGCCGGCCGGGGTTATAGACAGGACGATGGGATTCGACGAATACCTGGAGGATGGGGCCGTGGCGATGATCAGGGAAGAGTGTTGCCACAGTTATCAGGGCAGCGCCTGAAAAACAGGATAATTCGGAATGGATCGATTCACTCACATCACTTGCAGAATATAAATAAAAATAAACAGAGGGATTTTAAGAAAGGAAGGATGATGAAGACAGAAGATATGATTCTTTTCAGCGGAGGCGCAGATGGAGCTGAAGCGGAATTCGGTGTGAATGCCGAGGCCTTTGGCATTGACGAAGTGAATTTTACGTTTGAAGGGCACCACAGAATCCGGCAGCGCGGCCTGCGCGTTCTGAACCACGAGGAGTTAAAAAATGGAGATGTGAGTCTGGAATATGTATCGCGGTTGATGAATCGCCGTTACACGGATAATCCCACTTTCCGCAAAATTCTGCAAAGCATCTGGTATCAGATCAACAATGGGCAGGAAGTTTATGTGATCGGAGAGATCCTGCCGGATAAAACCGTAAAAGGCGGCACGGGATGGGGCGCCGAGTTCAGCAAACTCTGCAACAAACCCCTGTTTGTGTTTGATCAGAAGCGCAATGCATGGTTCAGCTGGAATCATACCGATTGGGTTGAACGAAAAAAAGGGGATGAACCGGTCATTTCTCATGTCCATTTTGCCGGCACGGGAACGCGCTTTCTGGAAGAAAACGGTAAAAAAGCCATTCGGGAACTGTTCGAAAGAACAATAGCCCTTTAGTTGAAAGACCGTCCCTTACCTCCCGCCAAGGGTGCAAATCTCCTGCACCGCAGCTCCCCCTGACACCGAGAGCGAGATGGCTTCGATTTGTGTCCAGGGAGCAGGCGGCCGGGATATCGACAAGGTCTCTACCGACATACGCCTTCGCTACACGGGGGCTTCCCTGGTTTCTGTGAACTCATCATTTCTGTCGCCCCTTCTTTTCCAGCTCTTCGTTGATGTACCAGACCCGGATTCCATAGAAATCACAGAGCCAGTGGACGTAGTCGAGTTTATCCAGCCCGGTTGGGTCGGGATGGAGGAGGAAGAGAGCCAGTCCGGGTTTCTTCCCCGTTTCCTTTGCATAGTGGAGGGCCTGGCCGATGCCTTCGTGAAACCGGTCCACACGGTCGACTTCGATGGCGTAGGTTCCGGTGAGGAGATCGACGCGGCCGTAACGGACCGGAACCTCCATTCTCCCCCGCCCATTGAAATACAGGGCATTGAAGGCCTGCTGAAAATCCCTTTCCGTGCGCAGGGTCTGTTTCCGGGTAGTCCCGCAGGCAAGGGTCAGGGCCAGAAGGCACAGGATCAACCCCCACGTCGCCGCCTGGACAAGGGGATGAGGGTCGGCCGGAGGGGAGATTCCTGGACAAGGCTCCCAATGGCCGGCATGAGGACGGGGTATCTTGCTGGGCATCATTCCAAGGATTCTTCCCCCGTTTTAATGGTTTCTTTCCCGTTGTTGCCCTCCGGCACAGGCTGCCGAAGGTGGGAGCTCCTGCCGATCACGGGCTTCCGGCCTTCTCCTGGTGATTTTCCCCCATTTTCCGAAGAAGTTGAATGATCTCTTCGTTCTGGCGGATGGTCTCGCCGTTCTGGCGGATGATCTCATCGTTCTGCCTGATCAGAATCCGCAGAAAGTCCATCTGCACCTGGCCGATCATTTGAGAAACCTCGGCTTTTCCCATGCTTTCCCGGGTCTGGGCGGCAATCTGATCCGCCAGGTCATGAAGCCTTCCGGCATCATAGTCATTAATTTTGTTGATCGGTTCCGTAGCGACGCCGGTGCCGGTCAGGACGGCCCAGGCGATTGCAATGAGAACCAGGCTGCGCACGATGTGATCCTTCAGTCTTGCCGTTTCCCTGCTCTGATCTTCCATGATTGCCTCATCCTCCTGTTTTGAGAGGCTGCGCCGCAGGCATGCGCTTCCCCTGTTTCGTACCTTCCTTGATGCTGAATTTCGCCAGCTCCAGCCAGAGAGTCTGGTAAAGGTGGGGGAGCCAGGAAGGCCGGGTAGGCAGCCAGCGGCGAGGTCCATATTTTCGAAGGTCGTGAGGGATGATGATCACCTTCACGTTCCTCAGCCCGGTCTTTGCAACCAGGACGAAAAGCTCCTCAATGGCGGGATCGCCCATGGCGAGGCAACCCTGGGACCGGTCCCTTCCATGAATGTAAATGTCGCCGCCCAGGTCCGTTCTCTGATCTTCCTGAGCCCTCTGCAGGTCGTAGTCGTTGGGATAGTTGATCTTCATGGAGAGATGGAAGCGGCTTTCCGGATTCAGGGCAGTGATTTGATAAATCCCTTCGGGAACCTGCCGATCGCCGCTTTTCAGCTTCGGCCCCGACCAGCCGCTGGCCTCAAGGATGTCATAGGTGCGCAGGTATACCCATTTCCCGTCGCTCTCAGCCCAGAGTTCGAGCTTCATCTCTTCCTTCAGGGCGATGAGGCCCAGGCCGTCGGACGGATAAGGGACACCGGCGCGGACGAAAAAAGGCGTCAGCCGGGACTCGGCCTCCGAGCCGATCCGCCGGATCACGCGTTCAATCTCGGGATTTCTGTATAGAAGCGCCTCGGCAGCAGCTGCTTTGGCCCTTGCTTTTTCCGCCTTTGCAAACTCCGCACTCCTTTTTGCTTCCAGTTTGCCGATCCTCTCCGCCAGGAGGGCGACGGAATCCTTCGAGGCGCTGTTTGCTTCCAGCTTTGAAATCCGCTCGGCCAGGGGGGCGACCTGCTCCGTGACATAGTCCTGAGAGGCGCAGCCGGAGAAGAGCCCCCATAAAGAACTCAACAAGACCATGAACCCCAGAGATTTCTTCACACCCTCACCGTCCTTTCAGGATTATCTTTACTTCGATCAGCGTCCGGGAATCAACAGATAAAACGAGGGGCCGCCGAATAAGCCGGCGAAAGGGCTGCCGCGGAGCGGATTAAAGAGGAGGCCTTCCTTCAGGCAGGCTCCTTAAGCTTTTCCGCAGGGAGCCGGGAGATTTCACTTGTTGCGGCTCGTGTCTTTTATTTATGATGAGTCTGATTTGACAAGAAACAGCCCCTTCCCCCGGATCTTCCCCCTCAAGGATCCGTCTGCGGCGGATCAAAGCCCGGCTGCCGGCGGACCGGTGATCGGGGGCCTGGACTGAAAGGAGACAGGAAATGACCGATTTGCCATCCTCTTCAATCTTTGCCGCCGGGAATCCGATCCCGGAGAAGTGGCGCATCGAAGAGCCCCTCGTGCAGCGCGAGTATCTCTGCGACGGGGTCATTCAGGAATGGACCGGTCCGCAGCAGGATGTGCACTCGCCGATCTGTGAAGCCGCCGGCAACCGCATCCGGCCGAAGATTATCGGCAGCTACCCCCTTCTCGATGAAGCGCAAGCCCGGGAAGCGCTGGATGCAGCCTGCCGGGCCTATGACCGCGGGCGGGGGGCGTGGCCCACCATGACCGTAGAAGAGCGGATCGGGCATCTGGAAGCCTTTGCCGGCCGGATGACTGAGAAGCGGGAGGAAGTGGTCAAACTCCTGATGTGGGAGATCGGGAAGGCGCTTCCCGATTCCGAAAAGGAGTTCGATCGGACGGTGGATTACATCAGGGGTACGATCGATGCAATGAAAGAGCTGGATCGCCTGTCGTCCCGTTTTGTCATTGAAGAGGGGGTGATCGGGAAGATCCGCCGCGCGCCGCTGGGGGTGACACTCTGCATGGGGCCGTTCAACTACCCGCTCAATGAGACGTTCACCACCCTGATTCCAGCCCTGATCATGGGCAATACGGTGATTTTCAAGCCGCCGAAATTCGGGGTGCTGCTCCATCGGCCGCTGCTGGAGGCATTCCGGGATTCGTTCCCTCCCGGGGTCATCAACACGCTATACGGATCAGGGCAGAAAATCATCGGCCCCCTGATGGCCTCCGGTAGAATCGATGTCCTGGCCTTTATCGGCACCAGCCCGGTAGCGGACGTTTTGAAGAGCCGGCATCCGAAACCGCACCGCCTGCGCGCCGTCCTGGGGCTCGAAGCCAAGAACCCGGGGATCGTTCTGCCCGATGCGGACCTGGATCTTGCCGTCAGGGAATGCGTCCTGGGGACGCTCTCGTACAACGGGCAACGGTGTACGGCCCTCAAGATGCTCTTCGTTCACCGGAAGATTGTGGAGGCTTTCCTCGCAAAATTCAGCGATGCCGTGTCGCGGCTCAAAAGCGGGATGCCCTGGGAGGAGGGGGTCGGCATCACCCCCCTGCCGGAGGACGGCAAGGTGGGATACCTGTCGGAGCTGATCGCCGACGCCTGCGCGAAGGGCGCGCGGGTGGTCAATGAGGGAGGAGGCGCCGTAGACCATACGCTGATGTCCCCCGCGGTCGTGTATCCTGTCGGCCCCGGCATGAGGCTGTACACGGAGGAGCAGTTCGGGCCCGTGATACCCGTCGCCCCCTTCTCGGAAATTGAAGAGCCGATGAACTACGTCATGGACTCGAATTACGGCCAGCAGCTTAGCCTTTTCGGGAGCGATCCGCAGCGCATTGCCGAACTGGTCGATCCGCTGGCGAACCAGGTGTGCCGGGTCAACATCAACAGCCAGTGCCAGCGGGGCCCGGACAGCTTCCCCTTCACCGGCCGGAAAGATTCCGCGGAGGGAACCCTGTCCATATCGGATGCCCTGAGGGTCTTTTCGATCCGGACGCTGGTCGCGGCCAAGGAAACCGATGCCAATCGGCGGCTCATCAAAACCATTGTGACGGAGAGAAGATCCAGATTTCTTTCCACGGATTTCATCCTGTGATTCCAATTCCGGATCAGAGGTGATATCAAGGCGAGGCCGAGGGGCGAAGACGGGCGTGCCCCGGCGTCCGTTGAGGGGACGACCGGGTGTCCGGAGCGGAGAATGCGTGACAGGACCGGGAATCGGGAATCAAGGGAAAGGTCCGCAGCGGGAAACCGTTCCGCCGGAGTGTTCGAGGACGGGGCCGCCGATGCAGTCGGCGGCGGCACAGGGAGGTAGAAAAGTCAACGCGTATGATCGGAAGGAAGAATTCACTCCGAAAGTTCAGTTTCCCTCCTCGCGGGCGGTCCGGCATGACCGCAGCGCCTTTGCTCAATTCGCCGACGGCCGGACGCCGGGGGGGAAGGGGCGAATGAGAGGGTTCTGGAAAAGCTTGGCTGCCGTGCTGCTTCTGCTCGTTCCCCTGGCTGCCTTGGCCGCCCAGGGGGCAGGGCCGGAGTGGAGCGCCCTCAACCAGGAGGCCGCAGCGCTCAACCGGGCCGGCCGGCATGACCGCGCCGTGGTCGCGGCAACAAAGGCCCTGGAGATCGCCCGGAGAAATGCCGGCCCGAAACATCCCGATGTGGCTATCTCCCTCAACAGCCTGGCCGAGAGTTATTACGCCCGGGGCGAGTACCGGAAGGTCGAGCCCCTCTACAGGGAATCCCTGGCGATCCGGGAGAAAGCCCTGGGGAAGCGCCATGCCGATGTGGTTGTCAGCCTGAACAACCTGGCCCTGATCCATCTCACCCTGGGCGAGTATGGACAGGCCGAGACCCTCTACAAGCGCTCCCTGGCGATCCGGGAGAAGACCCTGGGCCCCGATCATCCCCTGGTGGCGGGAATCCTGAACAACCTGGCGCTGCTCTACCGCAATGAGGGAAAGTACAAGCAGGCCGAGACGCTCTACAAACGCTCCCTTTCGATCTGCCGGGAGAGCCTGGGGCCGGCTCATCCCCTGGTCGCCGGGATTCTGAACAACCTGGGCGAGCTCTACTGCACGCTGGGGAAATACGGGCAGGCCGAATCGTTCTACAGGCAATCCCTGGCGATCCGGGAGAAGACCCTGGGGCGGGATCGGCCCGATGTGGCGGCCAGCCTGAACAACCTGGCCGAACTCTACCGCCTCCAGGGCCGCTTTGCACAGGCCGAGACGTTCTGCAAGCGCTCCCTGGCGATCCGGGAGAAGTCCCTGGGGCCGGATCATCCCGATGCGGCCGACAGCCAGAGCAACATGGGGGAAATTTATCGCCTCCAGGGGCATTACGCCCATGCCGAAATAAGCTTCAAACAGTCCGTGGCGATCTACCGGAAGTCGCTGGGTCCGGACCATCCCGATGTGGCCGCCGGGCAGGAAAAACTGGCCGATCTCTACTCCAGCCAGGGCCGGTATGCCGAGGCCGAGGGCCTCTACTCCTATTGCCTGGCGATTTACCGGAATACCCTGGGTCCGGATCATCCTCAGGTGGCAACCGTCCTGGAAAAACTGGGCGGACTTTACCGTGCGCTGGGTGACTTTCCAGAGGCTGAACTGCGCTACCAGAGATCCCTGGCGATCCGGAAGAAGGCCTTTGGTCCGGATCATCCCGACGTGGCCGCCGCCCTGAACAGCCTGGCCGAACTCTATCGCCTCCAGGGCCGGTATGCCGAGGCCGAGCCGTTTTATAAACAATCCCTTGCGATCCGGAAGAGGGCCCTGGGTCCGGATCATCCCCTGGTGGCGATGAGTCTGGAGAACCTGGCCTTGCTTTACGGAGCGACGGGCCGCCCTCAGGAGGCTGCCGGGCTGGCGAAACAGGCAAAACGCATCCGGTCGCTGAAGCGCTAGTGTGCTGTTACAATGACGGCTTTACAATGAGCAATCTTTTCTAAAATGACGCCAGCATTTGAACCACGAAGACGAAGTCGGGCTGAATCATTGTAGATGTATTACTGTAACATTACACTAGTCGCAGTCTCAATAGGCGACGTTATCGGCTGATTCGCCGTCCGGGGCATTAAGGGTCTCGCCTCCTGCCATCATCGTTAACTGCAAATCCCGCTGGCCCGCCGTTCCCCGTCGCGGCCGTGAACCTCAGCGTTTTTTCCCCTTTCTCCGCCAGAGAAGCCAACCGTAAATAGCCCCGTTCACCAAGAGAACGGCCGTCCCCAGGCCCGCCTGCATCTCGGGGGTGAGCCGATCCGGGTAAATGATGGGGACCAGGTAATGTTCGATGAATCCTTCCGGGTACGTGCCGCTCTCCCCCAGTCGGCGAAGCTTCCACTCCAGGGTGGTGAGGGGACAGAGCCATCCCTGGCACTCGACAAGTGCGCCCCAGAGGACCGCCGGCAGGTGGAGAATCGGGATCCATTTCCAGCGGATGGCGAAAAGGCCGCCCGCCGCCACAAAAAGAATGAAGGCCAGGTGAATCACCACCACCAGATCGGCGAGGATTCGATAGCGCATCTCTCCTCTTCCTGGGAGCTTGTCGGACTTAAAGGGAGTTCACTCTTTAACCCGTTTAAATTATTAAATAAAAAATTTTAGCCAAAAATGTTCGACCTCATAATTTCAAGTACTTCCGAGGAAAGTCCGCCAGACTCCTCGATAACAGCCTGCCCTCTGGTTGTCCCCGCCGGCGCAATTTCTGACGGGTTATTCCGCCTGCCCGGGAGGTGCCTCCCCCAGCCTTTTTGCAATCGCCCGGGCGGCCAGGATTCCGCTGGCCGAGGCCTGAAGCAGGCCCCGGGAAACGCCCGCCCCGTCGCCGACCACAAAGAGGTTCCCAATGCCCGTTTCCATTTCCGGTGAGACATCGATCCGGTTGGAATAGAACTTCACTTCCACCCCGTACAGGAGGGTATGGCGCGAATAGACCCCCGGCGCAAGCTTGTCCAGGGCCTGAAGCATCTCGATGATATTGACCAGGAGCCGGTAAGGAAGAATGAAGCTCAGGTCGCCCGGAGTGGCATCGGCCAGCGTGGGGCGGGTGAGGCAGCGGGCTATGCGCGACGGGGTGCTGCGCCGTCCGGAAAGGAGGTCTCCGAGGCGCTGGACGATGACCCCTTTCCCCAGAAGATTGGCCAGCCGGGCGATGTAGCGCCCATAGCCGATGGGGTCATCGAAGGGCTCCGTGAAGATGCTGCTGACGAGAATGGCGAAATTCGTGTTCTCGCTTTTTGCCTCCATGTAGCTGTGGCCGTTGACCGCGGCGAGATCGCCCATCTCTTCGCACACCACTTCCCCGTAGGGGTTCATGCAGAAGGTGCGCACCTTGTCATCGAAGGTTTTTGAGTAATGGATGAGCTTCGACTCGTAGATGGCGTCGGTGATGTCTTTGAGGACGATCGCCGGCAGCTCCACCCGGACCCCGATATCGACGGGACTCACCCTGTTTTTCAGCCCCAGCGCCTCCGCTTCCCGTTTCATCCATCTTGAGCCGGAGCGGCCGGGAGCCGCAATGACATAGCGGCTGCGGAGCCTTTCCCTGTCGGCGAGTTCCACGCCCTGAATCCGTCCGTTTCCGGTCAGAAGCTTCTCGGCCGGGGTCGAGGTGCGGATCTCCACGCGGCCGTTTAGGGACTGCTGGAGACTCTGCAGGACGACCGGGCAGTTTTCCGTCCCGATATGGCGCACCCGCATGGGCACCAGTTCCAGATCGGCAAGGCGGGCCCGATCGGCAAGCTCTCGAACGGCGGATGAGGTCTCTCCATACAACTGAGCCGGGGCGCCGTGGGCCACATAAATCCCGTCGGTGTGGGAAAGGAGCTCCCGGAGGCCGTTCCGGTCAACGTAATCGCTGAGGAATCCGCCGACTTCGGGGGAGAGCGTTAATTTTCCGTCGCTGTATGCCCCCGCCCCTCCCCAGCCGCAGAGCATGTCCTGGGACTGGCCCCGCCGGCGTTCACTCAGGGCTTTTCCCTTTTCGATCAGCAGGACCGGCCCCACGCCCAGATCCGCCAGCGTCAAGGCGGCGAAGATGCCGCCGGGACCGGCTCCGACGATGATCACCTCGTATTCCATAAGCGCCCTCCCGCAAATCGTCCCATTCTATGAAATCACTATCCTTCCCAGCGAAAAGATTGTCAACAGATATGGGTTGAATCTTCAGGGTCAAGTCGTTTCCAAGCTTAACACGTTGAATGAACCGCATAAAAGCGACCAATGGAGTTTTGGATGTAAGTATAGGGTATTATAGGCTGATTCGCCTGCTTTGATGGGATCGTGTTTGGATGCTTTTTGCTGACTGTTCGGACCCCTTCCTGCGGCACGTCCCCGGTGGATGATTCCGCCGTTGCCGGGCCTGGGATTTTCCCCGATACAATCCTTCCGATTCCTCCAATTCTTTCCGTAATCCCTGTTTGACATACGGTTTCGCGGGAGATAGACTTTGCGCCGGCTTTTGAGGTGTGCTGCGTTCCTGCTCCCGCCCGCTCTGGACGGTCTTTTGCAGGAGGCTGAGTACACCGACCCCGGCTGAGGGAAGTGAGGCCGGTTTGCTCAGAAAAAAGATCAAGAAAATCCAATTTCTGCTTACTTTTTTCGCTAAAACGACAAGGAGGGGAGTTATGAAAGGACAAAGATGGCTTCGGTGCCTGGCGTGTATCGTTGCCGCCGTCGTCTTGTTCGGCTGCGGCGGGGGAACGAAAGTGGTTTTGAAGCAGGAAAACTACATCCCGGCATTCCGTGCGGCGGACTACAGCCGCTTCAAGGGAAAAACGGTCATCCTGGACAATTTCACCAATCAGGCCGCCAATACGAAGCGCTGGGGCTATTTCAGTGCGGACAACAAGTTCTACTACGAGGCCACGAACAACCTGGAAAACCATCTCTGGTATTGCTTCCAGAAGGCCTTCGAGCACGCCGGCATGAAGGTTTATGATCAAACTTACGGCTATGGCGCCTATCCCTATCCCTATTGGTGGGGCGCTCCACCTCCGCCCCGTCCGCGGGCGGCCCTCAAGAATGCCGCTGAATTCCAACTGGTGCTGCTGTCGATGACGGATCAGGAATGCAAATTTCAGGTGCTCCTCTTCAAAGAGGGCGAACAGAAATTCCAGAAGGAATACGCGGTGACAATGCCGGCTCCCACCAGCCAGGATCCGAAGGACCTGGAAAAGAACGCTTACCTCCTGATTGATCGGATGGTGATGGCCGTTTTCAGTGACAAGGACTTCCGGAAGGTTTTCTGAGGGATTGCAGCAATCGATTCAAAACGGAGAAAAGGCAGTGAAGCTTCTATTGGGTTATTTTGTAAAAGGTCTGCTGGTTTTTGTGCCGGCGGCTTTGACCGTGACCATCGTGGTATGGGTCATCCGGAAGTTCGACGGGTTTTTGGATCTTCCCTTGCCGGGACTGGGTTTTGCCATTACTGTGGCCTTGATTACCGTGATCGGATTTCTGGCTTCGAACTATTTCGGCTATAAATTTTTCGCCGTGATCGACCGAATCTTTGCCCAATTGCCCGTGGTCAAATTGCTCTATTCCGCCATTAAAGACTTCATCCTTGCCTTTGCCGGCGAGAAGAGAAGCTTTGACAAACCGGCGATCGTGGAGATCACCGCCGGCGGACCCAAGATCGTGGGATTCATCACCAGGGAAGACCTGAAGTTCCTTTCCCTGTCGGAGCACGTGGCCGTTTATCTGCCTCAGTCGTACAATTTTGCCGGACAGGTGATGATCTTTCCCGCCGAGAGGGTGACGCCCATCGATATCGAAAGTTCCAAAGCCATGGCCTTTATTGTCTCCGGCGGCGTGTTGGGGAAGTAACTCCAGTTTTGGACCGAAACGGACAGCAAGGCCCGGATGCACCGCCCCAGGCGCATCCGAGGCCCGACGGCATTTGTGGCGGAGTCGTCAAGATCGACGACGCAGACGACGGTTTGAAAGGGAAGGGAATTGCGGGCCGATGAAGCCGTCGGGCTCCTTTCCCAAACCCTGGCGGGTTCCTGACTCCCTGGAGACTCCGGCGCTGGTTCCGGTAACGGGGCACAAAGGGCGGCGGGCCGATGCCATTC
>CAZKRB010000060.1:11918-19264 GCA_964555065.1 uncultured Syntrophus sp.
ATGCGGCCGGAGGACTGTGCCTCCTTTGATCCGGATCTCCTGCCCTCGGCGGAGCAGGTCCGTCAGCTCCTCACGGGGAGGCGATCCATCCGCGTCTACCGGAAAGAGCCGGTCCCCCGGGAAACGCTGGCCGGCCTGGTCGATACCGCCCGCTACGCCCCGACGGCGGTCAATCTGCAGCCGGTGAAGTGGCTGGTCATCGAGGACGCCGGGGAGGTGAACCGCCTGGCGGGCCTGGTCATCGACTGGATGCGGTCCGTGATCATCGAGGACCCGCAACTGGCGAAAGGTCTGGGCATGCCCCGCTTCGTCGCCGACTGGGACGCCGGAGAAGATCGAATCTGCCGCGGAGCGCCCCATCTCATCGTGGCTTACGCCAGCCCAGCCCTTGCCGCGTCCCAGAGTTCCTGCACCATCGCCCTGACCTATCTGGAACTGGCCGCGTTTTCCAAGGGGCTGGGCGCATGCTGGGCGGGATTTTTCACCAGGGCCGCCGCGGGCTATCCGCCGTTGCGGGAAGCCCTCAAACTGCCGGAGGGGCAGCAGGTCTTCGGAGCGATGCTCGTTGGCTACCCGCTCTACGGCTATTACCGCATCCCCTTGAGGAAAAAGGCGGATATCACCTGGCGGTAGAAGCGGTAGAAAAGGAAAGGACTCTCCTGGAAGTTCCCGGGGAGCGGAAAGCGGCTCGCTCCCCGGGCGACAGGAGGGCTGAAAAAAGCCGCATGCGGCAGGGAAGCGACACAACGAGTGCCGATTACGTCGTCGACGCAGAGGGCGCTTTGCTCTGGACACGGAAGAAGCGCCCCGCCTGCCCGCGGAATTCCGCTGGACGGTTCATCAGAGAAAAACACCCCCCGACTTTCCTCCTTTACGTCATTCCGTGATGCTTAACCTTCCGGGAATGATGTCTAAAAAAGGCGTCCAGCCGGTCTCTTCTTTCTTGAAATAATTTTTTAAGTCTTTAAAATAAAAACAGAATATTCATGACGATCAACAGGGGAAGCCGTTGTCTGAGTCAACTTTTTAAATTACAGGCTTGCCTGGCTGAGAGAATTTAGGGAAGGAGTTCCCGAGGATGGGCCGGGTCATGCGGATGGATCCCGGCGCTCAAATTCCACAGGAGAATGGAGATCAGCGACAGGAGGTGCAGACATGGATAAGATCTTGCGGATTGATATGGGGGCCGAAGGGGGGCCGAAGGAGTCCATCGAACCGGAGGGGGCCTATGCCGGACTGGGAGGGCGGGCGCTCACTTCCACGCTTGTTTCCCGGGAGGTGCCGCCAACCTGCCATCCCTTGAGCGCCGCAAACAAGCTGGTCATCGCCCCCGGTCTGTTGAGCGGAACCGCCGCCGCCATGTCGGGAAGGATCTCCGTGGGCTGCAAGAGTCCGCTCACCGGCGGCATCAAAGAGGCCAATTCCGGGGGGCAGCCCTCCCAGGTGCTGGCCCGGCTGGGGTATGCCGCCATCGTCCTGGAGGGTAAGCCTGCGGCGGACGATCTCTACCGGGTTTTGATCAACAGGGACGGCGTCCGGATCTCCGTCGACAACAGTCTCCGGCGGCTCGGCAACTACGCCGTGGTGGAGAAGATGAAGAGCGAATTCGGCGAAAAGATCGCCTGCATCTCCATCGGGCCGGCGGGGGAAATGAAGCTGGCGGCTTCCTCCATCGCCTTTACCGATGTGGAACTGCGCCCCACCCGGCACGCCGGTCGCGGGGGCGTCGGCGCCGTCATGGGTTCAAAAGGCGTCAAAGTCATCGTCCTGGACGATTCGGGAATGAAGACGCGGGAGCCCAAAGACCGGGATGGATTCATGGCAGCGAACAAGAGATTTGTCGAGGGATTGCGAAGCCACGGAGTGACCGGGCAGGCCCTGCCGGCCTACGGTACGAATGTCCTGACCAACATCCTCAACGAAGCCGGGGCTTATCCCACGTATAATTTCAAAGAAGGCCGATTTGCCGGGGCGGCGAAGATCAGCGGCGAGACCGTGGCCGCTCTGGAGACCGAACGGGGCGGGGTGGCCACCCATGGCTGCCATCGGGGCTGCGTCATCCGCTGCTCGGGGATTTATCATGACAAGGACGGCCATTACCTGACCAAGCAGCCGGAGTATGAGACGGTCTGGGCCCACGGCGGCCACTGCGGCATCGACGATATGGACAAAATCGCCCTGATGGATTATCTTGATGACGACTTCGGCCTCGATACCATCGAGATGGGTGTGACCATCGGCGTGGCCATGGAGGCCGGGCTGCTGAAATTCGGGGATGCCGACGGGGCCGTCAACCTGGTCAAGGAAGCGGGAAAGGGAACTCCCCTCGGGCGGATTCTCGGGAGCGGTGCGGCGGTAACCGGCAAGGTGTTCGGCGTCGAGCGGATTCCCGTGGTCAAGAATCAGGCCATGCCCGCCTATGATCCCCGGGCCGTGAAGGGGCTGGGCGTCACCTATGCCACCACTCCCATGGGGGCGGACCATACCGCCGGCTATGCCACGACCGCCAATATCCTCAAGGTGGGCGGCTTTATTGATCCGCTGAAACCGGAAGGCCAGGCCGAGCTTTCCCGGAACCTCCAGATTGCCACGGCGGCCATCGATTCCACCGGCATGTGCCTGTTCATCGCCTTTGCGGTCCTCGATCAGCCGGAGACCTTCCAGGCCCTTCTTGATCTGCTCAATACCTTTTACGGGCTGACGCTTAGCGCCGAGGAGGTGACCGAACTGGGGAAAAAGGTCCTCAAGCTGGAAAAAGCCTTCAATGAAGGGGCGGGCTTATGTAAGGAGCAGGATCGCCTGCCGGATTATTTCAAAACCCAGACCCTTCCGCCGCACGATGTGACGTTCGATGTGTCCGATGAGGAGCTTGACCAGGTGATCAACTGGTAACAAGAGGTTGATAACAAGAGGTTCGAAGGGGCCGGGAGGTTTCCCGATGGAGTATCCCTGCCCCTTCGAACCGGCATTTCAGCCGGAGACCGCGGAACAAATCGTGACACAACGGACATCCAAAGGGGAGAGTCCTCTCCCGCTGCAACTGACCGTAAAGCCGTTCCTGATGGGGAAATTCTCCCCGATCTTGCAGCGGGGGTTCGTTTTTGAGACCCGGGTGGGGATCAGCATCGAAACCTTTCTCGGTGAGGATCTGGGCCTGGATCCGCAATCCGTGCGGGACCGGATATCCACGCTTTTTCTGGACGGCAAAGCCGTGGATTCCATCGCCGCGGCCCTTCTCCGGAAAGGGTCCATCCTGGCCCTGTCCTCGGCCATGCCGGGGCTGGCCGGGGCCACCCTGCGCCGGGGCGGACCGTATGCCTCCCTGAGGACTTCGATTTCCTACCGGGAGAATTCCGGCAAAATCCCCATCGAGAAGGGGCGGATCACGATCAAACTGTTCAATCTTCTCCTCGGGGAGCTGGGGCCGTTGTTCCTGGAAAAAGGGATACTTGTAAACGCTTCGGAACTGTGGGATTTTTTGCTGAAGCAGGGAGACGATTTCCGCCGAGGCTGCGGCCCGATCGTGCTGGCGGGAGAAGTTGTGGATTATGAGACCCTCCTGTCGAAAAATTGGTGGACGGCTGGCCGGGACGTGGAATTGAGGGTCCTCCCGGAACACGCCGACATGGACTGAATCAACTTTCCTGGATCCTTCATTTTTATGTCGATGCAGATTACCGTCAAGCTGTTTGCTACCCTGCGGGCCGGGCGTTTCGAGGAAAAGACCCTGGAGTTTCCGGAAGGGACGACCGTCGGCGAAATTCTCGGGGAACTGGCCATTCCGGAGAAAGAGGTGACCCTGATTTTTATCAACGGACGCCATGCCGATCTGACGGCGGTTCTCTCCGTCGGCGACACCCTTTCCCTTTTCCCGCCGGTCGGGGGTGGCTGAGATGCGCGATCTGAACGCCTTTCTCCGCCGCCGGGCCGTCGAGGGGCTTCTCCCCTGGTCCGTCCAGTGTGAAGCCGCAGGGGCGTTCGACCTTACCGTGCGGGAGGTCGAAGTGTCCGCCCTGGAACTGAATCTCCTTCCCTGCCGATATCAGCGCAACAGGCGGACGATTTCCACGGCGCAGCAGCTCCGGTTGTTTCAAAGCCGTGTGGCGATCCTCGGTTGCGGCGGCCTGGGAGGGCAGGTGATGGAAGTCCTGGCCCGCCTGGGCGTCGGAACGCTCAAGGTCGTCGATCCGGATGTCTTCGAGGAGCACAACCTGAATCGTCAGGTCCTGTGCACCCTTTCCAATCTGGGCACTCCCAAGGCGGAAGCGGCGGCGAAGAGGGCGGCGCAGATCAACCCGGCGGTCCGCCTCCTTCCCGTTCAGGAAAAGCTTGACCGGGCCAACGGCCGCGAAATCCTCGGGGATCTGGATGCGGTGGTGGACGGGCTTGACAATGTCCCCTCCCGACTGGACCTGGCGGATCTCTGCCGGGACCTCTCGCTCTCCCTGGTGCACGGTTCCATCGCCGGCTGGTACGGGCAGGTATCCACCCAGGGGCTGGACGACGAGACGGTGCGGAAGATTTACGGCTCCCTGAAAGGGGAGCAGGGCATCGAAGAGACCCTGGGCAATCCCGCCTTCACCCCCGCCGTGATCGCGGCCTTTCAGGCGGCCGAGGTCTGCAAGATCCTGCTGAACCAGGGGACCCTTCTGCGCAACCGGATTCTCTTTGTCAACCTCCTGGAAATGGAGATCATCACGCACGAGTTATCGAGTAAAGATAAAGGGTGAGGGAATGAAGCCAACAAACAATCCTGTCCCGGCCTTCGGCCTGTGCGATACGCCCTTCGGCCCGGTGGCGGTTCTCTGGTCGATCCATGAAGGCGAACCGACAATCTGCCGCATCCTGTTATCCAGTCCGGAAGTCTCTGCCGGAGAGGCCGTGAAGAAACGCTTTCCCGATTCCCGATCCTCTCTGTGTCCCGAGGTCAATGCGATCCTGGAGCAGATCGCAGCCTATCTCGGCGGCGAGGAGATTCGGTTTTCCCTCGACGGGCTGCGCCTCGATCTCTGCACCCCCTTTCAGCGGCGCGTCCTTCTGGCCGACTACGCCATTCCCCGAGGCCGGGTCAGCACCTACCGTCTCATCGCGAAATCCCTGGACAACCCGAAGGGCGCCCGTGCCGTGGGAACCGCTCTGGCGAACAATCCCTTTCCCCTGATCGTCCCCTGCCACCGGGCCATCCGCTCCGACAGCGGCCTGGGCGGCTTTGAATACGGCCTGTCGATGAAAAGGAAGCTGCTGGAGATGGAGGGGATTGCCTTCCGCGATGCAGAACATGTCGCCACGGGGGATTTCTTTTATCAGGATTAAGCTTGGTTTGGCGGGGGTCCGGTCGGAACCGCCCCGGGAAAGGAGAGGAAAATCCCCTTCATGAACGAGACCTTGAACGCCCAGCAGCGGCACTGGGAGAACACTTTTGCCGAGACGGAGGACCTCTTCGGCGCCGAGCCCGCCGAACCGGCGCGGGTGGCCGCGGTCCTGTTTCAGAAAGAGGGGAAGGAGAGAATCCTCGAACTGGGAGGAGGGCAGGGCCGCGACACCCTGTTCTTTGCCCGCAGCGACTTACACGTGACGGTCCTCGATTATTCAGACCGGTCCGTGACCACCATCAGGGAAAAGGCCCGCGATCTCGGCCTGTCCGAGCGGGTGACGGCCATCCGGCACGATGTCCGAAAGCCCCTTCCCTTCGCAGACGCGTCCTTCGACGCCTGCTATTCCCATATGCTCTACTGCATGGCCCTGACCACGGTGGAGCTCGAGCGCTTGTCCGACGAAGTCCGCCGGGTTCTGCGTCCCGGAGGACTGAACATCTACACGGTGCGCCATACCGGCGACGCCCATTACGGCGCGGGCATTCCCCGAGGCGAGGACCTGTTCGAGGTCGGCGGGTTCATCGTCCATTTCTTCAGCAGGGAAAAGGTCGTCCACCTGGCGAAGGGCTACGATCTGGTCGGCATTGACGAATTCGAGGAAGGCCCACTCCCCCGGAAACTGTTTCGGGTGACTTTGAGGAAGGGGAGCGCCGACAGGAAGCTCATGGGGCTCAGCGCATAGAACCGGGCCAGGCAAGTTTCATGACACCCGGGAAAATCTGAAATACCCGACAAATAGGGATTGAGAAGAACCCCGCGGGGTCGATTCAATCCCGGATTCAAATAAGCCCTTCACCAGCATGCCATTCTTCTCCGTCCCGCTTTTCTTCAGGTAATGCGTCTTTCTCCGATATTGCCGCCAGGCAAAGGGAAATATAACCTTTTCAGCAGCCCCTTTAATGGGTATGATACCGCCAGTGCGTACACACAGGAGGCGGAGAATGAAAACGAACGTCGTGATCGACGACGACCTGATGGAACCTGCCCTCAAGGCATCCGGACTTCAAACAAAGAAGGATGCCATCGAAGCGGGATTGAAATTATTGGTTCAGGTGAAAAGTCAGAACGAAATCCGGCATTTTCGGGGAAAACTCAAATGGTCCGGCAATCTTGACGAGATGCGGTTAGACAAATGATCCTCGTCGATTCCTCTGTCTGGATCGACTATTTCAACGGCAATAAAACGGTTCAGATGGACTGGTTGGATTATTCCCTTGGCCTGGAGATCATCGACTTGTAAAGACATGCGGCTGCGATGGACAGAAAATGTTCGTCAATCAACCGCCTTATCCGGCGGAAGTTTAGCTATGCCTTTTGTTGATCCGGAAATATAAAACAATCTGCCAGTTATGGTGAACGTTGGGCCACAGAAATTGACAGAATCTGTTGCCTCTGCCCGCAACGCTGAAAATGATATGATTATTCAACCTACCCATAAACTTGACCACATTCGTAAATCGTTCAACGGTGCAACAAGTAGAGCTGATCGTTGCGAGATTGGACAGTTCCTGACTCCTGTCGCAATAGCCAAGTTCATGTCGTCTATGTTCGAAAGTGGGGCTCAACGATTGACGATTTTGGACCCGGGGGCCGGAGCAGGTGTGCTCTTTGCAACTTGTGTGGAAACCTTGATTTCAAGAGTGGAACGCCCACAATCAATAGAGGTCGTTGCCTATGAAACGGATAGCGCCATTCTCCCGTATCTTGAAGATACCCTGAGAAACTGCCAGTCGCTTTGCGAATCCAAGAACATCGAATTTCACGGAACCATAAAGGATGAAGATTTTATATCCGCTGCTCTTGCCGAAGTTGAGGGGTCTCTATTCCTCGTGCCAGGTAAGCGATTCACTCATGCCATTCTTAACCCCCCCTACAAGAAAATTAACAGCCAGACGGCCATGAGTAGAAAGCTTTATTTGTCCGGCATCGAGGTGACCAACCTGTATGCGGTATTTGTCTGGCTGTCTATGT
>CAZKRB010000061.1:0-19195 GCA_964555065.1 uncultured Syntrophus sp.
CAAAACCAGCAACAAAATCAGCAAATCCTAATTCAGTTGGTCCTCGATGTTCAAAGTAAAATAGATGAAAAATTACCTTCCTTGCAAGAGGGTAGTAAAGAGAAAACATTCTTTCAAAAATTAAAAGGGACGTTAAGTGCGACGACAGGGGTTGTAGATTTACTAGGAAAAATATTTACTCTTGCCAGGGAATCTGGAGTACCAGTTGAGGAATTACAGAAATTATTTACGTAGGAAGATTTAAGCAATCCTCCCCCCTCGCTAAAGTTTCGCTAAATAAAATTGTTAAAATCGTTCTTTTATATTCCTAAATCTTCTGCTATAGTATGGATGAATAATTATTATATTCAATAAGATATAATGTTTTCAATATATTACAAAAATTGCCGTCAAAGTCTCTTAATCAGTAGGTTGTCGGTTCGATCCCGACAGGGCTCACCAAATATCCGGGAGTTACGAAACATCGTAACTCCTCTTTTTTTGCGTTGCGGCTTGAAAAGAACAGGATCAGTCTTCAAAACCATCGTTCTCTTTTTCCCCACTTCCCTACCCCCTGCACTGCCCATTCCAGCGGATGGATCGGAGGAAACAGTAAGGACCCTCTCTCCGGGGGGTTGGGAAAAGGAACATGCCTGAAAACGATCCCGGGAACTGGAGAAGGTGATGGTGAATTTTTTAAGAGATGTCTTGTCACCCGACGATCAATGCGTCTGCGTTTTCACGAAGCAGGAAGGATTTCAGAAGAACCTGGTCCTTTTTGATGAAGACGGACTGTCCAAAAGCGGCATCTGGAAGCTCGACCGCACGAAAATGGAAGCCGTGAACAGGGTCGTCGTCTATTATCGGCGAGAGGGAATCAATCACATCCTTGTCGGGGATTACAAAGGATTCAGTCCCACCATTTTTCGTAATCGTTACTGCATCCGTTTCAGAATAAGAACGATCGAGCAGACGCTGAATGACTGGGACGGTTTCTGTGGCGCGGGTTCCAACCCCATCCTATACTTCCCGTGAAGAGGTTTTTCTCCATTCCTTGAGCGCCGCCTGTGATGTCTCAGGAAGGTGGCTACTCAAGGGGCTTCACCTCGACGATGAAATATTCCGTTTCTCCGAAGCAGGTCGTGGGCACGCCTTTATGCTGTTCATAAGCCAGAGAGACCCGCTTGCCGGCATAGGCGTTGATGCGTTCTGCCACCTTATCGTTCCGGACCGTGAAGAGGAATTTTTCCGGTATGGCGCCGGGCAACGTCACCATGGCCAGTTCACCTTCCCAAGTTTTACAGATCCATCCGCTTCTGGACAGTTTCTGTACATAACCGGTCCGCTCTCCCTGGGAGAAACTCCAGTGCAGCGTTATCCAGGTATAGAGAATAAAACCGGCCACCGGAACCAGGAGGATTCCCCCCGTCCATAAGATCCAGTGCGAATTTTTCTTCATTCCAGAATCAACATCCATGGTCCTCTCTCCTTCGTAAAATGGCTGAACATCCTTTTTCTCCTTGGAAATGTCTCACGCACCTTTCAATCCCGCATCTCCCCCACCTTCCGGGCCCTATTCTCAGCCAGGAGATCCCGCCCGGAGCAGCCTCATGCCGTTGACGGTCACCAACAGGGAGCCGCCCCTAACTCCGGCCACAGCCGGCCACAGCGTCAACCAGCCGGAAACGACCAGCAGGAGGATCCGCCCCTTGATGACCAGGACAGAGATGATGTTCTGCTTGATAATGCCCAAGGTCTTCCCGCTGATACTGACCGCATAGGAGGGCGGCGTACGTGCCGGCAGCCCCCATGGCGATTCGTTCACCCGCGCGGACGATAATCAAATCGCCGATCCGGATTTCTTCCACGGGCAGGATCGTCCCCACACCATTCCTTCGAACCAGCGCTTCATCTGGTGAAAGCTCCATCAGGGAGTGAATGGAGTTTCTGGTCTTGTCCAGCATCTATCCCTGAAGGGCATTGCCCAGGGGAAAAAACCACGGTCGCCGCTTCCTCGAACCGGCCGATGGCTGCGGCCCCAACCATGGCGATGGTCATCAGGATGTTCATGTCCAATTCCCGGGCTTTGATGAGCACCGAGAAGCCCGTTCGGGCCTCCAGGAACCCGCCCAGGACGATCCCTGCCACAAAGAAGATTTTCGCAATTCCACCGGGGAGGGCGATTCTTTCCGATATCAGGCCCAAAACCAGCATGGCCAATGAACTGGCTGCCGGCAGGACATAAGGATTGGTCTTCCAGAAGGGAACGGCTTCTTTTCTCTCCGCAGGCCGCTTAATCTCCCCCGAGTATCCCCTCTTCTCGATGACGGAGAGGATTTCCGTCACGGGCCCCTGGTGAGTCTCCTCCATCTTCGAAGCAGCAAAGTTCACGTTTGCTTTTTCCACCCCGGGAATTTTACGGTTCCGTTTTCCAGTTTGGCGGCGCATTCGGCACAGTCCAAGCCGAATCTGATCTTAAACCAGCCGGATAACGCGCATTTTTATTAGATCATTTTTTCCGATAAATCAAACAGTTCCCTTTCAATAAAATGGCCGATAATCCTTGACGGGGATTCCATTTTGTGAAACAAGCAGGGGCGAATGTGAAGCTGCTGAAAATTTGGCGCTCCGCCTGTTCCTGAAAGTAGAACGCCTCGGATGGGTGATAGCCATCCGGGATGCCCTGGTGTCCTTGTAAAAGCAACGTCATCGTGTCTTCGGAAAAGAGTCTCCATGGTTATCCTGTCCGGGCAAACCGGTGCAAGGAGAGAACTATGGATTCAAAGCAACAGCTGACCTGCAAACAGTGCGGCACCTGCTGTCTGGCCGATGTCAACGCCTATTTGACCGGCGAAGACATGGAACGCTGGCAACGGGAAGGCCGGGATGACATCCTGCACGTTATCGAACACGAACATGCCGTGTGGGAAGGCGATCACCTGGTTTCATCCCTGGATGGGCATTACCTTCACGGCTGCGTCTTTCTGGCCTGGGAGGGAACGCACTACGCCTGTGCCATTTATTCCACACGACCCTCGGTCTGCCGCAATTACGAACCGGGGTCATCGGAGATCTGCACACAATTCAATAAGATCGCAAAAAATCCTTGACCAGGCTTTGATGTCGCGTTAAGCCGTCTTCAAAAATCATCCCCGTCATGACCAGGGGATTTTTGTTTTTTTACCAGCGAACCTTGAGTGTTTCAGAAAATAGAGATGACGGACTCCCCATTGAATAAACCTGAGATAAGCGTCGTGATTCCCTTTCACAATGAGTCGGGTAATATTATCCCACTGATCGAGGAAACGACCCAGGTATTGGACGATCTGATCTCCTACGAGGTGGTTTGCGTCGACGATGGCAGTACGGACGATACGCTTTCGAAACTGCTGACCGCCGCCAAGCGATTCGGCAAGGTCCGCATTATTCAGCACCTGCAATGCTGCGGCCAGAGCGCTGCCCTAAAATCGGGGGTCACCGCAGCCAGGGGGGATTGGGTCGTCACCATGGACGGCGATGGCCAGAATGATCCCGCCTCCATTGCAGGCCTGCTGGCCGCCCGAAAAGCGGCCGCGCAAAACAGCAAATTGCGCATGATCTGCGGCTGGAGAAAGGAGAGGTTGGATTCCTGGGATAAACGGCTTTCCTCGAAAATTGCCAACAAAGTCCGGAGCGCCCTCCTGGAAGACGAAACACCGGACACCGGCTGCGGCCTGAAATTAATCTCCCGGGATGCCTTCCTGAAGCTCCCCTTTTTTGACCATCTCCATCGCTTTCTCCCTGCCCTCATTCTCCGGGACGGTGGGGAAATCATCTCGATCCCCGTCAAGCATCGCCCCCGCGTAAAAGGCCAGACGCACTACGGCGTCGGCAACCGCCTCTGGACCGGCATTCTGGACATGCTCGGCGTCATGTGGCTGCAGCGCAGGGCGCGCAATCCCGAGACCCGGGAATTTCCAAGGGAAACGGGAAATGAAGGTTAATTGCGGGGTCGGATGAAGATTGCGCTCCGCAATGCGGCATTTCCGAACTCCCGGCTTTCGCTGGCGGGTCTCTGGCTGATTCTCTGGGTCTGCACGATGGTGGCCCGCCCCTTACTTCCCATCGATGAAACCCGCTGCCTCTCCGTCGCCTGGGAAATGTGGCAGAACGGAAACCTCCTGGTGCCGCACCTCAACGGAATGCCCTACAGCCACAAACCACCTCTTCTGTACTGGTTGATCCTTGCCGGCTGGCAGGCGTTCGGGGTCAACGAATGGTGGCCCCGACTTCTCCCCCCCCTTTTCGCTCTGGGCAGCGTCTTTCTGACGCTTCTTTTCGCCCGGCGGCTCTGGCCTGAACGACGAGAGCTCCCCGACAGCGCATCGCACATTCTTCTGGGCAGCGTCCTATGGACCCTTTGGACCACAGTGGTCATGTACGACATGCTCATCGTTTTTTTCTGTCTGCTCAGCCTGCTGTTCCTCCACCACCTGGCCGACGGAAAGAACTTCGCCTGGATCCCCGCGGGTCTTTCTCTCGGCCTGGGGATTCTTTCCAAGGGACCCGTTGTCCTGCTCCCCTTTGTTCTGGTCGCTCTTCTCGCCCCCTGGTGGAGGCGGAAGGAGATTTCCGGAGGATGGTTTCAATATTCTGCCGGGGTCATCCTAGCCGTCGTTGTGGCTGTCGCTCTTTCCCTGTCCTGGGCGCTTCCCGCTGCGCAAAGGGGCGGCGCCGACTATGGGGGAGCGATCCTCTGGGGCCAGACGACGAAGCGAATGATCGAGTCCTTCGCGCATCAACAACCCTGGTGGTGGTATCTTCCCCTGATTCCCGCGCTCCTTTTCCCCTGGACGGTATCTCCTCTTTTCTGGCGCAACATCCGGAGGCTGGACTGGCGCGATTCGGGAGTCCGCTTCTGCCTGAGCTGGCTTCTTCCGTCGCTCATTGCCTATTCGATCATTAGCGGGAAGCAGGTCTATTATCTGCTTCCCCTCTTCCCCGCCTTTGCCCTTCTCCTCGCGCGAACGGCAACCATCGGCGCCTTGCGTTCCACCGATGCCTGGCCGGGCGCCTTCGGCCTCGTCCTGATTGGTCTGCTGATGGCGATCATCCCCCTGCTGAATCCGGGAGGAGCTCTTCCCCTATGGGTTCAACAGATCAGTCCAATTTACGGCATTCTTTCGCTCTTTGCGGGTCTACTGGTGGTTTTTCCACCCAAGCAGACGATCACGGCCTTTATCCGGAGCTCGGCCTTATCCGTCGTTCTGATCGTTGGAATCCTTCATTTCGGGGTTTTTTCTCAGGCCAGGGCCTTTTATAATCTTCGCCCCTTCGCGTCCTTGCTGAAAAATATGGAAACCAGTGGGCGTCGCATCGCCCATGAAGGGACGTATTACGGCCAGTTTCATTTTCCGGGGCGTCTTGACAAACCGCTGGAAGTCATCGATAAGCGTCATGCAGCAAATTGGCTTGAAGATCATCCCGAGGGCAGAGTGGTCGTGTACTTTTCAACATGGCCCCGTCCGGTCGCTCCCAAACTGACGGTAGAATACGTGCGGCCCTATATGGGCAAGTACGCCGCCGTTGTGAAACTCTCAAAGGGGGAAAAATCACCCGCCGGGTAACGGTTATCCGTTCCTCGGCGGAGGCCTTCGACTCAGTCCGCCAGGGCGGTCTCCGTCCAGTCAACCCTGTCGGCTGTGCCGTGAAATAATCCTTGACCCTTTTCCCTCCAATCCCGTATTAATTCGGCTCCAAAAAAACGCTACGGAACGGAAGATGAAAATAAAAAGAATAAGCATGAAGCTTCTGATCTTTTTAATCGGCCTCACGATGATGCTGTCCTGTGGGGTCCCGATGGGTTTCTGCCGGGCGGACCGGGGAGGCATCGCCCTTTGCGAAGTGGCATCCTGGGACCTGAAACAGGAATTTCCCCAGACCAAGGCGACCGTTCGTGACGACAACGAAGCGCAGTTCCGCCTGGAAAGGGAAGTGCGGCGTCTCGCCGCCCTGGCCGGCGGAACGGTAGGGGTCAGCGCGCTTCATGTTGAATCTGGGCAGAGGTTCTCCCTGAACGGCACGGAGCGTTTTCCTCTGGCCAGCGCCTACAAAGTTCCCATTGCGGTCCAGCTGCTCATGAGGGTCGATCGCGGAGAAGTAGCCCTGGATCAGCGAGTGACCCTGCGCAGTTGCGACATCCATCCCGGAAGCGGCAAGTTGATAAAGACGTTCAAAAAACCGGAATCCTATTCCGTCCGTGAGCTGCTGGAGCTGATGCTGCTGGTCAGTGACAATTCGGCCAGCGATGCCGTGCTGAAACTGGCCGGTGGGCCGAAAGCCGTTACCGAATCCATGCAGGCCCTGGGGATCAAGGGGATGGAGATCAGCCGCTCCACTCTGGACATGCTGGCCGACTGGCGCGGCATCGACGATCTTTCCGGCGGGGCGGATTTTACCGTGGCCAAATACAACAGACTCCGCGACAAGGTCCCAACGGCTGCGCTGGAGGCGGCTCAAAAGCGCTTTTATTTCGACGCCCGCGATTCCGCGACACCAGAGACCATGACCTCTCTTATGGCCCTGGTCTGCAACGGGTCAGCCCTTAAACCGGAGACGACCACGGTGCTGTTGAACATCATGGCGCGCTGCCAGACCGGCAAATCCCGGATAAAAAAACTGATTCCTCCCGGGATGAAGGTTGCCAATAAAACCGGTACGATCGGCAACGGCATCGTCAACGACGTGGCTCTGTTAACCCTTCCCGACGATGCCGGTCATGTGGCCATCTCGGTTTTTATCAAAGCTTCCGAGCGGGACGTGGCCCAGCAGGAACAGGTGATGGCTCACATCGCACGCTACTGTTACGATTACTACTTATTCCGAGGCGCAGTGCAGGCGTCCCCTTCCGATACCGGCTCCTGTCAGCTTCGAGACCCGAACTGCTATCCCTGAGGGAAGCCGGCCAGGGGAAATTGGGAGATTCCACCCCCTTTTCCATTCGTAAGCGACCATGAGCACACAAGCGCCTAGGCGCAAATTTGCCCGGCTGCCTTCGGGGCGGCGGGGACGGCGGCCCGAGCCGATGGGAAGGGCCTTTGGATACGCCACCGGCACCGAGGCTTGAAAACGAAAGCTCATTTCATACTGCGAAAAAACCCATGGAACATGTCGATACCCTGATTCTGGGCGGAACAATCCTGTGCCTTGATGATTCCATGACCGTGATCGAGGACGGCGCTCTGGCGATTGCGGGCGACTCCATTGCCGCCGTAGGCGCCGCCCGGGACTTCCGGGAGCGGTTCACCAGTGGGAACATCATTGATGGGGCGCGCTCCCTGATCATGCCCGGGCTGATCAACAGCCACACCCATGCCGCCATGACCTGTTTCCGGGGAATCGCCGACGACCTGGAACTGATGGACTGGCTGAACCATTACATCTTCCCGGCCGAGGCCAGAAACGTGGATCCCGAACTGGTCTACTGGGGCACCCTCCTGGCCTGCGCGGAAATGATCAAGTCGGGAACGACCGCCTTCTGCGATATGTACATCTACGAGGAAGAAGCCGCTCAGGCTGCCCGCCAGGCAGGAATGCGCGGTCTTCTGGGGGAGGTGCTCTTCGATTTCCCCTCTCCCAATGCAAAAACGCCTGCCGAAGGTCTGGCCTATACGAGAAGACTCCTGGAGCGCTGGGCGGGAGATTCGCTGATCCGCATTGCCGTGGAGCCTCATTCCCTGTACACCTGCTCCCATTCCCTCCTCCTCGAGGCCGGAAATCTAGCGGAGGAGTTGCAGGCTCCCCTAGCCCTCCATCTTCTGGAAAATTGCACAGAGAGGAAACAGCTGGAGGAAAAACTTGGCCAGGATGCCGTTTCCTATCTGGAGGAGCAGGGTCTGCTGAATGAGCGCCTCCTTGCCTTTCACTGCGTCTATCTGAATGACCGGGATATCCGCCGCTTTTCCGCTTCCGGTTGCAGGGCGGTCTACAACCCCGGAAGCAATATGAAGCTCGCTTCCGGGTTTGCCCCCGTCTCCCGGCTGCTTGCGGAAGGCGTCTGCGTCGGGCTGGGAACGGATGGTTGTGCGAGCAATAACAATCTGGACATGTTTCAAGAGATGGACATGGCGGCAAAGCTGGAAAAGGTGAGGCATCTTGACCCGACCCTGATGCCGGCTCAAACGGTCGTCACCATGGCCACCCGCCTGGGCGCCCGAGCCCTGGGCCTGGGGGGAATGACCGGATGTCTGGAGGCCGGGAAAAAGGCGGACCTCATCCTGGTAGATCTCCATCGGCCCCATCTGACGCCCATGTACAACCCCTATTCGCACTTGGTTTATGCCGTAAACGGTTCGGATGTGAAAACAGTCTTCATCAACGGCCGGATGGTGATGAAGGACCGGAAACTTCTTACCGTGGATGAAAGCGAAGCCATGCAGCGCGTTCGGCGGATCGCACAGCGGGTCGGTGAGTCTCTGAAAGAAATAGCCTGAAATCATGTGCGCCCATGCCCATGCCCATGCCCATGACCGGCTCAGGCCAAAAAAGGCAGCCACGGATGAACCATGGCTGCCTTTTTTGGCGTTCTTTCCTTTTTCTTACTTCGCCAGCAGAACCGGACACTTGGCATTGGTCATCACCTTGTCGGTTACGCTGCCGAGGCGATGGAGAAATCCTTTGCGGCCATGGGCGGCCATCACGATGAGGTCAATCTTCTTGTCCTCCTGCTCCGCCAGAATGGTCTTCGCCGCATCTCCCTTTTTAATGTCAAAAACGATTTCAATGCCCTTTGCTCCGATGGCTTGAACTTCCTTCTGCAGCTTCTCTTCCGCAAATTTTATGCTCTGCTCCTCGACCTGCTTCACCACGGAGACGTCAAGACAATAATCGACCGCACACTGGATGATCTCATCGATGACATGAAGCAGGTAGATTTTCGCCTTGTTCGTCAGAGCCAGATCAACCGCTTCACTTAACGCTTTGTCTGAATACACGGAAAAATCCGTTGGAACGAGAATATTTTTTGGGGTGAACATTTACAGGACCTCCTCTGTGCATTGTTTGTTATAATTCATAGCGACACGAGACCAAGGCAAGAAACCTTTATCATTCCGTCCCTGGCCCATCTGCCCCATGACTGAAGCCATCTCAGCAGTATTGCCGCAATTGCCAACCACAGCCTTTTTAATTATTCCGCCGGTGATTAAAATTCTAAACAATCTGGAACATTATTTCAATACGACATTTGAGAAATCTCATGCACGAATTTATGCACTCAGTGGCCGGAGCAATTTGCACTTAAGCCTTCCGCACCGGCTTCATTAAAAGCAGGGCGATCACCATGCCTAAAACGGCAAGGCCCGCCGTAGGATAGAAGGCGATGGTGAAGGAACCGAAAGTGTCTTTCGCCTGCCCGGCGATGATTCCCCCAAGGATCGCGCCGATGCCGTAGGCAAGGTAGATGAGGCCGTAGTTCTTGGCATAATTCAATGGGCCGAAAAAGATCGTCGTTGCCGCCGGGGCGATGGCAAGCCATCCGCCCAGGCAGAGCCAGAAGCCGATGAAGCAGATCGTGTAGACCATCACACTTCCGGGACCCGCGGCCAGCATACCCAGCGAGCAGGCCAGGATGATGGCAAACGAGATGATCGCCGCCGTTCTGGGCGAGAGTTTATCGGTCAGGACGCCGAAGATGGGGCGCCCTACGCCGTTGAAGACGGCGAAGACACCGACCAGTGTTGCTGCCGTACCCTCACCGATCTGAATGATCTCCTTGGCGACGGAGGCCGAAATGCCGATAGCCATGAGTCCGGCTAGACAGCCGATGATATAGCAGAGGAAGAGCCCCAGGAATGTGGATGTTTTAACCATCTCCCCCAGGTTGAGATTGATGGACATGCCGGCAGCCGCTGCAGGCGGTTTCCACCCGGCGGGCGTCCATCCCGCCTTGGGAAAACGGAAGGGAAGGAAACAGACGACCACGATGACCAGGAACGCCGCTCCCATGTAAAAAAAGGTCTGCATCGGACCAACGGAGGCAATCAGAGCCTTCGCCACATTGGCCGACACGAATGGCGAGCCGCCGAAACCGGCAAGCGTCAAGCCCAGCGCCAGTCCCCGTTTGTCGGGAAACCACTGTCCCGCAACGGCCAGGGGCGCACCGTACGCCAATCCCACCCCCGCCCCGCCGATCAGCCCGTAGGTAATCGTCAGCATCATCGCATTGGTGGAGAAGCTGGCCATCATCCAACCGGCGCCGACGATGACGCCCCCGATGACGCCGAGAATTTTGGGGCCCAGCTTGCCGATAATCTGACCGCCGACGAAGACCATAATGGCGAACAGGGCGAGAAAGATCATGAAGGGCAGCCCAGCCTCCGTGGCGTTCATATTCAGAAGCTTGGAAACCGGCCCCCTGAAAACGCTGTAGGCGTAAACGCTGCCCAGGCAGATATTGATGATGAATCCCAGTACAATGAACATCCACCGGCCTGTTTCCGCCGGCATGCCAAACAGTTTCTCCTGGCTCATGAAGCCCTCCCTCCTTAGGCAAAATTACTTCGATTCCTAACCGAACGGAGCGGAATTGTCAAACAAAAAAGACAGGCAAGCCAATGTGAGGCCTGCCGGAGATGCAGGAGGGGAAAAAGGACCGGAGGAGCGGCGGGCGAATCCTGATCCTGCTGGCGATCTTTTTGCGGGAAAAATGAGGGCGGTTTGATGAATAATAAATAGGCCGGGGGCACGTTCATTTATGCCCCCGGCAGGGTTACAACGGGGACGCAAAGCGCTCTGAATTTCTGGCTCGAAGCGATGGCGATGACCTTCACCGATCGTTCCAGAGTGAAGATACTCCGATGCCGGCAGTGAAGAATCAAGCAGCATCATATACATCCGCCGGGTCGAGCAAGGATCTGGCTCAGGGGATTGCGGAAGCGGCCTTTTCAGCGGAATCAGCAGGCTTATCGGCAGTAACAAGCAGCGTAACCGGATCCATCTTCATCTGCCAGAACTTCATGCTTCCCGTCACGTCCTTGAGTGGAAGCATCGAGATCTGCTCGCTGCTTTCCTCCATTTTCAGAATCACCTCAAAGAGATCATCAGACTCTTTCAGAAAAGCCGGATAAATTTCTCCCTTCCCGGCATCGGGGCGATGGACATGGACCGACAGCCAGATCTGCAGACGGTGATTCTTTGCAAAGGCCTTCAGTTCATGCAGTTCAGCGTTGCTGATGCGGTCGGGATGCCAACCGTCAAGGAAGAGCGCCCGGGGATGAAAAATGTCCTGAACGAGAAAATCCTCCAGGCGTTCCTCCAGTTTCGGGATGCTGAACCGATCCACCCGGAAAGTCATGATGAAGCGATGGGGAAGAAGATTCTCCCAGAGGAGCCGGGAGTTCTGGGGCAACTCCTGGCGGAATTTCTTTTCGAACAGTTCCTGGTACCAGAGCGTGACTTTGGAAATGGGCTCGTGCAGACTGACATGAAGAATATCCTGTTCTCCCAGCATCTGGCTGAGTGCCACTTGAACCAGGAAGGCCGTTTTTCCCATCCCCGCCCTGGCCAGGACAGCACAAAAAGCGCCTTCAGGAAGCCGACTGCTGATTTCCCGCTCCCAGTTTTCCCTGCCCGTCATAGGTTCCTGTTGAATCATCCCTTCGCTCAAAAGACGCTCCTTTCTGTCTCTCAAATCAATAATCATGAGGGCTTCCCTCCCCTCATCTTTTTTATGCGGCGCTTTTTTTCCGTTTGGCGACCTCTTCCGAAATCTTCTCAGCAACGCTCTGCGGCACCTGTTTGTAAGCCGAAAACTCCATGGTGAACTGGGCTTTTCCCTGGGTTGCGGAGCGGATGACGGTGGAAAATCCGAACATTTCCGCCAACGGCGTCTGCGCTTCGATCACGCAGGCAAGCCCCTCGTCCTGTGTACCTACGATCATTCCCCGGCGCTGATTCAGCAGGCCCATGACCGCCCCTTGAAACTCGTTCGGCGTTTCCACCACGACCTTCATGATCGGCTCCAGGATGACGGGTTTGGCCTTCAGATAGGCCTCCTTGAAAGCGCCTCTTGCCGCAGCCTGAAAGGCCATGTCGGAAGAATCCACCGCATGGAACGCTCCGTCATCGATGGCAACCTTCACCCCCGTGACGGGAAATTCCATCTTGGGGCCTTTGGCCATGCTCATCCGAAAGCCCTTTTCACAGGCGGGGATGAACTGGGTAGGAATCGCACCGCCGGTGATTTTATTTTCAAAGAGAAACTCTTCTTCGGCAAGGGGTTCCATATAACCGGCCACCCGGCCATACTGCCCGGAACCGCCGGTCTGTTTGCGGTGGGTATAGTTGAAGACCGATTTCCGGGTGATGGTTTCCCGATAGGCCACCCGCGGATTGCCGGTGGTGACTTCGGCCTGGTACTCACGTCGGATTCTTTCCACATAGATATCCAGGTGCAGTTCCCCCATCCCCTCGATAATGGTCTCGGATGTTTCCGGATCGAGATGGGTTCGGAACGTGGGGTCCTCCTTGGTGAACCGGTTCAGGGCCTTGGACATGTTCACCATGGATTTCTTGTCCTTTGGAACGATGGCCAGGGAAATGACCGGTTCCGGAACGAACATGGAGGTCATGGCCAGATTGAGACCCTGCGCGACAAAGGTGTCTCCGGACTGGCATTCCAGGCCGAAGAGAGCCCCGATGTAGCCCGCGGGAATGGCTTCGATATCCTCCATCTGATCGGCATGCATGCGAACCAGTCTGCCGATGCGGACTTTCTTCCCGTCCCGGGCGTTGACAACCGTTGCTCCCCGGGAAAGCGCTCCCTGGTAGACCCGGATGTACGTCAACTGGCCATACACCCCGTCTTCCAGTTTGAAGGCCAGCGCAACGACAGGATCTTCGGGATTGCTCGTCAGCACGACCGGCGCTTCCTCCCGAGCCAGATCCAGGGCGGTATTTTCAATCTCCCCCGGGCAGGGAAGATACTGCGTCACGGCGTCGAGAAGGAGCTGGACTCCCTTGTTCTTGTAGGCCGATCCGATAAAGACCGGGGTGATTTTCCGTTCCAGGGCGCCCAGGCGGACGGCCTCCCGGATCATCTCCTCGGAAACTTCCCCTCCCTCCAGAAGCGCTTCCGTGAGGGCATCCGAGAAGAGGGAAAGGCTGTCGATCAACTCTTCCCGTCTGGCGGTTGCTTCCGGCAGAAGCGCTTCGGGAACGGCGTCTTCCCTCACGAGTTCTCCCCCGGGCCCTTCGAAATAGAAAGCCCTCAGAGATATGAGATCGACGATCCCCTGGAAATCCGCCTCCAGGCCGATCGGAAGCTGCATCAGGATGGCGTTGTGCCCAAGGCGGGTCCGCAGTTGCTCCACGACCCGGGCGGGATTGGCTCCGTTCCGGTCACACTTGTTGATGAAGGCCACGCAGGGAACCTTATAGCGCTTCATCTGGGCGTCCACCGTGATGGACTGGGACTGGACCCCGCCCACGGCGCAGAGGACCAGGACCGCGCCATCCAGAACGCGCAGGGCCCGTTCCACTTCAATAGTGAAATCCACATGGCCCGGCGTATCAATAATATTGATTTCATGGTCCTTCCAAGTGCAGAAAGTGGCTGCGGAAGAAATGGTGATCCCCCGCTCCTTCTCCAGTTCCATGGAATCCATGGTTGCGCCTACGCCGTCTTTACCCTTGACGTCGTGCATGGCATGAATGCGCTTCGTGTAAAAGAGAATTCTCTCGGTCAGGGTTGTTTTCCCGGAATCAATATGGGCGCTGATTCCGATATTCCTTACATTCCGGATGTCATTCTTCATAGGTTGTTCCTTCTGTCTGATATCGATTTCTAAAATTGTTCCGGCAGGACATATAAAAAACAAAAACCCCCTTATTTGAAGTTTTACCGCCTTTCAAATAAGGGAGCCGTGAAGTGCCCTGCTGATTTGAAAAAGAAACCTCCTCCTATCTTTAGACGTGAAACATGTCAAGCACTATTTTCATGCCTAGGAGTCTGTCGGACTTTCCTCGTAAATACTTGAAATTATGAGCTTGAACATTTTCGGCCCAAATTTAATATTTAATGATTTAAAAGAGTTAAGTAATGAGCACCCTTTAAGTCCGAGAAGCTCCTAGACGTCAAAAATTCCGTTTCGCTCCTGCGCTTTCCGGCTTAGAGCAGCTCCACATTCATCGCACGGGGGCCCTTCTGACCCACCGATTACTTCTGAGCCAGGTAGCGATTCAGGGCAGCAATTATTTTTCCTTCACAACCGAAATAGAAGTGGTCGGCCTCCGGAATGACTTCAAAACGGCAGTTTATTCTCCCGGCAATCTCCCTCATCTTTTCAGGGGAACAGTACTGATCGTTTTCGGCACAGACAACAAGTCCGACTTTTCCGGCCAGGGACGGAAAATCAAAATCCATGACCTGGATCGGAGGGGAAACCAGGATGGCCGGCTCCTCGAGATCGTGATTCCTGAGCCACTTGGCACTCACCCAGGACCCGAAAGAATAACCGGCCAAGAGGATTTCTGTTTTCCCTTTCTGCCGGATCCAGGCTATGGCGCCCGCGATATCTTCCTGTTCGCCGATCCCGTTGTCGTAGGCTCCCTTGCTGTTTCCCACTCCCCGGAAATTGAATCTCAGGGTTGAAAAGGCATGGCAGAACAAAGCCGTAATCATGGAAACGACGACATTGTTCTGCATGGAGCCGCCGAGCTGGGGGTGGGGATGACAGATGACCACTCCCTTTTGTCCGCTGTTTTCCGCAAACAGCCCCTCGATATTCAGTTTTCCTGACGGATAAATGATAGGTTCTTCACTCATGGCCTTCATAAGATTGCCTCTGTAATATTTTTGTTTTCAAGAATTTAAATGACAGGCCACAAGATGGTTCTTGCGCCGTTCAACCAGTTCAGGGCGGTAATTCCCGCACGGCTCCATTCGTGCGGGGCATCTGGGATAAAAAGGGCAGCCTGTAAATTCACCGCCGGGAAGCGAGACATCACCCTTGAGGAAAATCCGCCTTGAGGAAAGCCCGGGGCGGGGCACTGGAACGGCGGCAAAAAGCGCCTTCGTATAAGGATGGAGGGGATGATCGTACAGTTCCTGATTATCCGCCACTTCCACGATTCGCCCCAGATACATGACGGCGATCCGGTCGCTCATGTGCCGGACCACCCCCAGATCATGGGTGATGAGCAGGTAGGTCAGCGCAAAGGATTCCTGAAGAGATTTCAGCAGGTTCAAGATCTGAGCCTGAATGGAGACATCGAGCGCCGACACGGGCTCGTCGGCGATGATCACCTCGGGGTTCAAAGCAATCGCCCTCGCAATGCCGATGCGCTGACGCTGACCGCCGCTGAATTCGTGAGGATAGCGGCTCATCTGCTCGCGAGAAAGCCCGACCGTCTCCATCACTTCGGCAACCCGATCCCTTACCAGGGACGGAGGGACGATCCGATGAATCGTCATGGGTTCGCCGACGGCATCCCCTGCCGTTCTTCTGGGGTTCAGCGAGGCCTGGGGATCCTGAAAGACCAGTTGAACCCTCTTGAAATAATCCTGCAATGCTTTCCGATCATAGGTGGAGATGTCCTGTCCGTGAAAGAGAATCTTCCCCGCGGTCGGCTTTTCCAGGTTCATGACGAGACGTCCCAGGGTGGATTTCCCGCATCCGCTTTCTCCCACCAGGCCCAGCGTCTCTCCCCGAAAGAGGGTCAGGCTCACCCCACTGAGGGCCGGGACCTGGATCGGACCCTTGCCGAACAATCCAGCCCGGACGGTAAAAATTTTCTTTACCTCCCTGATTTCGAGAATCGGCCTGTCTTCCTTTAAATGCAGGTTATGAATCCCTGTTTCCATCATCAATTCGCTGAATTGCCCGCGATGCGTTTTCGCTGTCCGCTTTACTGACAGCCGGACCTCGCCGATTCCGAAGCCTGACGGCGATGCACCCCCTACCGGCGGCCTTCATAGGCTTGCGGGGTGCATGATCCGGCCCCTTCTTTGACTTCCCATTTCCCTTTCCCGTTGCCTCGGCCCGGAAAGGGCAGTATCAGCACTTCTCGCCGTATAACCAGCAACGGACGGTATGCCCCCTTTCGACCTCGAGCAGCGGAGGCTCCTCCGCCCGGCAGATCTTCATCACCTGTCCACAGCGGTCCTGATAACGGCACCCTGCGGGCAGGCGGTAAAGGTCGGGAACACCGCCAGGGATGACGGGGAGCAGGGCGGAGCGATCATAAGGGTTTTCCGGATTGGGAAGAGAGTGCAACAGCCCGTTGGCATAGGGATGGAGGGGATTGGAAAAGAGAGCCTCCACCGATGCCTTTTCAAAAATCCGTCCCGCGTACATGACCGCAACCTGCCGGGCTGTTTCGGCTACCACGCCGAGATCGTGGGTGATCAAAAGGACGGACATGGCGATTTCCTCCTTCAGACGCCCGATGAGGTCGAGAATCTGGGCCTGGATCGTCACGTCCAGGGCCGTCGTCGGCTCATCGGCAATCAGCAGCCGGGGATTGCAGGCCATGGCCATGGCAATCATGACGCGTTGCCGCATCCCTCCGCTCAGCTGATGAGGGTAATCGCGCACCCGCTTTTCCGGTCCCGCCATTCCAACCAGCCGCAGCATTTCCACCGCGTGATCAAGGGCTTCCCTCTTTGCCATTCCCCGGTGGAGACGGGTGACCTCCGCAATCTGCTCCCCAACCCTTAAAACGGGATTCAGAGAGGTCATGGGTTCCTGAAAAATCATGCTGATATCCCGGCCGCGGACCCGACGCATTGCTTCATGGTCCAGCGGCAGGAGATCGCGTCCCGCCAACAGGACGGTCCCGGAAACGATTCTACCCGGGGGAATGGGAATCAGGCGCATGATCGAAAGGGCCAAAGCGCTTTTTCCGCAGCCGGATTCTCCGACGATGCCCAGCGTGTCCCCTTCCCGGAGTTCGAGATCCACCCCGTCAACAGCCCGGACCACCCCTCCCGTGGTCTCAAAATAGGTCTTCAGATTTTCTACTTTTAACAGAAGAGACATCCGGGTCTCCCTTTCCGCCGCTTCAGGATCTTTCAAGGCGGTGTGCCGGCTTCTTCAACCCAGCTTCAGGACAGGGATCATCCTTTCTTCAGCCGATCCCTCAGCCACGCAACCAGCAGCCGGACGCCGACCCCCGACGCTCCTTCGGGAACGTATGGCCGCCCCTTGTCAAGCCAGCAGGGTCCGGCGATATCGAGATGAACCCAGGGGAACTCTCCCACAAACTTTCTCAGAAAGGCGGCAGCGGTAATGGCTCCCCCATTTCGCCCGCCCGTGTTTTTGTAATCGGCAATGTCGCTCTGGATCAAGTCGAAATAATCCTCCCAGAGGGGCAGTTCCCACACTCTTTCTCCCGTTTTTTCCCCGGCGCGGAAAAGCTCCTCCTTCAGAACCGTATCCGTTCCCATCATTCCGATCGCGATGTCCCCCAGGGCAACAACGCAGGCGCCGGTCAGCGTGGCGACATCAATGATCGCCCCGGGGTTGAACCGTCCGGCGTAAGTGAGGGCATCGGCCAAAATGAGGCGCCCTTCCGCATCCGTCGAAATGACTTCGATGGTTTGACCGGAAAGGGATTTGAGAATGTCACCTGGTTTGTAGGCCCATCCCCCGGGCAGGTTTTCCGTTGCCGGAACGAACGCCAGAAGATTGACAGGCAGCTCCAGATCCGCGGCTGCCATGACAGTGGCAATGACCGTTGCCGCTCCGGCCATGTCGGACTTCATTTCGCCCATTTTCTCCGCCGGCTTAAGGCTGATTCCGCCGCTGTCAAAGGTGATTCCCTTGCCGACCAGGGCAATCGGAGCCGCCCCTTTTTCCCTCCCCCTGTAATTCAGAATGATAAACCGCGCCGGTTCATGACTGCCCCGGGCCACAGAGAGAAGGGCATGCATGCCCAGCTCTTGGATCTGCTCCACGTCAAGGACCGCGGCTTCGATTTTCTGCCGGGAGGAAGCCATTTCGACGGCTTTTTCCGCCAAGGCGGAGGGGGTCATCTCATTGCTCGGAGCGGAGACCAGATCCCTGGCAAAGCAGGTGGCACGGGCGATTGCCTCGGCTCTGCGGGCCGCCTGCTGAAGGGCGGGCAGAAATTCCGGCTGTTCCTCGAAGAGAATCAGTTGATCCAGGTCCTTGATCTTTTCCCGGTCCATGGTCTTGTATCGGGTGAATTGATAGAGGCCAAGGAGAACGCCCTCCACAACCGCCTCCGCCAGTTCATCATAGGTAAACCGGTCCAGGGACCACTCCTGAAAATTCATCGGCGAACTCAGCGTCTTGATATTGAGAGCCCTGATCTGCTGCGCCGCCTTTGCAACGGTTCCCCTTAATCTGTCCAGGCTGAAATCGGCTCTCTTTCCCAACCCAGCCAGGACGATGCGCCGGACCGGTGCTTCCGTACCGTTATACACCAGGGAAACCTGATGGAGTCGCCCTTCAAAATCTTTTCCCGAAATCACGCGGCTCAGAATGCTGCCGCCCCGCTGGTCGAGAAAGCGGGCTGTTTCAGCCGGCATGTCCTCTCCCTCAAAAAAGGTCAGAAGAAGAGCCTCTGCCTCAATATTGTTAAGTTTTTCTCCTTGAACGATCACTTCCATTGCCATCTCCTTTCCCTTGGGGAATGCCGGACATTTCCCGTTAAAAACGGTGCGCTGTCTCTTGAGCGACTTCAAGTCATCTGCCTGATAAAATGAACGAGACGTTATTTTTTGATCATTCGCTGAGCCTGCGGCAAGCATAGGGCGCTTCCGAGCGTTTTGATGAGGGGTATTTTAACCGAGAAATTCCAGGAGACAACTTAAATTTTCCCTGACGGCTCTATGCAAAAAACCTCGCCGCCTCCGGCAAGCAAGCGCTTGACGGAGTATTATCTGAAAAAGTCTCTCCTTTAAGGGATCGTGAGGATACAGAAAGAGAGACCGCCCATTTTTTTCAAAAGAGGGGATCCGGGAAGGAATTCGTTCATAAGAGTGGGGGTGATTATTGAGATGAAAAAAGGGTGAGCGGAAATTCAGCTCACCCTTTTTTCAATCTTTGAATAACTGGAGGCGGCATCCGGATTTGAACCGGAGTATAACGGTTTTGCAGACCGCTGCCTTACCACTTGGCTATGCCGCCGGAATAAATGGAGCGGGCGAACGGGTTCGAACCGTCGACGTCCACCTTGGCAAGGTGGCACTCTACCGCTGAGTTACGCCCGC
>CAZKRB010000062.1:0-19112 GCA_964555065.1 uncultured Syntrophus sp.
AAATCTGCGACGGCAACATGGAGGAGGGAAGCTTCCGCTGTGACGCCAATGTTTCTCTCCGCCCCAGAGGGGAAAAGGAGTTCGGCATCCGGGCGGAATTGAAGAACATGAACTCCTTCCGCAATGTCCAGCGCGCTCTGGAATACGAAATCAAACGGCAGCAGTACCTCCTCGAAGGAGGCGGGACCGTTGTGCAGGAAACCCGCCTCTGGGACGACAGCCAGGGGGTCACCCATTCCATGCGCAGCAAGGAGGAAGCCCACGACTACCGCTATTTCCCCGATCCGGATCTGGTGGCGATCAAGGTCTCAGCGGAGTGGGTGGAGGCCGTGCTCAAAGAGCAGCCCGAACTGCCCCTGGAAAAGCGCGAACGGTTCATCCGGGATTACGGCATTCCGCCCTACGATGCCGGCGTGCTGTCCTCCAGCCGGGCCCTGGCCGATTATTACGAAGAGGTCGCCCGGCAGTCGGGAAATCCCAAGGCGGCCAGCAACTGGGTCATGGGGGACCTGCTGCGCTTCCTCAACGAGGAGAAGCGGGACATCCGGGAGTGTCCCCTCTCCGCGGCGGCCCTGGGCGAAATGATCCGCCTCATCGAGGCGGGGACGATCAGTGGCAAGATGGCCAAGGAGATCATCGAAGAAATGTATCGGACGGGCAAGGCGGCCCCGGCTATCATCGAAGAAAAGGGAATGGTTCAGATCACCGACGAGTCGGCTCTATCCGCCGTGATCGCCGGCATCCTGGAAGCCAACCCGAACCAGCTGGCCCAGTACCGCTCCGGCAAGGACAAGCTGTTCGGCTATTTCGTCGGACAGGTGATGAAGGCGACCAAGGGGAAAGCCAATCCCCAGGTCATCAACGACCTCCTGAAGAAGATGCTGGCGGGATAAGCCCGAAAGTACAAAGGGATAAAGTCGTTCTTCCCGGGAAGCGCTCATCCACCCCTTTTCCGGGCCGAGTTTTATGAGCCCGAAGGTTCCGTGCCCTCCCTCCGCAGGGGAGGGGAAAAACGTTCCACAAAAATTGAAAATTCCGGCTGAAAGATGACCCCGAAGATCACCCCCATCGCCTGGCGGAACAACACGGTCGTTCTCCTGGATCAGCAGGCCCTGCCGACGGAAGAGCGCACGCTGACCTGCACCCGCTATGGAGAAGTGCTTGACGCCATCAAGGATTTGACCGTTCGCGGCGCCCCGGCCATCGGGGTGGCGGCGGCCATGGGCATCGCCCTGGGGGCCCTTTCCCTGCCGGCAGAATCTCCCGAGGCGTTTCAGAAGGGCTTTGAAAGCCTCTGCGGCCAATTCGCCGCGGCGCGGCCCACGGCGAGGAATCTCTTCTGGGCTATTGAGCGGATGAAAGGCTGCTTCACGGAACATTTCCGCCCGGAAAACGGGGCGGCGCCTCTGCCTCGCGATCCGGCAGCCGCCTTGGCGGAAACGGCGGATAAAGTCCGCCAGGCCCTGGTGGCCGAGGCCCAACGGATAGCCGCCGAGGACGTGGCCATCAACAGGCGGATCGGACAGCACGGCCAGGCCCTGATCCGTGACGGCTGGCGCATTCTCACCCACTGCAATGCCGGAGCCCTGGCCACGGCCGGCTACGGGACGGCGCTGGGCGTCATCCGGGCTGCCCGGGAAGCGGGCAAGCGGGTGAACGTCTTCGCCGACGAAACGCGGCCGGTGCTTCAGGGTGCGCGCCTGACCGCCTGGGAACTGCGGCGGGAAAATATCCCGGTGACCTTGATCACGGACAGCATGGCCGGTTTTCTCATGAAGCAGGGGCGGATCGACTGCGTCCTGGTCGGGGCGGACCGGATTGCGGCCAACGGGGACACCGCCAACAAGATCGGGACCTATTCCCTGGCCGTTCTGGCCCGGGCCCATTCCCTCCCCCTCTATGTCGCCGCGCCCCTTTCCACCATCGACCGGCAGCTTGCCGGCGGGGACGATATTCCCATCGAAGAGCGGCCGGCCGAGGAAGTTCTGGCAATCCAGGGAACGCGGATCGCTCCGGCGGGGGTGGAGGTCTACAACCCTGCCTTCGACGTCACGCCGGCACCCTATATCCGGGCCATCATCACGGAAGCGGGCATTGCCGAATTCCCTTACGAATCCTCCCTGGCGGAGCTTGTCCTCCGATCCGCCGCAGCGCCATGAACCGTGCCGGCCGGAAACTGATTCTCTTTGATTTCGATGGAGTGATCGTCGATTCCCTGGATGTCTATGAGGACGTGGTCCGCCGGTGTCTGGCGAAAATCGGCAGGCCTCTTGTGCAGACCCGGCAGGATTTTCTGGCCCTCTACGAAGATAATTTCTATGAAGGGGTGGCCCGCCTGGGGATCGAACTTTCCGCTTTCCTCGACGCCTTGGCCGAAATCCGCCCGCACGTCGACCTGTCTCGAATTAAACCTTATGAACCGATGGCGCTTGTTCTGCGGAAATTGGCGCAACGCCACCGGCTGATGCTCATCTCTTCCAATACCGGGCAGACCATCCAGCCTCTCCTGGTGCGGATGGAGGTTCAGGACTGCTTCGAGGCGGTCCTGGGCGCCGATGCCTTCCTGAACAAAACGGAAAAGATCCTCCACGCCCAAGGCCAAAGCGGCATCGCCAAAGAGCGGGTCTATTATGTCGGGGATACCACCGGCGATATCCGGGAGGCCCGCCGGGCCGGTGTAAAAGCCGTTGCCGTCACGTGGGGATGGCACGGCCGCGAAATCCTGGAGGCTGCCGGTCCGGACTACCTGATCGAGTCGGCCTCCGCCCTTTTGGATCTTTTGCTGGGGGATCCCCCCGGCACTGGATGTTGAATGGATCCATCCCGATTCAAGAAGCATGAGCCGCAGACGCCTTATTTCACCAGCAGAACCGGGCATTGAGACAGGATGCCCACTTTATAACTGATCGTGCCCCAGTCCCGGGAAGGCTCTTCCAGCTCAAGCTTGTGGGAACTCATGACGATCAGGTCCACCCCGGCTTCGTCGGCGTATTTCAGGATTTCCTGCACCCTGTTGCCGAAGGCGATCTTGTCGATGACTTCCACGCCCCGATTCCGGCAGAAAGCGACCAGGCCGGCCATTTTTTTCTCCGCCCGCTTTTGCAGACCCGAATAAAAATCCCCGAATTCTTCAAAGGTCGTATCTTCAATCACCTCAACCACGTGGAGCAGGCTGACGCTGGACTTCTTCGACCCGGCCATTTGCAGGGTGATCTCCAACGCCTTTTTGTTTTTCGGAGTAAAGTCGACAGGAACAAGAATATGGTGAAACATGATCGTCACCTCCGGAATAAGGTTGTTTGAGGTCCGAATTTCATCGTTGATGGTTGAAGGATGGCAATTCAGGGACTCCTTGTCAAGGGGATAGAAGCATCTCTATCCTTCTCCGGATTTCCCTGCCGTGATCGTTTCTCGTGGCGAAAGAGTCGAGGTCTTCCCGCCGACCTGCTTGCCTGGATCGAACTCCCGCTTCCCCTCCCGCGAAGCCCTGCCAAAGTCTCCGAGTTAATCCTAAAGATCAACTTCCGGCACGTTGCAGGGAGCCTGGCGCTTCTATGCCGTTCATTCAGGGTGCTATGATCGAGAATGACTTGACCCTATCCCTCCCGGGATGGCGCTTTTTTCTTCGCACCTTTTATGATATGGGAGCTAAAGAGCGGTTTCATTCGACCGGGGCTTCGTTCCTCCGGCTCCGGCGCGGAATCAGGGCAGCGTACGGCCCCGCATTCAGTTTAGAGAGGCATCCCGTGACCGAGCGACATTTCCTCAAAGAAGCGGATATCCTTTACTTCACCGATCTTCTGGGCACGGAAAGATTTTCCCGGGGCGAGTCGGTCCGCGCGCATCATGCCCACGACGAGTCCTTTCACAAGCCCTGCCTTCCCGAGGCCGTTTTGTGGCCGGGGAATACCGAGGAGGTGCGCCGGATCGTGTCCTATGCCTTCGAACGCCGGATTCCCGTCACCCCCTGGGGAGCGGGCAGTTCGCTGGAGGGCAATCCGATTCCCGTGCAGGGGGGGATTGTGCTGGACCTGCAGCAGATGAACCGCATCCTTGCCGTCCGGCCGGAGGATTTTCAGGCCGATGTGGAGGCGGGGGTGGTTTATAAGGAACTCAACCGGGTGCTGGAAAAGGAAGGCCTCTTTTTCCCTCCCGATCCCGGAGCGGCGGCGACCATCGGCGGCATGATCGGCAACAACGCCAGTGGAATCCGGAGCGTGAAGTACGGCGCCACTCGGGATTACGTAATGCGGCTCACGGTGGTGCTGCCCGAGGGGCAGATCATCGAGACGGGCAGCCGCTCCCGCAAGTGCTCTTCCGGCTACGATCTCTGCCGCCTTCTGACCGGGGCGGAGGGCACCCTGGGCATCGTCACCGAGGCCACGCTGAAGCTGGCCGGGCTTCCCGCGGCCTTCATGGCGGTCCGGGCGACCTTTCCCACCGTCCGCGATGCCACCCGGACGGTTTTTGAAATCATGCGCTCCGGGCTGGTTCCGGGCGCCATGGAATTTCTCGATACGGATATCGTCGGGGTGCTCAACCGGGATCGAGGGCTGCATCTGGAGGAGTGCCCCACGCTGCTGATGGAGTTCAGCGGGTACAGTGAACGGGGACTGGAAGACGAGATGCTCTTCGTCTCGGAGATCTGCCGGGACCAGGGCTGCCTGCTCCTGGACCGGGGAATCGGCCCCGAGGAGCGGAAACGGCTCTGGGAGATCCGCCACATGACCCATGAATCCATCCGGCGCGCCCATCCGGGGCTGCTGTCGCTCAGCATGGACGTCGCCGTTCCCCTGTCCCGCTATTCCGACCTCGTGGCCTTCATCAAAAAGACCGTGGCGGAACTGACGGCGTATGTCTTCGGCCATGCGGGAGACGGCAATATTCACGTGGTGGTGATGGACAACCCCGAGGACGCACTGCGGTGGGCGAAAGTGGAGGATGCTCACCGCCGGATCGTCCGCCGGGCTCTTGATTTTCAGGGGACCTGTACGGGTGAGCACGGCATCGGGTTGGGCAAGAGGGAGTTCATGGCCCTGGAGCACGGCGAAAGTCTGGAAACGATGAAAAAGATCAAGGCGCTCCTGGATCCCCGGGGAATTCTCAATCCCGGCAAGATGTTTCCCTGAAGAGCGCCGAAAATTTCAAGGGAGGCGGAAAAAGGACCGAGATGAAATATTCGCAAGCCCGCCAGGGGCGCATTTTTATCCTCCGTCTGGAAGATGGAGAAGTGGTTCATGAGGTGGTCGAACGGTTCGCCGAAGAGCATTCCATCCGCGCGGCGGCCCTGATCGCCGTGGGTGGCGCCGATGAGGGTAGTCGGCTCGTCGTCGGCCCGGAGAAAGGCCGCGACGTTCCCGTTGTGCCCATGGAGCTTCTGCTGGACGATGTCCATGAGGTGGCCGGAACGGGCACCCTTTTCCCCGACGAAGAGGGGCGCCCCCAGATTCACATGCACTTCGCCCTGGGCCGGAAGGACCGGACCGTGACGGGCTGCATCCGCAAGGGAGTGAAGGTCTGGCAGATCCTGGAAGTCATTCTTTTTGAGCTGCTCGACACTTCGGCCCACCGGGAGGCAGACCCCGTCCTCGGCTTCAAGCTGCTGCAGCCGGAATGAGAAGTCTCCGGCGGTGCGGAAACCGTCCGCTGCCGGGTCGCCCATCCCGTATCCTGTTATTCCGCTTGCCGGGGATGGAGAGAGGATCCAGGTGGGATCTAGCGGATGAAGGGAATCCGTAGGGGCGGTCCGCCTGGTGCGGAAGGGGACATCCATCGGGTTGCAGAGCCCGCAGCAACCCGACTGGTCACGGGATTCGCGCGGCGCTTCCGGGGCTTCTACTGATCCTCATGCCTGAAGTAGGCGCAATTAAAATAATCAATCACCTGGAATGATTTCTAAATAAAAGGAGAAAAGATTCATGAAGTTCAATGACGATATCTATGTGTATGAATGGACGGAGTTTTACGACAACAACTGCAACAGCTATTATATCGGCGGGACCGTCCAGGCCCTGGTGGATCCGGGGCTGGTGAAATATTTTCCCGCCCTTCTGAAGAGTATGGAGAAGGACGGGATCCGGCGCGAGGACATCCGGACCATCATCAACACCCATGCCCATGCCGACCATATCGAGGCGAGTTCGCTGTTCAACGGCTCCGGCGTCAAAATCGCCCTGCACGAAACGGATGTGGCCTTTTACAACGGGAAGGAAAACGCCATTCTGTGCCGCATGTTCGGCCTGGACATTCCCCCGATCGACGTGAACCTGGTCCTGCAGGAAGGCGAACTGGTTCTGGGAGAGGAAACCTTCCAGGTCCTCCACGTCCCGGGGCATTCCCCCGGCTCGCTCGCGCTGTACTGGCCGCGCACCGGCGCCCTTTTTTCCGGTGATGTCATCTTCGACCAGAACGTGGGGAGAACCGATTTTCCCGGGGGCGATGGAACGCTCCTGAAGCAGAGCATCACCCGCCTGTCCAAGCTGGAGGTGGAGTATCTTCTCCCCGGGCATATGGGGATGGTCATCGGAGGCGAGCGCGTAAAAGCGAACTTCGCGATGGTGGCGCAGCACGTCTTTCCCTGTATTTAGCCCTCAGGTCCGGGGGACACCTGAAAACCGGCACCCTGGACCCGTCCTTCCTCCGGCAGGAATCTCCCCCGATCCGGCTTTTTGTTCCCGGCGGGAAAGCTGTCGAGGAACGGCCCGGACCGGGGTGTTGTTCCCTTCCCGCCTCTTCACCGGGATTGGTAACGCCTTTTCCCGCCTGACGAGAATTCCCGGAGGATCCCTTCGTTTTTCAGTTCCAGGAGATGCACGCAGGTTTCATGGAGTGCCAGGTACTGGTCGAATTCCGGCAGGCCTTCGCCGAAGATTTCCAGGGAGACCTGCCGGGCCGTGTCGGAGCCCCGGCGCACCGCCTGCAGGATCAGCTCCTTGCGCTGTGCATGATGCGCTTCAATCTCCCCGATGCGGGCGGGAAGATCGTTCATGTCTTCGCCGTGGGAAGGAAAAGCGCGCTCGACCCGCAAGGGCTTGACCCGCCCCAGAGATTCCAGAAAGTTCCGCAGGGGAGGCCAGTCGGGATGAAACAGGTCGATGCTGAGGTTGGGGGTGATGCCCGGCAGGACATGGTCGCCGGAAAGGAGGATGGCCTCCGCGGGGAAGTAAAAGCAGACCTGCCCCCGCGTGTGGCCGGGAGCGGGGATCACCTGAAAGGTGCGATTTCCTGCCCTGTGCCAGGAATAAGGGACGAGAAGTTCGTCCACGGCGAAGGGATAGGTGACCCGGGTGAAATAGGTATGGAGCTCCTGAAGAGGGGGCAGCAGTGCCCCGGGAAAATCGTGCTCCCGGCAGAAGGTCCGCAGGTGGCCGAACAGCTCTTCGGTGCGGTTCTGGTTGCGGATGGCCTCGTCGTCGTCCGCGGAAAGATAAATCCGGGCGCCGCTCAGCTCTTTCAGCCGTCCGGCCAGACCGCAGTGATCGGCATGATAATGGGTCAGGAAGATCCGGTCGATGTCGGCGAGAGATCGCCCGAGTTGCCGTAGAGCACCCTCCAGGGTGGAAAGGCCCTCGGGAATATTCAGGTCCGTGTCAAAAAGCGTGACCTTCCGTCCCTGCACCAGGGCGAAGGACTGGATATGATCCAGCCGGAAAGGCATGGGAAGGGTGATTCGGTAAAAGTCCGGGGCAATTTGTTCAAGCAAGGGCCGGTGAACCTCCAGGGGGAAAAGACGGATTCCATTCGCTCTATAGTGAGGATCGGGGAAATAGGCAACCGATTTCTGGCGCTTCCTTCGTGGCGAAATGTCTTATTTCTCTTGATTTTCCTCAGAAATCGGGTCATTATGGTTAACATTTCAGCCGGTTGATACGGACTGGAAAATTTGCCCGGAACTTTCCGCAGGGCGGTCGCCCTTTCCGGAGCATACACGGCGACGGCCGGAAAAATTCAAGTGCGACCTGAAGGGATACGCCATGTTCGGGAACCGCATCACCCTTTTCAAACTGCTGGGTTTTGAAGTGCGCATCGATGCCAGCTGGCTGCTCCTGGCCCTGCTGGTGACCTGGTCGCTGGCAAAGGGGGTTTTCCCCAGCACCTACGCCTATAAAGGGATCGCCGGGTCCACTTACTGGATCATGGGCGCCGCAGGGGCGCTGGGGCTCTTCCTTTCCATCGTCTTTCATGAACTCTGCCATTCCCTGGTCGCCACCCGCTACGGGATTCCCATGAAGGGGATCACGCTTTTCATCTTCGGGGGGGTCGCGGAAATGAACGACGAACCTCCCAGCGCCAAAGCGGAATTTCTCATGGCCATTGCCGGCCCCCTTTCCAGTGTCGTCCTCGGTCTGACCTTCCAGGGGGTTTCTTACGCAGGTCAGGGCCTGGGATGGCCGGGTTCCATTTCGACCGTGGCTTCTTATCTGGGGTGGATCAACTTCATCCTGGCCGCCTTCAACCTGCTGCCGGCCTTTCCCCTCGATGGCGGCCGCGTCCTGCGCTCGATTCTCTGGGGATGGAAGGGGGATCTGCGCTGGGCAACCCGCATCTCTTCCTGGATCGGCTCCGCTTTCGGCCTTGTGCTGATGGCCCTGGGCGTCATCAATATCTTCCGGGGCAGCTTTATCGGGGGGATCTGGTGGCTGATGATCGGCTTTTTCCTGCGCAATGCGGCCCAGATGTCCTACTCCCAGATTCTGGCCCGGAAGGTTCTGGAAGGGGAAAAGGTGCGCCGGTTCATGGTTGCCAACCCCGTTACCGTGTCCCGCGCCCTGACCCTGGAGGAATTCATCAATGATTACGTCTACCGGTACCATTTCAAGATGTTCCCTGTGGTTTCCTTCGACCGCCTGGAGGGATGCCTTACCGTTCGCCGCGTTGCAGAGGTTCCCCGGGAGGAATGGCGGGAACACACCGTGGGAGAAATTGCCCAACCGTGCACCCCGGATATCACCATCGGGCCGGATGATGATGCTGTCCGCGCCCTGGCGGTCATGAGCCGGTCGGCGAACAGCCGTCTGCTGGTCGTGGAGGGCGACCGCCTGGTGGGAATCATCACCCTGAAGGATATGCTTCAGTTCCTGTCGCTCAAGCTTGAGCTCAAAGACTGGAAGCCCTAGCCCTTCGGGAAGGTTTGTCGTCGCCGGCAGTGGTTCCAAAACGCCGGATTTTTCAGAAGCCATTGCATCATTTATTCAGGAGGAGAATTGCATGGACAGCAAAGAGTTGATCGAGATGTTGAACCGTGATTTTGCCGATGAGCACGCCGCCATCATCCGCTACCTGGTCCACGCCTACCAGGAGGGAGAGGACACGCCCATGGGAGCGAGCCTCCTGTCCCGTTCCCGGGAAGAAATGTGGCACATGCACTGGCTGGGCATGATCATCGGCCAGTTGGGCGGCGAGCCGAATTTCGTGCCGGGCCCCTATCCCTTCGATCCCACCAGCCGGGCGACGCTTTTGAAGTCCTACATCGCCTACGAGGAAAAGCTGATCCCCCATTACCATGGGGAGGCGGAAAAGGTGGATGATCCCCATATCCGCCGGGTCCTTCACCGGGAGGCCTGGGAATCTGAAATCCATGCCCGCCGTTTTCAGCGGCTGCTGGACAAGCTCAGCCCGGAAGATGCCCGCGGGCTTCCGGAAGGAGGCCATGAACTGCCCCCCGCCTTCCTGGATACCCTCCAGTTTGAACTGAACAGCAAATATAACGAAATGCTGCAGCATCTTCGCCTGGCATGGCTCTCCCAGAAAAATGCCCGGCAGGGCTGGGCCGTGATGGATCAATCCCTGGAAAAAATGAAACAGCTGGCCCTGTTCGCCGAGGCGGTTGCCGAGGATGGCCCGATGCCGCGGATGAATCCGGGAACCTTCGATGCGGGCCAGGTGATGGAGCAGGTTCTGCGCAAGGCCCTGGGAGATGTGCGGGAGGCCCTGAACCGCCACACCGGATTGCAGAAAGATGAGGAGTTTAAAAAGCACGCCGGCCTGGTTCTGAAGATGGATCTGACGGTGCAGCAGGAGGCCTGGCAGGCTGAAGAAATGGAAGACTGGTTGAAGTAAGAAAAACACCCGCGCCGGGGCCTCGCTGACCCGCCTGAATCCTCAGCGAAGCCCCGCGCCCTGGTGGACTCCATCTGCTGAAGAACTTTCACCCCTCCTTCTGTTCTTCCTCCCCCTTTCAACGAAGTTTCCCCATGGCTTTAAACCGGCTGTTAACTCACCAGGACAAAAGAGATCCAGGGGAAACAATGGATTCATTTTTGCTTGGTAAAAATCAGGGTCCGGAAACGCCGAGAAAAAGCGACCCCGGCGTGAAAAGCGCCATTGAAACTCCCCTGTCGGGCATCACAGGAAAGGACCTCCAACGAGCCATGACGTTAATTTTTGTTGTCTTATTTTCGATCGTGCTCCTGCTGTTCCTTATCTATTTCATCAAAAAAAGAGCGGAGGATGCCACGGTCCAGTCCGCTGTCGTTCGATACGGAAGATCGGCTGTACCATTACCCGGAGGGACCGAGCCTGTCCAGACCCTTTCCCGGGGCCCTTCGTTCCCCGTCTTGGTGGAGGGAAAAATTACCCTTCCCGAGGATGGAATCTCCGCGATCCACCGTATGATCAGCGGTCGCATCCAAAGGGGAATCGAGGCGGTTTATCCTCCGTCCTATGGCTCTCCCTATCTCCGGGCTCTTCCTCTCGACGCCCGGAGTATTTCCCCGGAAACCATGCGTGCGGTCCGGGATTGCCTGTCCCGGTTGAAAAATTTCCGTTCCGTACATGAGCGTCTTCAGGGCCTGTTGAATGATCCGAAAGTCCAGATCTCCGACCTTTCCAAAGTGGTGACCTCCGATCCCATGCTGACGGCAACCATTTTGAGAATCGTCAATTCTCCCTACTACGGACTGTCCAAAAGGATTGACTCGATCAGTCATGCCCTGCTGATTCTCGGAATCGTGAATGTCAAGAACATCCTCTACCGGGAAGGATTGATCCAGCTTCTTCTGACGGATAATCCGGAAATCAATAAAGCGATGGAGAAAATCTGGCGGCACGCCGCCCTCACTTCGATCTGCGCCGCCCATCTCCATCCGCTTTTCGGCGGATTGAATCAGGGAAGCCTCTTCACCATGGGATTGCTCCATGACATCGGCAAGCTGCTCCTCCTGATGATGCCGATTTCCGCGGGAAACGATCTGACGGCGCCTCACCCGGCCGGATTGAAACTCGACGACGAGGATCAGCTCTTCGGGGTCAATCATGCCGTCGTTGCGGGAATCGCCCTGTCGGGGTGGGGGTTTTCCGATCTGATGGTGAACGCCGTCGCGAATCATCATGCACCGACCTATAAGAGTCTTGCCTCCCTGAAGATGGATCGAGCTCAAACCCCATATCTCTTCGTTCTGTTCATCGCGGACCAGATGGCAAAAAGTATCGCTGCCGAGGAAGACCTGACCATCGAGGCTCTTCATCCCAGTTATCATTCGGTGGTTGCCCGGGAACACTTGCAGGAGTTGCTCGAAGACAAGGTCTTCCTCTCCCGGATCCGGGAGGCGGAAGCCCTGGCCGCCCCTCTTTCCGACGACCGGCTGAATTCAAGCACCGGCCTGTGCCGGGAAAAAGTTGCAGGAACACAAAGAGGATTGCTTTCTTTCGGGAGTGCCGGGTTGTTGACCCGGAAGGAAGACGCCACGGTGATTCTTTCTTCTTCGGCGGCCGACTCGACCATCGGGCGCTACCAGATCCTCGGGCTTCTTGGGCAAGGTTCCATGGGAGTGGTTTACCAGGGGAGAGATCCCCTCATTCAACGGACGGTGGCGATCAAAACGCTCCGTTACGCCGAGGGAAATGACCTTGCCCTGTCTCGGAGCCGTTTCTTCCGCGAAGCGGAGGCGGCCGGTGGGCTTTCCCATCCGAATATCGTGACGATCTACGATGTGGGCGAAGACCGGGGGAACGCCTATATCGCCATGGAATATCTTGAAGGCTACGACCTCAGCAGATGCTGCGCAAAAAAGGCCTTGCTCCCCCAGAGGGAAACGATCCGGATTGTCCGGGAGGTCGCCCTTGCTCTGGATTACGCTCACCGGCGCGGGGTGGTCCATCGCGATGTCAAGCCTGCCAATATCCGGATCTCTTCCGCGGGCCAGGTGACCGTGACGGATTTCGGCATCGCACGGCTGGTCGATCTCTCCGGCACTCAGGCCGGCACGATTCTGGGCACCCCGAATTACATGTCTCCGGAACAGATCAACGGTGAGGCCGTGGATGGGCGGTCGGATCTTTTTTCCCTGGGCGTTGTCCTCTATGAGCTCCTCACCGGGGAGAAGCCCTTTCAGGGAGACGACATTACCGCCCTCATGAACCGCATATCCGGCAGTGAGCCGACTCCCCTCCAGGTGAAGGTTCCCGGAATACCCGAAGAGCTGGCGGCGATCGTGGAAAAGGCGCTGCGGAAGAAAAGGGAGGAGCGGTATTCCTCCGGGCAGGAGCTGGCGGATGATCTGGGAGCCCTGGCACAGGCCTGAACCCGGGTTGTCTTCATCGGGCGGACGGTGTTGGCGCCGCCTTCTGGTGCCAACCCTGAAATTCGCTGAAAATAAACCCGACCGGAAGAAAAGCCGCCCGGGCCTGGGGAAATAATTTCAGCATTTCACGCCGCAACCTTCAGGCAGAGGGCGGCATAGATCCTGGCGGCGGCTAACACCTCTTCAAAAAGAACCTGCTCCTCGGGGGTGTGGGCGGTTTCCAGGAAGCCCGGGCCGAGGATGAGAGGCTTTGTTCCCGCGGCGAAGAAAAGATTGCCGTCCGAATGGGAACGGAAGGAATCGGTGCGAAAGGGCAACTTCAGCCCGGCATAGATCTCTTGGAGGAGGCGGGCCATCTCGTTGTCGGCCCCGAGACCGAGATCATAACCGCCGAAGGCAACCTCAAAACTTACGTCCACCTGCAGCTCGGGAATATGCCGGTGCGCCGTCTCGACAGTGCGGAGGATTTCCTCCTGGATCATTCCCGGTTCCCTGCCGGGCGGGAGATGGAGATCGATCCAGGTTTCACAGCGGTCGGGAACGACAAACCCCGCCTGAGAGGAGCTCATTTCCCGGATCGAATAGACGATGTCCGTTTTCTCCCGGTTGAAGAGGGCGTTTCTTCCCAGGTGCAGCAGGACCCGCAGCATGGACTCCACGGCGTTGTGCCCCAGTTCGGGAAGGGACGAGTGGCTCCGCCGGCCGCTGGTGAGGAGCTTCGTTTCCAGGTAGCCGTAATGGGCGAAACAGGCCGCGAGCCCCGTCGGTTCGCCGATGACCACCCAGGGAGGGGAGGCGGATTCAAGAAAGGTGGCGCTTCCGTCGCCGTTTTCTTCCTCGCCGACGACCAGAAGCAGGCCGACCGGCGGCCGTTCATCGGCGGGAAGGGCCTCGGAAAGGGCCAGCCAGGCTTCCAACATGGCCGCACAGCCCCCCTTCATGTCGGCGCTTCCCAGACCGTAAAGAACGCCGTTTTCCTCCTGCGGGCCGGCTTCCTCCAGATCCCAGGCTGGAACGGTATCCACATGGCCGACCAGGTAAAGCAGCGGCTCTCCGGGCCCCATGGTGACCCGGAGGTTATAGCGCTCTTCTTCCACCTCCTGGCGCTCCACAACCATTCCCGTCCTGTTGAGGATCTCGCCAAGGTAAAGCTGAATGTCCTCCTCCTTGCCGGAGGGGGAATAGATGTCGAGAAGGTCCAGAAGCGTTTTCCGCAGCCTTGCCGGATCGATGGCTTCCTGTACCCTGGTCGGGTGGACGTTCATGGCTTTGCCTGCTTTCCGGCGCGTTTTTTTTTGGCTTTCCGGGTCAGGTTCAGGGAGAGAAAGACGTGTTCCTGCCGGTCCTTGAATCCCATCTTCTGAAAGAAAGACAGCGCCGCCCCGTTGTCGGCCGAGGTGTCAATGATGATCATCCTGGCCCCATGGTCTCTCATCCGGCGCTTGATCTCATGGAACAGCCTCTCGCCGACCTGCCCCTTCTGGGCCTCCTCCCGCACCCCAAGCCAGATCAGATAACCATACTTCCAGGGCGAGTTGCGCTTCTCCACCGTGGTTCCCAAGGCAAAGCCGAGGATCCTGCCGTCCACCTCAGCCACCAGGCAGAGTTCGCTGTCGGAGTTGAAGAGGGTGGTGATTTCGTATTCGTCCCAGGTGCGGTAGAGACTCTGCGAGTATTCGGCGGTAAAAATCTCTTCGCCGATGTAGAAGACTTCGGGGAAGTCATCGATTCTCATTTCCCGGATGCGCAACCGCTCTTCTTCCGGTCCCGGTTCTTTTTCCATGTAACGGCCTCAAAAAAAGGATGGGTGAGGCTGGGAGGCATCAGCCAATCTGCACCAGCCAACCCAACGGTTCTTCAGCGGGAGATCTCCCTCAACCGGTCATGGCGGAAGCAGCTCACGACGTGATCATTCACCATTCCGGCGGACTGCATGAAGGCATAGCAGATTGTCGAGCCGACAAAGCTGAATCCCCGCTTTTTCAGGCCCCTGCTCATCCGATCGGAGACGGCGGTTTGCGCCGGGACCTCGGCCAGGGAGCGCCAGGCATTCTGGATGGGCCGATCCGCGACATAGTGCCAAAGGAACGCGTCAAAGGAACCGAACGCTTCCTGGATCGCGAGGACTCGCCGGGCGTTGCCGATGGCCGATTCAATCTTGCGGCGGTTCCGCACGATGCCCGGGTCGGCCAGGAGGCGCTCCACCTCCGCCGTCGAATACTCCGCGACCTTCCACGGATTGAAGCCGTCGAAGGCCCGCCGGTAATGGTCCCTTTTCCTGAGGATGGTCAGCCAGCTGAGGCCGGCCTGGGCGCCCTCCAGCGTGAGCAGCTCGAACAGGGCGCGATCCTCATGGAGGGGAACGCCCCACTCTTCATCATGATAGGGCAGGTACAGCGGGTCGGCGCCGGCCCATTCACAGCGCGTTTTCATCTCTGTCAAATCCGTTGCTCCCGATCGAAATGCCGCGGCAATCCCGCGAAAAGTGGACCATATCCCCAGCAAAGGTCACTCCCAGGGCTGCTGGAGCGGGCGCTGATCCTGAACGTTGCGCGAGAAGACCCCGGCCCGGAGGTTCCGGCCATTTTTAAGTTGAATAATATCGCATATTGCCGGAAAATGCACTCAGACGTTGGAGTGGCTCAGGATCAAGTCAGATAAGAACATAATGCATTGAATTTACTACGTAAAAACCAATGTGAATTCTTGTGCAAGTGTTCGATATTCATCATAAATTGGCCGACTTTGACGTGGCCTTGTGAAGTGGCTGGCGGGAAAAGGCGCCGGGACCGCGCGCTCTGCAAACCCGTTCTTCTTCCCGGTGACGGCTGCGTGATGGCCGGAGTGATCGGTGAGGTGTTTATGACCCATAAACCGTCGAAGCCCTTCTCTTTTGTCCAGATCAAACGAGAAGAGGAGGAGAGAATCAGGGAGCGGCGCCGGCATGCCCAGGTCCCCGAGGGGGATCCGGGGAAAGATGCCGTGGGATTGGCGCTTTCCGGCGGCGGGATCCGATCGGCGACGTTCAACCTGGGTATCCTCCAGGCGCTTCAGCGGTGCGGCCTCCTGCAGCGGATCGATTACCTGTCGACCGTCTCGGGCGGAGGGTATATCGGCGCCTCCCTGACCTGGTTCATGTCAAGGTTGGGGACGGCATTTCCCTTTGGAACTTCCGGGGCGGAACACGAGGGGTTTGCCTGTAAAGTGCTTTCGCGGCTTCGCGTCCACGGCAGCTATCTCACTCCGGGGGACGGACTTACCTTGTGGGCCTTGGTCGCCGCCGTACTGGCCGGGGTGATGGTCAACCTGGCCGTCGTTTTGCCGGCCTTCTTCCTGGCCATGATCCTCCTGCAGCAGGCCATGCCGCCGGGAGCCGTATTCCCCGCTCCGGTCGAGCGCCTGCTCCTCGCCATGAACCTGAAAGAGCCGACCCTCTTTGTCTTTGTGGCCCTTTTGGGGATCGGCCTCATTTCCCTCTTCCTCGTCGTCTCCTTCCTCTATTCCCTGGCGACGAGAATTCCCTTCATGCATCGCTACGAGATCCAGAGGACGGCCAACAAGGCGGCGGGAAGGCTTCTGCTCTTCGGAGTCCTCTGCCTGCTCATCGGCTTCCTCCCCGTCGTGCACGACTTCCTTCAGCGCCACGCGCAGGAGTGGATTTCCGCGGCCCTGTCATCCATCTCCCTGGCCGGTGTTGCCTCGGCGCTTGCCGCGCTCATCGGCAGAAAGGAAGGCAATGAAGCGAAAGGCATCCGCTCGTTTCTGCTGTCCGTCGGACTCGGTCTGATCTCCTACGGCATCTTCCTGTGGCTCTATCATCTGACCCTTCCGGGAAAGATCGTCTCCCCACCGGTGATGGCTTTTGCGGCTTTCCTCGGTTCCTGCATCCTTGCCGTCGCTGCCGATATCAACCACGTCTCCATGCACCGCTTTTACCGCAACCGGCTGATGGAAACCTACATGCCCTATAAATTGTCGCGAACGCAGCCGATGATCGACGAAAGAAAAAAGGAGCAGATCGACTCGAAGGACAGCGATCTGTGCCTGGTGTCAGACATTCCCCAGACGGCCGCTCCCTATCATCTTATCAACACGAATATGCAGACCACGGGTTCCAGGCGTCCCAGGTTTCGGGAGCGGGGAGGGGACAACTTTATTTTCACCCCCCTTTACAGCGGCTCGGAAGCGACCGGTTATGTTCCGACGAAAGACTACGAGGGAAGGATGACCCTGGCCACGGCCATGGCCGTTTCCGGTGCAGCCGTGAACCCCAACACCTATGCCACCCGTTCCCGCCCCTTGAGTTTCCTGATGACCCTGCTGAATGTCCGGCTTGGATACTGGATCTCCAATCCTGCCCATAACGACGAGCCGCGGGGATTTCTGTGGAGAAATCCCGCCTGGTATTCGATCTTTATCGAGATGCTGGGAAGCGGCCTCCATGAAAAGCGGCGGTTCATCCATCTGACCGATGGCGGGCACTTCGAAAATCTCGGCCTTTATGAACTCGTGAAACGCCGCTGTCGCTGCATCATCGTCTGCGATGCAACGGCGGATCCCAACTATCAGTTCGCCGATCTTGGCAAGGCCATCGAGATGGTCCGAGTCGATTTCGGGGCCACCATCGATCTGGCCATTACGGAGTTGATTCCGGCGAAGCGGTCCGACAGGCTCTCCCCGACCGCCTGCGTGACCGGCACGATCACCTACGACAATGGTGACACGGCGGATTTGATCTATCTCTCCACGACGCTCATCAATAAGCTGCCGGAGGATATTTATACCTACCAGCGCCAGAATCCGGCCTTTCCCGATCAGGGAACGGGAGACCAGTTCTTTGACGAGCACCAGTTCGAGGCATACCGGGAGCTTGGCTTCCAGATCGGGATGCGCTATCTGCCGGGCAGCGTCCTGGCGAATCTTCCGCCGCGGTCGTGACGCCGTCTTTCAGGCAACCCGATGCTCCTGATAGAGGTACCGCTGAAAGCCGGAGAAGAGGTGCGCAATCTCCTCCGGGCGGCCGAGATCGGCCACGGCGTCGGCCAGGGAATCGGCATACTTGAGACGCAGCAGAGGGGGAAGCTTTGCCGCGTCGAGCTCTTCCACGCCGACGGAGATGTAGTGCGAGAGGACGAAGTCCAGGAAGGTCTGCTGCCTGCCGGTGACGTGGCCGCGAATCGCAATCGTTGCCCTGGCCGCCCGTTCTTCGCGGGTCAGCGGAGGCAGGGCATAGGCCACATAAGCCAGCACGTCGAAGAGGTCGCTTTTTTCCGCATCGATAAGCTTTTGCATTTCCGCCAGTTGATCCCGGCCGAATCCCTTTTCGGCGAGGCCCTCCAGCAGTTTCTTCCGCGTATCCGGCGCGCTCCAGAGGGCGCGCAACTGGTCTTCGTCCTTGAAGAACTCGGGCAGCCTGCCGAAAAGCGCCTCCATGAACTGCTGCGCCGACATGGGCGTGCCGTCGGGATGCCAGAAGCTCGTCGCCGTCATGAACTGAATCGCCCGGGCCTTGCCGTCCGCCAGCTTCACCTTGATCTTCTGCCGTGGCTGATATTGCCCCGCCGGTTCCCGCGATGTTTCCGGGGGCGACGGCTCCGGCAACGGCATCGGCCTGGCTTCCCGCGGTTCCGGCTCGTCCGGCGGGCCGTCCCACTCCGGATCGCTGAAGTGATGGTGGGCCTTCACGAAATCGTAGATCGTGAAGTAGTCCTTGCCGTCGTAAAGCCGCGTTCCCCGCCCGATGATCTGCTTGAATTCGATCATGGAATGGATGGGGCGCATCAGGACGATGTTCCGGATGTTCCGCGCATCCACGCCCGTGGAAAGCTTCTGCGAGGTGGTCAGGATGGTGGGAATCGTCTTCTCGTTGTCCTGAAAGGCCCGCAGGTGCTGTTCGCCCAGGACGCCGTCGTTGGCCGTGACCCGCTGGCAGTAGTTGGGGTCGGAGCCGGTCTTCATTTGATTGATGAGGTCGCGCACCGCCAGGGCGTGATCCTGGGTGGCGCAGAAGACCAGGGTCTTCTCCCGCTGGTCGATCTGGGACATGAAAATCTCGACCCGCTTTTTCTCCCGCTCCCGGATCTCGATGATCCGGTTGAAGTCGGCTTCTTCGTACAGCCTGCCCGCCTCGATCTCGCCCTCGATCAGCGTGTCGTCGGAGGTATAGACATACTCGTCCAGGGTTGTGGCGATCTGCTTCACCCGGAAGGGCGTCAGGAAGCCGTCGTTGATGCCGTCCTTGAGGGAGTAGACATACACCGGCTCGCCGAAGTAGGCGTAGGTGTCCACGTTATCCTTGCGCCTGGGAGTGGCGGTCAGGCCGAGCTGCACGGCGGGGGCGAAGTAGTCGAGGATGCCGCGCCAGTTGCTCTCGTCGTTGGCGCCTCCCCGGTGGCACTCGTCGATGACGATGAAGTCGAAGAAATCCGCCGGATACATGCCGAACCAGGGCGAGGGGTGGCCGTCTTTCGGCGGACCGCTCATGAAGGTCTGAAAGATCGTGAAGAAGAGACTGCCATTCTTCGGAACCTTGCCCTTTTTGCGGATGTCCTCCGGGGCGATGCGCACCAGGGCGTCTTCGGGAAAGGCGGA
>CAZKRB010000063.1:0-18391 GCA_964555065.1 uncultured Syntrophus sp.
CGGCAGCTGACTTCCGGGGCGGGCGATCACGAATCCCCCTCCTGGTCGCCGGACGGCCGTTTCCTGGCCTACAGCGTCCGCAGCGGCATCCGCAGCCGGATCAACATCGTCAACGCCAATACCCTGGAGGTCCGGACGCTCTATGAGAGCGCCGATCGCTGCCAGAGTCCCTCCTGGTCTTCCCGGCTCAAACCCGCGCTGAACTGATCGTTCCTGCGATTCCAGTGGATTGCCTGACTTCAGACAGGGCGGCACTGGGAAAGCGGGGCGATGATGTCGGGGAGCCGAAGGGGGATGGTGGCAAAGCATGCGCCTCAATCGGGCATCGGGAGAGGGCGCTTTCTGTTGGTCGGCCCCGTGAGCCGACAGGGTGGAATCAACGGCAAGGATTGTTTATGCGGCCGCTGAAAAAACCGCAAACGCACGTACGCAAGTCGGCAGGGTTGAATCAACGGAGCTGAGGAGTTCAGGAAGGAAGGTGACCGGGAATTTGGGGTTGACCTTTTTTAACCGACTGTGATTTAAAATGAGGGGGCAATCCGCGTGAGAAAGGAGACGAAGGAAGGATGAAAAAGAATTGGAGAGTCCTGGGGATTTTATCCTGCGTTCTATGCCTGACCCTGGTGTTTGCCGCCGGATGCGCCAAAAAGCACATGTTGGCGGATGAGCGGGCAGGTGCGGGCATCGGCGGGGCGGCTGGCGATCAGTCGGCTCTTTCTCCGGAAGAGCAGGCGGCCAGGGAGCAAGCCCTGAAGGAGCAAGCCCTTAGGGAGAAGGCGTTGCGGGAGAAAGCCTTGAAGGAACAGGCCCTGCGGGAACAGGCGGAAAAAGAGCGCCTGGCGAAGGAAAAGGAGACCGCCGCGGCCCAGCTGGAAGCGAGAGAGTCCGCCGCGTCGGCGAAGGCGGGGGAAGTGCTCGTGGATATCCATTTTGAATTCGACGCCTACAGCCTGAACCCCAAAGCCAGGGAGATCCTGCAGCGGCACGCCAGGTGGCTGTCCGCTCATCGCGGCTACTCCCTGGTGATTGAAGGCCACTGTGACGACCGGGGGACAACGGAATACAATCTCGCCCTGGGCGAGCGGCGGGCCGCGGAAACGATGAAGTACCTGGGAGAGTTGGGCATTGACAAATCCCGGATGAAAACGATCAGCTATGGAGAGGAAATGCCCCTGGATCCCGCGGAAAACGAGGAAGCCTGGGCGAAAAACAGGAGAGCCCATTTTGTTGTCAAAGTCAAGTAAGGAGGGAAGTCCTTTGAAACCCCTTGGATTGTTTGCGGCGGCGGCCGGTCTGATCCTCTTGTCGGCCTGCGCAACCACCAGTGAGCTGAACCGGACCCGGGCGGAACTGAACCAGAAAATGGAGATCATCCATGAGCAGGCTGCCTCCGCCGAATCGACTGCTGCGACCCTGAAGCAGGACGTCGATTCCCATTCCGCCGCGGTGGAAACTCTGCGGAAAAGCCAGGCCAATACCGGTGCCGACCTGACCGAACTCCGGGAACAGGTTCAGCAGGTGAGGGGGCTGGTCGACTCGCAGCGCAAGGAAGCGGGCGCCCTGCCCGGGCGGGCCAGCCAGGACGAGCTCCAGGAAATTCGGGGAAAGCTGGATCAGCTCTCCCAGAAGGTCAATTTCCTGGAAACCTTTCTCGCCATCGGGGAGAAAAGCGGGCAGCCCCCCGAGGGGAAGGCCTCCAAGGCAAATGAGGTAAAACCCAAAGCGTCCCGGGAAGATCAGTACGCAACGGCTTATGCTTCCTTCAAGGAAGGGAAATATGAAAAGGCCAGAACGGAATTTCAGAATTATCTGGCGGCCAACCCCAAAACCAGCTATGCCGACAACGCCCAGTACTGGATCGGGGAGACGTACTTTTTCGAGAAAAAATATGAAAAAGCCATTCTGGAATATGACAAGGTGATCAAGAATTATCCTGAAGGCAACAGGACGCCCAATGCCCTTTTCAAGCAGGGCCTGTGCTTTTCTCTGCTGGGCGACAAGGCGAATGCGCGCCTGATCTATCAGCAGGTCATCACGAAATATCCCAACACCACCCAGGCCCGGACGGCACGGGCCAAACTGCTGGAAATCAAATAAGCCCTTATCGCCATTCTCTGGCCCCCTATCAGAAAAAGGCGCTGCAGGTCGGAAGACTGAAAACCTGCAGCGCCTTCAAATTTTTCCCTTTTCCGCCCATCCTTCCCTGGGAGCTTGTCGGACTTAAAGGGTGCTCATTACTTAACTCGTTTAAATCATTAAATATTAACTTTTGGCCGAAAATGTTCAAGCTCATAATTTCAAGTATTTACGAGGAAAGTCCGACAGACTCCTGGGCTCCGGCTGCCCGGTAACGGGTTCAGAGGGCGAGCCCGATCAGTCCCCGTTCAATCTTAAAGGCTCAATGCCCGGCGGGACTTCAAGGGAAAAGAGATCGGGAGAGAGATCCCGGGGGAACTGAAGGTCCTTGTAGCGAACCGTGAGGGTCGCCGGCTCCGGCTGCCCGGTCGTCACGGCTATCTCTGCCGGAAAGCCGGCCGCCTCCTTCAGGCCGCCATACCCTTCGAATCGCGCCGTGTAAAGAAGCTCTCCCTTATCCCAACGGGACGTCCGGAGCAGGTCATTCGATTCCGTTGCCAGCCGTAGCTCCTGCACTTTCTCTTCCGCCCGGTACACCTCCAGCCGGTAAGCATCCCTTTCTTGAAACCCTTTCAGCGTGACACCCTGATCCTGGACCAGAGGAGCGGCGCCCCGGAGCAGGACCAGCAGGTCGGACAGCCCCAAGCCGGGGGAAAGAAACGGCAGATAAGCTGCCAGCCGCTTCCGGGATGGCGGGCCGACATAATATTTCCCTTCCTGCGGCAGAAAGATTTGCATCTCCCCCTTTTGCAGAGAAAGATAGAAATCCGGCGGGCCGAAGAGGGGGAGAGACTCCAGGCGGAAGGAATCGGGAGCCTGGAGCAGAAAGGCAACTTTAAAGGGGGGATAGCGGCCGGAGGGAGTGGTCAGGTCGATCCGGGCCAGGGCTTTCATGGCTATGGGCGCCCGCAGGGAAGTCTGAAGCTGTTGCCAGCGGGATTCGGGCGTAAAGGGAGAGGGCTTCTCGGGGGGAGGCGTCAGGGTCGGCTTCAGGGCGCAGCCCGCCAGCAACAGCAAAGCCAAGAGGCCCAGAAGGAGGCTACTACGGAAAGGGTTCCGGGAGGGGCTGGTTGCCCCTTGAGGAAAATCTCTGGATGGGGCTGCCTGGGGCTTCCCAGGGGAAAAATTTTTTCTCCGGCGGATCAATGGCTGAGTTCTTTTATTTTTTGTTGGAGTTGTCGATTGTCGGGGGCGAATTTCAGCGCCTGCCGATATGCCGCGAGCGCCTCTCGAATCCGTCCCGACTTCTTCAAGGCGTCCCCGAGATGTTCGGCAATCGCCGGATCTTCGGGAATCTGCAGACTGGCCTCTTTGAGGTAGCGGATCGCCTGTTCCAGTTTGTTCTGTTTGAAATAAACCCAGCCCATGCTGTCCAGGATGTAACCGTTGTCCGGTCTCAGGGTCAAGGCTTGGCGGATCAGCCTTTCGGCTTCCTCCAGGTTGATACCCTGGTCGGCGTAGCTGTACCCGATGAAATTGAGGGCCTCCGCATGTTCCGGCTCGATTTCCAGGACACGTTTCATCTGCGCGATGCTGTCCTCGAACCGCTCCATTTTTCCATACAGTTCCCCCAGCCCGTAGTAGAGCTCCGCGCTTGTGGGGAAGTCTTTCAGCCCCTCGTTCAGGATTGCTTCCGCTTCCGGGAACTGCTTCTTTTCCTGGTAAAGGGAGCCCAGGTAGGCATAGAGGTTGGGAACTTTTTTCTCCCTGGCCAAGGCCTCCCGGATCAGATCGATGGCCTGGTCAATCTTCCCCTCTTCCCGGATCAGCATTCCCATGCGGATTCGTGCATTGCCGTACCACTCGGATTCCGGGGGGATTTTTTCGTAGAGTTCAAGGGCCTTCTTCTTCTCCTGCTTTTCCTCCAGGACGGACGCCAGGAAATAGAGGATTCTCGAATCCGAGGGCGCCAGCTCCATTGCTTTCTGAAATTCCGTAATGGCCCGCTCATAGCTGTGCTGTTCATAGTAGAGCAGCCCCAGGGTAAAGTGAACGTCCTTATTGGAATCGTCGATCGTCAGGCTTTCCCGAAAGGCCTTTTCCGCCGCCGGATAATTTCCCTGCCGCAGGTAAAATTCTCCCAGCCGATGGCGAATGCCGATCCGGGTGGGATAACGTTGGATGTAGTCCTGGTAAAGATTGAGGGCCTGTTCCGTCTTCTTCTGCCGTTCATAGAGTTGCGCCAGGTCGATCAGCGCCGATTCGAGGGTGGGTTTCAGAACGAGGGTTCGTTTAAAATACGTTTCCGCCTCGTCATCGCGCTTCAATTCACTCAGGACTTTCGCCAGGTAATACGTTCCCATCACGTTGTCGGGATCCTTGGCCAACAGGGTGGCGTACATCCCGGCCGCGTTCTGGTAGCGCCCCATTTCGGCGTAGAGCGTTCCCAGATAGAGATAGGCGACGGTATTCTCGGGATCGAGTTTTATGACCTTCCGGTAGGCGCGGGCGGCATTCTTATAGTCCTTCGTGGTGACGTAGAGGTTTCCCAGGATGAGATAGGCCTCCGTATCCCCGGGATCCTGGGCGAGGGCTTTCCTGCACAGTTCGATGGCCTTCCGGTACTCACCCTTTTCCGCCTGGAGAGAGGCCAGCTCCTTCATGAGATAAGGGGAAAGGGGATCACTGCGGAGCGCTTCCTCCAACTCCCGGATCGAATCGTCGAGGCGACCGTCCAGTGCGGAAAGAATACCCAGGGTGTAATGGTAACTCGCCGTAGAGGAGGATGAATTTCTGCCGGCGAGCTGCCGGCCGGGATCCAGAGGGGCCAGCGCGCAGCCTGCGGCAGCGAAGGAGAGGACGGAAGCAAGAAAAATCCTGGCTAGAAGCTTATCCATAAGTCCCTTGAAAGAAAGAGTCTTGTGTTCACAGGATGTGCAGGAGGTTGAGGGGAGGCGGCCTGTGAACCATCCTATCGCACCAGCCTGGAAATGGAAACAATTTCAACCCCCCTGGACTTTAATTCCGGGACCATCCTGGTGAGAGCCGAAACGGTATTCGCATACGGATGGCCGATGAGGACGAGGTCCCGGCGCCTGTCTCTTTTTGAATCAAGCACTTCCAGAAGATTCCGGCAGGTCTGGTTGTAATCCTGTTCATTGTCGATGAAAATCCGCCTGGCGGCAAAGGGCACCCCCATTTCCCGGGACAGCGTTCCCGCTTTCGATCGGGGTGTCGTCCGGCTGTCGACAAAAAACAGCCCTCTTTTTTTCAGCTCCTCCATGACAATGGCCAGCTTTTCCCCGTCTTCCGTAAACCGCGAGCCCATGTGGTTGTTCACCCCGGAAACGAAAGGTACGACATCGAGATTCCTGGAGAGGGCCTGCCGGATCTCCTGTTCATCCATGCTGTTGAAGAGCGAGCCGGGCCCCGGTTTCTCTTTCGGGTAAGCCCGGGGCTCCATCGGCAGATGAAGAAGGACGTCTCTGCCCGCTTGATGAATCAACTTCGCCGCGGCAACGGAGTGGGGCGTATGAGGCAGAACGGCAAAATTGATCGGTGCGTCAATCTCCAGAAGCTTTCTCACCGGCGAAAGATCGGTGCCGATATCATCGATGATGATCGCAATCCTTACTCCCGAGACGCGCACAAGGGGCGCCTCCCGGATTTTTTCCGGGGCGGGAGCCGGCGCTTCCGCACGGGGGGCCTCCGGAACGGGGCGAGGCCTTTCCGGGGGAGCCTGACGCGGGGGCTCCAGCCGGGGCGCTTCCCTGGAGATCGGTTCTCGTGGCTCCGCTCGGGGCGCTGTTGGCGCCTTCTTCCCGTCGGGAGGCTTCGGGAGCGGCCGGCTGATCTCCGGCGGTGATTTCTGTTCCCGCGGACGGTCGGCTGTCATTTCGTAGAAAACCGCGCCGGCAATGATCAGCATCAGCAGGATGGCCAGCCGTTTCAGGGTTTCTATCGGCCCGGACCCTCTGGCGCTCTTTTTCCGGGACGGTCTTTCCTTCTTGCGCTGCAAGCCGCTTTCCTTCTACTGCCTCTTACTTGAACCTTGAAAGACTTCCCAGCTTTTCAGAATATCCAGCGCCGCCTTTAGCTGGTTGTCCTGGGAGAGGTCATCGAAAGCCCGCTTCTGCCGCTCAGCCGGTTTCTTTCCTTCGGTTTCCATGCCCTTGATGTGGCCTTTCAGATCCCGCTCCCGGATCGCTTCGCTTTCCGTTCCGTTCTCTTCCGCCGGTTTGGCGTATTTTATTGTGATGTCCGGGCTGATCCCCTCGGCCTGGATGGATCGTCCCCGGGGGGTATAATACTTGGCCGTGGTCAGCTTCAGTGCCGCGCCCTCTTCCAGGGGGATAACCGTCTGCACGGAACCCTTGCCGAACGTCTGAGTGCCGAGAATCAATGCCCGCCCGTTGTCCTGAAGCGCGCCGGAAACGATCTCCGCGGCACTGGCCGTGCCCTCGTTGACGAGGACCACGATGGGGCAGGTTAACTCATCCCCGTTGTCTTTGGCGGTCACCGTACTTTCCACGCTCTTGATCCGCCCACGGGTGGAGACGATCGTGCCGGACTTCAGAAACGCGTCGGAAACCTCGATCGATTGGGCCAACAGCCCGCCGGGGTTGTTCCGCATATCCAGGACCAGCCCCCGCAGAGGCCGGGTAGGCGTTTGCAGTTCCCGGAGAGCCCTTCTCAGATCGTCGGCCGTCCTTTCCTGAAAGGAGGCGATGCGCACATAGCCCAGCTGATCCTCAAACATCCTGGATTTGATGCTTTTGATCTGAATGATGGCCCGCGCCATGGTGATGTCCTTCGGCTTCGGAAAGGTTTCCCTCATGATGGTGATGGTGACCTTGCTGTCCTTGGGGCCGCGCAGTTTGGTAACCGCTTCCATGATGGTAATGTCCTTGGTCGGTTGACCGTCGATCTTGATGATCTGGTCTCCCGCCTTGACGCCGGCCAGAAAAGCCGGGGTGTCTTCAATGGGAGACACGACGGTCAGCACATCCTTCTGGACCGTGATTTCAATGCCGATTCCCCCGAAGGAACCCTTTGTTTCCACTTCAAGCTCCTTGTACATCTCTTCGTTCATGAAGGCGCTGTGAGGATCCAGGGCTTTGATCATGCCATTAATGGCACCCTGAATAAGCTGCTTGGATTCGACGGGCTCTACATAATTTTTATCTACGATATCGAGAACTTCACTGAACACCTTCAGCTGCTTGTAGGCTTGGCGGTCCAAGGCGAAAACCGGAGGGCTGCCGGAAAGGAAGAAGAGCAAAAGAACGGTGAAGAGGCAGACTCTGCCCGGGACCCTTCCATTGAGAAAAGTGTTCATTCAAACCTCCGCTGGGAGACCGGTGCATCTCCGGATATTCTGGCGATCCTTTCAGGGGTCGGCGCCGACGTGCAGGCCCCAAATAAAAATGTCCTGAGGGAAACAGGACTTGTACAGGGAAAATCAATCGCAATCATGTAGCAGATATTTGTGGTAATTAACACTTTTTTTATCTAAATTCCCATTACTTTTTCTTGCCGGGCGGCCTGTTTAAGTGGCTTCACCCCGAAGCGCCGGCCGGCGTGTCTGCCGGAGCAAAAAAGCCTGTTGCCGGGAACGGGAGGGATCGCCAATGATCAGCATGCAAAAGGACAGGGTTGCAAGCCCGAGGCGCAGGGGGCGGTCCGGGCGGATTATCACCCTGCTGACGGATTTCGGCCTTCGGGATCCCTATGTGGGGATCATGAAAGGGGTTATCGCCGGCATCGCCCCTGCGGCGAGAATGATTGACCTGACCCATGAAATTCCGCCGCAGGATATCCGCGCGGCCGGTTTCTCTCTGCTGACCGCCTTTCCTTATTTCCCGTCAGGAACCGTTCATCTGGCGGTGGTCGATCCGGGGGTAGGCACCCCAAGACGGGCGGTGGCCGTTGAACTGGAGGAAGCCATCCTGGTGGGTCCTGACAATGGGATATTCACCGCTCTTCTTCAGGCCCGGGCGGTAAAAAGGGCCGTTTCCCTGACCCGCCGGAAATACTGGCTGACCCGGAATCCCGGGTTTACCTTTCATGGCCGGGACATCCTGGCCCCCGTGGCGGCGCATCTGGCCTCCGGAGGAGCCCTTTCCCACGTGGGAACGCCCATTGATCCGTCAACGCTGGTTCGCCTGGGACTTTTCCCGTGGACACGAACCGCCGGGGGAGTGTCCGGCTGTATTCAGTATGTCGACACCTTCGGCAATCTGGTGACGAATATTCCCGGCCGCCTGGTCGAAGGGAAGGCCTGGCAGCTGGAAGCCGCCGGCAGGAAGATTCCAGGGAGCCGGACCTATGCCGAGGTGGCTCCCGGCGATCTGCTGGCGCTGGTGGGCAGCCACGGATTTATTGAAATCGCCGTGAATCGAGGCGACGCGCAAACCCTTCTCTCTCTGGGGATAGATGATCCCGTAGAGATGTTTTTCCCCGGGAGGTGAGAATCTGTTCCGGATTCAGGCCTATCGATCGATGACCGTGATCCGCCACGATGATGCCCTCCGGACGGTTTATTTGTGGAATTCCCTTGAGCAGCTCGCCCTTTCGGTTGTTGACGGATGGATGAAAAGTCCGGGGCATTGGAAAAACATCCTGAAGCCCCTCTGGAAACCGGAAGGAATCGGGGTGGTCGTTTCGTCCGACGGCAGGATATGGATCACTCGGAATTTCTGTTAAGATGGACCCAGCGATGGCGCAGGAAGGGAACAGGTCTCGTTGTGCCTCCCGGAAGGAGGGGATTCCCGGGAAGGGTGGGGCCCCTTGAGAAACTTATGAACGCATTCAGGAAAGAAAGTCATGATGAATAGTGTAGCCTTGATGATCCTTTTCGCCCTGGCGGGCCTGGTGATTATCCTTCAGCTGGTGCTGATTTTCCGCAAAGCGCCCGTGGATCCGGGTTCTACCCGCGAGGTGCTGGACTCCGTGGAGCGGTCTCATGAACGGACGGAACGGGCCGTGAGAGATGAGATTGCCCGGAACCGGGAAGAAGGGGCCAACGGCATGCGGCAGTCCAGGCAGGAGCTGGCGGGCGCCCTGAAAGGCGTCGGCGATTCCCTTCAGGCGCAGCTGATGGAGCTGGTCCGGACCAACGGGCAGAAGCTGGATGCGATGCGGATGACGATGGAGGAGCGGATACAGGCCCTGCAGGCTGACAATGCCGGTCAGCTCGACCGGATGCGGGCGACTGTGGAGGAAAAGCTCCAGGGAACGCTGGAGCAGCGGCTGGGCGAATCGTTCCGTCAAGTCAGCGAGCGGCTGGAGCAGGTATATCGCGGATTGGGCGAAATGCAGGCCCTCGCTGCCGGTGTCGGCGATCTCAAAAAAGTGCTGAACAACGTCAAAACCCGAGGCGTCTGGGGGGAGGTGCAGTTGGGCGCCTTGCTGGAGCAGGTTCTTCATCCCGATCAATATGCCGCCAACCTGGCCACGAAGGAAAGCGGGGAACGCGTTGAGTTTGCTGTCAAACTTCCCGGGCGGGGCGAGGACCGGAGGGAGGCGGTCTGGCTTCCCCTCGATGCCAAATTTCCCCTGGAGGATTATCTGCGCCTCCTGGAGGCCCAGGAAAAAGGTGAGGCGGAAAGCGCGGAAGCCGCTGCGAAGCAGTTGGAAGGCCGACTCCGCCAGTGCGCGCGGGACATCTGCGAGAAATACATCAACCCTCCCGTGACAACGGATTTTGCCATCCTGTTCCTGCCGACGGAAGGGCTCTTTGCCGAAGCGGTCCGCCGCTCCGGTCTGACCGAATCTATCCAGCGGGAATGCAAGGTGGTCATCGCCGGTCCCACGACCCTCTGGTCGATCCTGAACAGCTTGCAGATGGGATTCCGCACCCTGGCCATCCAGAAGCGGTCCAGTGAAGTCTGGAATCTTCTGGCGGCCGTGAAGACGGACTGGACCAAATACGGCGAAGTCCTGGACAAGGTTCAGAAGAAGCTTCATGAAGCGTCGGACACGCTGGACAAGGCGCAGAGCCGGACGCGGGCCATTGCCAGAAAACTGAAGAATGTGCAGGAACTTCCCGGCGCCGAAGCGGAGGAACTGCTCGGCCTCGAAGAGGGCGGTGAGCAGAGCTGAAACGGTTCCAATTGAATATGTATCAGAAGCAGAAGGGCCTCGCGGATGGTGATCTCGAATACTTGCACATGCCGCAGGTGTGCTGACGGAAACCGGATGGGTGAGCGCGGAATGAGAAGGGCCCCTCAATCTCCAGGCGGTGATTGAGGGGCCCTCTTAACTTCGGAACCTTAAGGGTGATCCGTTACGGTTATTTTACATTGTTGAACAGGACAACCACTCTCCGGTTCTTCGCTTTGCCTGCAGCCGTCTTGTTGGTGGCAACCGGCTTGGTCTCGCCGTAGCCGACCGCTTCAATGCGGGACGCATCGACCTTGAATTTTTCAACCAGGGTCGTTTTAACCGCGTTTGCCCGCCGCTGGGAGAGCTTCTGGTTGTATTTCTCGGTGTTTGTGCTGTCCGTGTGACCGGCGATGACCGCGTCCGCTTCGGGATGGGCCTTCATGAAGTCGGCAACTTTCGCGATCTCCGGCTCATACTTGGATTCAACATTGTATTTATCGGAGGCGAAATAGATGTTGAGGGTCATCATGACCGGCTCTTCAGCCTTCGCTTCCACGGGCTCCTCAGGGGGGCAGCCGTTGGCGTCCACTTTAACGCCGGCGGGCGTATCGGGACACTTGTCGAGACAATCAATCACGCCGTCGCCATCGCTGTCCAGCGGGCAGCCATTTTTGTCGACCTTGCAGCCTTTGGGCGTATCGGGGCATTTGTCTGCGGAATCGCAAACGCCGTCACAGTCGCTGTCCTGACACAAAAAGACCTTTTCCACAAAATCCGCCATGGCGGCCGGGGTGGAGATGCTGGAACCCTTAACCATGAAGCCGCACTCGCCGGCGTCGGCGACTTTCTGCATCACGTTCAGGCCTTCATTCATGTCTCCCAGGTCAAACTGAGACGCTTTGTCGCCAAGGACGACCGTGTAGATGCAGACTCTGTCGCCATAGGCCTTTTTCATTCTCTTGGCCGCGCCGACCGGATCGAACTTCTGCATATCCAGGCCGTTGCTGAAAACGATGACGGCCATCTTTCCGGACTGGGACTGAAGATCCGCGGTGGCGCCGTCAAGGGCTGCATCCAGGGGGCTCAAGCCCTTGCCCTGGTAAAAGGGCGCCTGGGCCTGGGGAAGGAGGGACTTGTTATAGGCGGTGGGGGCGAAAAGGAGCTTGGAGGTATCGCCGCCGAACAGTGAGAACCGGCCGAAGGCGCGCTCTGCCGCAGTCAGTTTCAGGTTGGGAATGGTGTCATTAAATAAATTGATAAGGGCTTTTTCCTGCTTCAGTTTGGGGGCGCCTTTGTACAGTTCATTCGTCGATTCCGTGGCATCGAAGATGACTTCAAAGGTATCAACCTTCTGGATGTACTGGCAGGAGGTTAATTTTTGATCGAGGTCACCCGCGCTGAACGCGGGGGAGGAAACCCCGGTGACCAGGGCAACCATGGCAAGGGGAACGAGAATCTTTAAAACCGTTTTTCTGAGCATAACTTTTCTCCTTTCTGACTTTTTAAAATGTAAGGTAAAATATAAACTGAAAGCTCAAGGCGAATAGTAATCGTATTAAGGGATTATGTCAAATGGAATCCTGCGGCAGCGCTTTATATTTTTTGCCCCGCTCTTTTTCGTTTCTCTGTCTTTCCATGAAAGCGATATTTATGATTAAAAAGGAATTATGGTTTTCTGGTCCGCCTGATTCAACGGTATTCAGATGCTTGCAGGGACAAAAAAATAGAGGGTGCCCGTCCGGAGGAAAATATCAGGAGAGAAAGTGGTGAGGAATTTTCCCATGCCCAACTTTAGGCAGATGATTCAGATTGCTGGAGTGAAAGATCAGGCGGAGGCCCTGATGCTGGTTTCCGCCGGAGTGACCCATCTGGGGTTCCCTCTTCACTTGGCCGTTCACCGGGAGGACCTCGGCGATCGGCAGGCGGCGGCAATCGTCGCCCTTTTGAAGCCGCCCGTGGAAGCGGTCCTGATCACTTACCTGAACAAGGCGGACGCCGTCAGGAGGCTCTGCCGCACCCTGGGCGTCCGGACGGTTCAGCTTCACGGGGACATCTCCCTGGCGGAACTTTCCCGGTTGAGGCAGTCCGCTCCGGACTTGGCCGTTATCAAGAGCCTGATCGTTAGGGGAAAGGACACCGGGGAGCTCTTTGCCTCGCTCTCCCGTTACCAGCCTCTCGTTGACGCTTTCATCACGGATACCTGGGACCAGGAAACCGGGGCCTGCGGCGCCACGGGGAAGGTTCACGACTGGTCGGTCAGTCGTGCGCTGGTGGAATACTCTTCCAGGCCCGTGATCCTGGCCGGTGGGATGGGGCCGGAAAATGTGAGGCGGGCGATTCTCGATGTGCGGCCGGCGGGGGTGGATTCCCACACAGGTGTTGAAGGCCCCGACGGGCGCAAGGATTTCGGCAAGGTCCGGACCTTCGTGGCCGAGGCGAGGGCGGCTTTCCAGGAAGTGTAAAGAACGGGATGGCCATGCCTTCGCTGCAACCCTGCACCGGTGGCTTTATCCGCCCCGTGCAAATGCTCTGCGAGGATAGTCGGCCGCCGCTGCAGCGCCCTGGGCTTTTCCCTCTCGGAATCGGAAGGATCTCTGCGGGGGAAAACAGGGCGATCCCCGATGTCCGCCGGGTTTTACCTGGAAGAGGCTTTGGGAAGTTTCCCGACGCGAGGGGACTCCCGGAGGAGAATGTACGTGGCTCCAGCGCCGCCGTCAAAGGGCTGGGCGCTGGCAAAGGCGAGAACCCATTTCTGCCAGGCGCGGGAGGTCAGCCACGACCGGACGCCATTTTTCAGCACCGGCTCAGCGGGCGAAGACAGCCCGCGACCATGGATGACCAGGACGGCCCGCTTGCCGGTGGAAACCGACTCTCTCAGAAAAGCGTCAAAAGCGGCCCTGGCCTCCTTCAAGTTCAGGCCGTGCAGGTCAATGTGGGATTGAATGGAGAAATCGCCCCGATGGAGCCGCCAGGCATAGGAAATGGGGACAGAGGCTCCCGTCCCTTCGATGTATTCCGGGGTGCGGGAAACGTGGAATCCCTCTCCTCCCTCGACCAGTTGTTCCAGCTGTGCAAGAACATCGGAAATCTCATCGGGGAAAGAAGGCGCCGGCGGTTTTCCGCTTTTTCCGTACCGGCGACCCCGCGAGGACAAGGGCTTCACTCCCTCGGCATCCATGGCGGCCCGGAACTGACGGCATTCCCCCTCAAAATCGGCGGGCAGCGGGGGGCTTGTATCCAGGGGACGCAGGAGAGATCGGCGATGCGGGGCTGAGGCGGGTGGCTCCTTTCGGAGTGCGACGCTGATCCTGGCGAAGGGATTGAAGGTCAATGCGGAAGGCGAAGCGTTCATCATCTTCCCTCCTGATCCTTGCATGAAAGATGGTCATTTCATACCGGAAATGCCCCGTGATGACAAGGAAACTTTTATCGCGGGCTTCATGCGGCAGGATAATGGGACAGCCTGGAGTTGACAACGCAGGTGAAGGGAAGGCCGGAGTCGAGGGAGAGGTAAATGCCTCAGCCGAATGAAAAAGAACCCGCTTTTAAGAATCCGGGGAAATGGCTGAGGGCAGCGAAAGCGCGGGCGGCGCCGAAGCTGTAACTAGGATGAGCGTCTTTCCGGCCGGCCGGCCTCCTTTCTCTTCGCCATCCTGAGGATGATGTAGTAAACTAAACGCAACGCTTATCAATTTGTCGAGCCGGCATACGGGAGCGCCGGGAATCTGCCCGGCGGGGGTATTTTCCGGGAAGGGTCTTTTGCTGCGGCTTCCAACCCATCCGGGTGGGGAGCTCGGCAGGACATGGGGTGAAAACCTGTAAGAAACAGGGCCCCCAATTTTCGAGACGGTTCCGGGAGCGGGTCATGTATAAAAAAATCCTGGCCGCAGTCAATGAGCATCTGAATTCCGAAGTGGCGGCGCGTTACGCGCTGAACCTGGCGAGGGAACTTCAGGCAAAGCTTTATCTGTGCTTTGTTGCCGAGGAGCGATTGTCTCCCCATGCCTGGCGGGAGGGCGAGGACGCCGTCCGGCGGCTCTTTCACGAGGCCCGGGGGCTGGATATCCAGGCGGAAAGCATTGTGGTGACGGGAAACCCCGTTGCTGAAATCGGGAAAATCGTGCGCCGGGAACAGATTGAAATGGTCTTTGCCTCCACGCGCCGGGAGGACACGGAAAAAAGATTTTACGCCGGCACCGTGGCCCGCAGCCTGTCGCTCAAACTTCCCTGCTCTGTGGCCCTGGTGCGGGTGGTGCATTCGGGAAGGCTGCGACCCCGAAAGATTCTCGTGCCGGTCAAGGCGAGGATCAGCCATGTCACGGAACGGGCCTCTTTTGTCATGCACATGGCCAGGGCCTTCGGATCGAAGGTCTTTGTTCTGCATTCCTCGAAGCCTATTGAGAAGATCTTTTCCGGCGAGCTCCACCTCACCCCCCCGGAATGGGAAAGTCGCCTGCCCCCGGATATCGCCCGGTTCATGATATACCTCAGGCAGCAGAACATCGAACATGAAGGACGGCATCTGCCGGGTAGGACGGCCCGGAACATCACCATCGAAGCCTTCGCCAAGCGGCATGACCTCATCATCATGGGCGCCAGCGAACGGAGTCTATGGGCATCCCTGCTCAAGGGCAACCCGGTCGAGGAAGTCCTGCGGGAGACGCCCTGCGACCTCATCATCCTGAAGCCGCGCCATGAAGATTAACAGCCTTTCGATAGAGGAGTCCCTTCAAGCGCTCCTCAGCTCGAAAAACGGCCTTTCCGAGGGGGAAGCGGCAAAAAGGCTCGCGGAAAACGGCTTCAATGAGATCCGGGAAGTGCGCCGGACATCCCTGCTGATTAAATTCTTAAGACAGTTCACCCATTTCCTGGCCTTGCTCCTCTGGGTCGGCGCGGGTCTTGCCTTTCTCTCCGAGGCGCTGAATCCCGGGGAAAACATGGCAACGCTGGGCTTTGCCATCCTCGGCGTCATTGTCATCAACGCCGTTTTCACCTATATCCAGGAATACCGGGCGGAGAAGGCCCTGGAGGCTCTGAAAAAACTCCTGCCCTTTTACGTCCGGGTTGTTCGCGAGGGAAAGGAGCGCCAGGTCCAGTCGCGCGAGGTCGTTCCCGGGGACATCATCCTTCTCGCGGAAGGTGACCGGATCCCGGCCGATGCCCGCCTGATTGAAGACTCCACGCTGAAGGTCAATAATGCCTCGCTGACGGGAGAGTCGGAGGCCAGCCTCCGGAACTCCGATCCTGCCCAGGGCGAACTGCTGGACAGCCCAAACATCGTCTTTGCCGGGACTACGGTGACGAGCGGGTCGGGGAAGGCGCTGATCTTCGCCACGGGAATGGGGACGGAATTCGGCCGCATCGCCCATCTGACGAGCACCGTGCAACCGGAGCTCAGCCCCCTCCAGAAGGAGATCGTGAAGGCAACCCGACTCGTGGCGACCATCGCCGCCGGAGTCGGCCTCTTTTTCTTTGTCCTGGGCTTCGTCATCGGGCGAGATTTCTGGAGCAATTTCATCTTTGCCATCGGCATCACCGTTGCCCTCATTCCCGAGGGGATGCTGCCCACCGTTACGCTTTCCCTGGCCATGGCCAGCCAGAGAATGGCCAGGAGGAAAGCGTTGATCAAGAATCTTTCCTCTGCGGAGACCCTGGGGTGCGTCACCGTGATCTGCACCGACAAGACCGGGACGCTGACGCAGAACCGGATGACCGCCGCCAGGATATGGCGGAATGATTCGCTTCTCGATGTGCGGGATGTTCAGGCCCGGGCCGACGACCGGCTGCTCCAGGCCGCCTATTTCTGCAACAATGCCCGCTTTGCCGATAATGAATATCGTGGCGATCCCACGGAGACGGCGCTGCTGCGCTTTGCCAGGGAAACCCTCGGCGACTTGAGGGCGGAGCGCATCGCCGAGCTTCCCTTTGACTCCGACCGGAAAAGGATGACGACGGTGAACAGAGTCGGGGATGGGGAATACGTCTTCACCAAGGGGGCCATGGAGAGCATTTTGCCCCTGTGCCGCCGTTTTCTGACGGAGGGCGGAGAGGAGCCCCTGGAGGAGCCCTTTCGCGAGCGCGCATTGAGTGCGTACCATGTCCTCATGGACGGAGGATTGAGGGTCCTGGCCTTTGCGTATAAAAAAAACAGTCCTGCCCCTTCCCCGCCCGATCCTTCGACGCTGGAAAGGGAACTCGTTTTCGCCGGTCTGATCGGACTCGAAGACCCGCCGCGGCCTGAAGTGCCGGAGGCCATTCAGAAATGCCATGAGGCCGGCATCAAGATCATTATGATCACGGGGGACGGAAGCCGGACGGCCGTCGCCATCGCCCGCGAGATCGGTCTGGTGCGGGGGGAGCCGGTTGTGGTTGAAGGACCGGAGTTCCTGAAGATGGATGACCGGGAGCTGCGGCAGAGGCTCTCGGCCAGGGAGGTCATCTTTGCCCGCATGGCGCCGAAGCACAAGATGAGGGTCGTTTCGATCCTCCAGGAAGAAGGGGCGTGGGTTGCCGTGACCGGCGACGGCGTCAATGATGCACCGGCGTTGAAAAAGGCGGATATCGGCATCTCCATGGGCATCTCGGGAACAGATGTGGCGAAAGAGGCTTCCGACATGATTCTGCTGGATGATAATTTTGCCACCATCGTGAACGCCGTGGAAGAGGGACGAACCGTTTATGAGAATATACGGAAATTCATCACCTATATCTTTGCCTCGAACATCCCGGAGGCCGTGCCCTACCTGGCTTACATCCTGCTGCGGATCCCTTTGCCGCTGACGATCATGCAGATCCTGGCCGTGGACCTCGGAACAGACATGATCCCCGCCCTTGCGCTGGGCACGGAAAAGCCGACCCCCTCGGTCATGAAACAGCCGCCGCGAAGCCGCGAGGAACGGCTCTTGAACTTTTCCGTTCTTTCCCGCGCGTATCTCTTCCTCGGTCCGATCGAGGCCGTCGCCTGCATGTTCGCTTTTTTCTATGTGATGCAGGGTGGGGGCTGGACGTGGGGAACCTGGGTTGCTCCCGAACATGCGCTCTACCTGCAGGCGACGACGGCCTGCCTGACGGCGATCATTGTCAGCCAGATCGGCAATGTCTTTGCCTGCCGTTCCGTGAAGGACTCCGTGTTCAGCCTGGGACTCTTCACAAACCGCTTCGTTTTCATCGGCATCGCCTTCGAACTCTGCCTTCAGCTCTTCATCGTCTATTCCCCCTATGGCAATCGGATCTTCTCCACCCATCCTATTCCCCTGGAGATCTGGCTCATCCTGATCCCCTTTGCCCTGGTGCTGTTCTTCGCCGAGGAAGGCAGAAAATATCTCGTCCGTCGCCGGTGACGATCTTCAGAGGCAGTCATCGTCTCCGTTAATCCTTCTTTATTGTTGCGTTCCGGAGGGAAGAGAATTGCAGAGCGGCAAGGCAGAGCCGAGTCGGGCGCGAAAAACGTGCGCCGGGGAGCCGATAGCAAATGTGGCGTAGGACGGGTTTTGATCGGAAGGGGGATCAGACCGCTTCCGATGGTGTGTGGGGAGGCGCAATCGCCATGGACTCGGTGGCTGAAGCTTTCGACCTTATCCGGCTTTCAGGACGGCGCGCAGGAAGCGACCCGTGGGGCACGACTCCACCGCCGCGACTGCTTCCGGCGTCCCGGTGGCCATGATCCGTCCTCCGCCGGGGCCGCCCTCGGGGCCGAGGTCGATGATGTAGTCAGCGCTCTTGATCACGTCGAGGTTGTGCTCGATGACCACCACGGTGTTGCCCATGTCGACGAGGCGCATCAGGACGTCCAGCAGCATCTGGATGTCGGCGAAGTGCAGGCCGATGGTCGGTTCGTCGAGGATGTAGAGGGTGTTGCTGTTGACCCGCTTGCCCAGTTCCCGGGAAAGCTTTACCCGCTGGGCCTCGCCGCCGGAGAGGGTCGTGGCCGACTGCCCCAGGCGGATGTATCCCAGACCCACATCATGGAGCGATTGCAGCTTCCCCCGCAGGGCGGGGATGTTCTCAAAGAAGACCAGGGCCTGGTCGACCGTCATCTCCAGGACATCGGCGATGTTTCTGTCCTTGTAGCGGATCTCCAGGGTGTCGGGATTGAACCGCCTGCCGCCGCAGGCGTCGCAGGTGACATAGACATCCGGCAGGAAGTGCATCTCGATCTTGATCAGCCCGTTGCCCTCGCAGGCCTCGCAGCGGCCGCCCTTGACATTGA
>CAZKRB010000064.1:0-17528 GCA_964555065.1 uncultured Syntrophus sp.
ACGCTATCTCCAAGATCATGTAAACAATACTCTATACGAATTCATGGTAGGAGGATGATAAGAGTTATAAAACAGGATGGAAGGATTTTTTAAGGAAATGACAGAGACAAACAAAGGAAAGGGGAAGTTTTCAATCGAATAAAAAAACCCCCGCACATGCCGTGTTAACGACCCTTTTGAACCGGAGTTCAAAGTGGGTACCTTATTGTTTGTCTCAGGCTTCCTGGCATCCGCATCTCGCGGATTACGTCAGGTTAGCACACCTCAAACAAGGGAAGGTTCCCGTTTCCTTGGTGTTGGCTCAAAAACAGAAAGCTAATCACGCACATCGCAGGGGAAATTTTATCTTATTTCATCAATAAGGTTAATCAAATTCTGTGCCTGTTTATCAAATTTTCTGTATATCTCTTCTTGGTTCCCTTCAAGAAGTTTCATATATTCATCTGCGATGTTTAAAGCGACCAGAATGGCAATATTCAATGTGCTTGAATTCGAGAACTTTCGATTCAATTCCGCCACTTTTCCATTGATATATTCCACCACGCTTTCTACATGTTCATCACCCGAATCACTTGAAACGGTAAATTCCTGCCCCAGTATTTTGATGTGATAATCCTTTTTCATTCACAACCTGTTGATGATCTACTCGTCCGCTTTAATGTCCTGAAGCAGTTCCAAGAGAGAATCTACCTTTGTGCGGATCGCGTTTCTTTCCTCATCCAATTCCTTTATGGCAGCATTTAACTCTTCCAGCTCAGCAGTCTTTTTCTTCAGCAACTCCTCTAGTTCAATATTTCTCGTTTTCAGCGATGCATGTTCCTGGGCTAAACCTCTAATTTTCTCTTCCAGCTCTTTAAATATCACCAGTGCCACATCCCGCTCCAGCTTTTTCCAGCCCGACCTGCAATTCGTCCCAGGCCTTACCATACATTCAAGTTCAGAACTTCCCGATTATCCCGCATCTTCAAGAAAGGGACCTTCCCCTCTCCTTAAAACCTGCTATTTAGGTAAAATATTACAATACACGCTTTAAAAGTCAAGATCTTATTTGAGAAGCCTTTTCCTCCCCGCAGAGCATTTCCAGCTGAGCAAAAAAAGCTTCAATCTCGCGCAACAACAGATCCCCGCCGCCGATGACGGCGGCTTTCGCGCGGAATGCCGCTCCACCCCTCAGTCCTTTGGTATACCAGAGAAGGTGCTTTCGAAACCGCATGACCGCCTCCTTATCGCCCAACAGGTCGGCCTCCTTGTGCAGATGGCGCTGGATCATGGCTTTGCGCTCAGCCAAAGAAGGCGCTGGGTGACTCTCCGAAGTCGGCCGAGGCGCAACCCCATCCCTGAATATCCAGGGATTTCCCAGTGCTCCCCTCCCGACCATGACTCCGTCGCAACCTGTCCTCTGAATCATCTGCCAGGCATCGGACCCGGATTTTACATCACCGTTTCCAATCACGGGTATCCCAACGGAATTTCTAACCGTCTCAATAACCTTCCAATCCGCGGCGCCGCTGAATCCCTGAACCGCGGTTCTGGCATGAACCGTCACGGCATCGACTCCCTGCTGCTCAGCGATCCGGGCAATTTGGACCGCGTTGATTTCTTGAAGATTCCACCCGGAGCGAATCTTGACGGTTAAGGGCCTGGGCGTCGCCTTTCTTACCGCGCCGAGTATCCGCGACACCAACCCGGGATCTCTCAACAATGCCGCCCCGGCGCCGTTTTTTATAACCTTCTTCACCGGACAGCCCATGTTCACGTCAATCAGGTCGGCTCCCTGCTCCGTGACAATCCGCGCTGCGTCAGCCAAGATCAGCGGATCGCTCCCGAAAATCTGCACCCCCAGCGGCTTATCCTCGTCGCTCGACTGCAGATAAAAACGGCTCCGTTCATTGCTGCGCACCAGGCCATTGGCGCTGATCATTTCCGTGAAGGCCAGATCGCACCCGAGCCCCCTGGCAATCACCCGGAAGGGAAGATCGGAAATCCCGGCCAAGGGGGCCAGAATCATCCGGTTTCTAATTCTTAAAGAGCCGATGACAACCATGAATCCTTTTCATTAATCCTGATTATGTCCGCCCGAGAACCCGGAATCGTTCAGCCATGCGGTCTTCGGCGCGTTGTAGATCTTCAGGCGTGTTAATGCCCATCATCTCACCCGCATCCTTCCCCAGAAGCGCCCGGACCGGCAATCCCCTCCTGCAGGCGATCTCGATGATATCCGTCAGATAGTACTCTCCCTGGGCATTGTCATTGTTTATTTCACCCACCGCCTCAAAGAGGAAGGGACTTTCCACACAATAAATCCCGGAGTTGATTTCTTTTATCTCCTTTTCCTCAACGGAGGCATCCCGCTCCTCCACAATCTTGAGGACTTCCCCTGCAGGCGTCTTTACGATGCGGCCATAACCGAAGGGATTGTCCAGCTCTGTGGTCAAAATCGTGATGACCGCTTTTTCCTCGTCATGATGCTTCAGAAGCTGACGGACCGTTTCCAGAGTAAGGAGAGGAACGTCTCCACAGAGGATCAGGATCCTCCCCGTAAACGCTTCGAGATGCGGCCGGGCCTGGAGCACGGCATGGCCCGTGCCCCGCTGCTCGGTCTGTTCGGCGAAGAGTAGGTCCTCATCCCTGAAATTTTCCCGAACCGCCCCTGCCTGGTGACCTACCACCACAATGACATTTTCCGCCCCGATGTTCCTGGCAAGCAGAATCGAGTAGAAAAGCATGGGCTTGCCGCAGACAGGATGGAGCACTTTGGCCTGCTCGGACTTCATCCGGGTTCCCTTGCCCGCGGCGAGTATGATCACCCTAAGCATATCATCTTTCCTTCCTTCGCTGGATTTGTTCATCATCTTATTATCCTTCAGCTTCCTTGTAAAAAATGGATTGGAAAAACCTGTGGTGGATGGCTGCAGGGGTCTCCTTCCTGCTGTACAGATCCGCTCCTATCAATTTGCCTTACCGGTGTCAAGCCCGGCCGGCAAATCAGGATCTTTTCCTTCCCGGATCTCCCGTTGCGGTTCCGCTCTTCTCCCTCAGATTTAATTGACTCGGAAGGGTTTTTCCGTTATTTATGCTTCCCAATTCGTCGCCATTGAAAAAAGAGGAAGTCAGGAGGTCCGCTCACATGAAGAATGTTCTTCTTATCGGCAATGGAGCGCGGGAACATGTCCTTGCGGAAACAATCATGAGATCACTGCATCACCCCCGGCTTTTTGCCTACATGAAGACCAACAATCCCGGCATTTCCTCTCTTTCCGAAGGGGTGCGGCTGGGCCGTTACGATGATCAGGAGGCAATTGCGGAGTTTGCCCGGGCCTGTGCCGTCGGCCTGGCCGTCATCGGCCCCGAAGACCCGCTCAACAGCGGCGTGGTCGATTCCCTGACCGATCTCGGGATTCCTTGCATCGGTCCCCGGAAGAGTCTGGCCCGGCTGGAAACCTCGAAATCCTTCACGCGGAACCTGCTGCAGAAATATCAGGTTCCGGGAAACATCCGTTTTCGGACATTCTCCTCTCCGGAAGGAATCGAGGCCTTTCTGGAGGAAATGGGAGAGGTCGTCCTCAAGCCGGATGGATTAACCGGCGGCAAGGGCGTGCTCGTCCAGGGGGATCACTTCCAATCCCGAAGTGAAGCCCTGAAAGCCTGCCATGAAATTCTAAAAATGCACCCGGCGATCATGATCGAGGAAAAACTGGAAGGAGAGGAGTTTTCTCTTCAGTGCCTATGCGACGGCAAAACCGTGGTGGCCACCCCCCCGGTCCAGGATCACAAACGCCGCTTTGTCGACGACCAGGGCCCGAATACGGGCGGCATGGGCTCTTACTCCTGCGAAAATCATCTTCTGCCCTTCCTGACCGAAAACGACGTCGAAGCGGGATTATCCATCACCCAGGCCGTAGCCGAAGCCATTTTCAGGGAAACCGGCCATTATTACAAGGGTGTGATGTACGGCGGCTTCATGATCACTCCTTCGGGCGTGAAACTGCTCGAATACAATGCCCGTTTCGGCGACCCTGAGGCCATGAATATCCTGCCCCTTCTGAAAACGGATTTTCTCGATCTCTGCACGGCGATTACCGAGGGGACACTGGAGGGCCTTTCCGTTGAATTTGAAAAACAGGCGACGGTCTGCAAGTATATCGTGCCCAAGGGATACGGCCTGCCCGCCGACCACCCCGATGCACGGTCCACCTCTTCCCGCATCGAGATCGAAAATGTCGGAACAGCCCGTTTGTATTATTCTTCCGTCGATCAGAAGGCCGATGGCCTCTATATGACCTCGTCACGGGCCATCGGGGTCGTGGGTGTCGCCGAACGCCTTGAGGAAGCGGAAGCCATTGCGGAAAGGGCCGTCGTCGCCATCACGGGACCCGTGGACCACCGTCCGGATATCGGCACCTGGCCGCTGATTGAAAAACGGATTCGTCACATGCAGGATATCAGGGATAAAATGGAATAAGGAACAGGAGAAGAAGTATCCGCTATGGAAAAAAACCTGGATGTCGCCGTCAGCGTCGTGATGGGAAGTGATTCCGATTACCCGGTCATGGAAGAAGCGGTGAAAATTCTGAAGACCTTTTCGATTTCCCATGAAATATTTCTGACTTCCGCCCACCGTTCCCCAGACCGGACGTCGGATTTTGCCCGGAACGCCGCGAAGCGAAATGTCAAAGTGATCATTGTCGGCGCCGGCGCCGCCGCTCATCTTGCCGGCGTCATCGCCTCCCAGACGACCCTGCCCGTTATCGGAGTTCCCATTGATGCGACGGCGCTCAGGGGTATGGATGCGCTCCTGGCGACGGTTCAGATGCCCGGGGGCATCCCCGTGGCCACCATGGCCATCGGGAAAGCGGGGGCAAAGAACGCCGCCCTCTTTGCCGTCCGCCTTTTGTCCTTGACCGATGCCGCTCTCCACTCCAGGCTTGTCGCTTATATTGACAACATGGCCACGGAAGTTGAACAAAAACACGGAAAACTGATCCATAAAGGATAAGAACCGCTTATGCCCTCCCCCCCTTTCATCAAGATCGATTCCACCCATCCGGAGCCGGATTTGATTGAGCAGGCGGCGGAGAATCTGAGGCGGGGCGGGGTCATCGCCTATCCTACGGAAACTTTTTATGGACTGGGCGCGGACACCTGGAATGAAGGGGCCATCGAGAAAATATTCCGCATCAAGGGCCGAGACTTCACCAACCCGATCCCCCTCATAATCGGGACACCGGAGGAACTGGGGAGGCTGGTAAGGGAAATTCCGGAAGCGGCCCGGAGGCTTATGGACGCCTTCTGGCCCGGCCCCTTGACCCTGATCTTCCGGGCTTCAGCGTCCGTCTCGCCCCGTTTGACAGCAGGCACGGGGCTGATCGGCATCCGGATATCGAGCCATCCCATCGCCCGCCTGCTGGCAAAAGCCCTGAAGGGGCCCTTGACCGCCACCAGCGCCAATCTCTCCGGAGGAAAGGAAAGTACGACGGCCCGGGAGGTCGGCCGCACCCTGGGCTCTCTCCTGGACGGCATCGTTGACGGGGGCGAAACACCAGGACAGAAAGGGTCGACGGTGATGAACATGGCCGTAAGCCCTCCGCAGCTCCTTCGCCTCGGCGTGATTTCCGATCGTGAGATCAGGAAAGCCTTGGAGTGAAGCCCTCTTCCGCCGCTCCCAACAGGCGACGAAAGCAATCGGCGCAGAATTTGATTCCGCGCCGATTGCCGTTCCCCCTCCCCTCCTCCATTCCTTTTTTTCTTTTGACCGTCATCACGGCCCGTCAGGATCTCAGTCCTCTCCCGGGGAAGGGCTTCCCGCTTGCCGACCAATAATTAATTTTTTATACCCTGAAATAAAAGAACACTTTTTCATAACAAAAAGCTTGACGAATAACCAAAAAGCCAGCTAGAAGAAATTTTATTAAATTTTAAATTAAAAATCTACACGCAGAAGACTTCATGGAGATCGTACTCGGAGCAAGTCATACCGGCGATCGGGGATAGAACTTCAGGAAGCGATCCACTGGATCAGGGAAAACGGCCCCCCCCCGTCAGCCGCAAGGTAAAAACGGCAGTTGGGCTGAAGACCCTCTGCCGCAAGCCTGCCGTAGGTCCTTATCCACCGCTACGGAAGGCTTTTTACCGAAGCACCACTCAGTTCTTAAAATACCTGAATAGATTAGGAGGAAAAAGTAATGGGTTTGAAGACAAAGGAAGAGTACATAGAATCGATTCGAGCGCTGAAGCCGGTTGTTTATATGTTCGGAGAGAAGCTGACCACAAGCCCCGTCGACAATCCCCGGCTCCGCGCCGGCATCGAGGCAACGGGAGCGACCTATGAGCTGGCCGGCATGCCCGAGAACAAGGACCTTTTCGTAACGACGAGTCCCCTGATCAACGAGCCGGTAAGCCGTTTTACCCTGCCGCCGGCCAGCATCGAGGATCTGGTCGCCCGGGTGAAGGTCAACCGCAAGGTGGCCAACTACGTGGGCACCTGCCATCAGAGATGCACGGGCCTCGACTGCCTCTCCACCCTGGCCATTGTCACCTACGACATCGACCAGAAATACGGCACCCACTACAATGAGAACTTCATCGAATTTCTCAAGTACATGCAGAAGAACGACCTCACGGGAAACGCCGGGGTCACGGACGTCAAGGGTGACCGGTCCCTGGCGCCTCACCAGCAGGTGGACAAGGACATGTTCCTGCGCGTCGTGGAAAAGCGGGAGGACGGCATTGTCGTCCGGGGCGCCAAGTCTCACCAGACGGGCTCCCTTTCCTGCCACGAAGTCATCGTGCTGCCCACCCGGGCCATGGGCAAGGAGGACGGAGACTATGCCGTCGCCTTCGCGATTCCCGCCGACACGCAGGGGCTCATCCACGTCGTCGGCCGCTCCAGCCTCGACATGAGGGAAATGGAAGGCTGCGACTGCGGAAATGCCTATTATTCGAAGTACTGCCCCACCCTCATCTTCAATGATGTGTTCGTCCCCTGGAACCGCGTCTTCATGTGCGGCGAAACGGAATTCGCCGCGGACATGGTGGTGAAGTTCTCCTCTTTCCATCGCCAGAGCCACGGCGGCTGCAAGTCCGGAAAAATCGACTGCATGACCGGCGCCGCCCTCACCATGATGGACTATAACGGCACCGCCAAGATGAGCCACCTGAAGCAGAAGGTCATCGACATGATCCACCGGGCGGAGACGCTTTACGGCTGCTGCCTGGCGTCCTCCTATGAAGGAAAGAAGCAGCCTTCCGGGAACTACTTCATCGATACGGTGCTGGCCAACGCCTCCAAGATCCATGAAGGCAAAGAGATGGCCGAGGCCACGAGGCTGATGATCGATGTCGCCGGCGGTTACGTGGCGGACCTTCCCTCCGACAGGGATTTCGAAAATCCGGAAATCGGCGGCCTCCTGAAGAAGTACCTCAAGGGCGTCGACAGCGTCCCCGTGGAAAACCGGGTGAAGATGTTCCGGCTGGTCGAAAAAATGGCCCTGGAAAGCGCCGATACCATCTCCGATATCCACGGCGGCGGATCTGCCGAAGCGCATCGGGTGACCATCTTCCGCGAATCGGACACGGAGAGCAAGAAGAAGGCGGCCAAGCGGCTGGCGGGAATTAAAGACTGATTTCCTCCCTTTTCATTGAGGATAAGAAAGGCCGGCCCTGCGGCTCACGAAGGTGAAAAGCGGCCGGCCTTCTTTTTTCCCTTCCCCTTTTCACATCCCCGTTGAAAGGCCGGACTTTTTCTGGTATGAGCTTCCTTTGCCATCCCGGGGCCTGCCCGGAAACGATGGAAAATCCACGAAAGAACCCGACTTCCTAAGGAATTTTTGAATCGATATGACCAATTTCTATGATGTGATCGTCATCGGCGCAGGGGTGGTGGGCAATGCCGTTGCCCGGGAGCTTTCCCGATTCAACCTTAAAACCGCCGTGCTCGAGAAGGAGCTGGATGTGGGTGGCGGAACCAGTTCCCGGAACAGCGGGGTCGTCCACTCAGGAATCCATTACAAGCCCGGCACGCTTCGGGCGAAGCTGGATGTCCAGGGAAACGCCATGATGGGCGAGCTCTGCCGGGAGCTTAAAGTCAAGATCCAGTATCTTGGGAAACTTACGGTGGCCCAGGACGAGGCCGATGTCGAAACCCTGCACGCCCTCAAGGAGCAGGGAGATGCCAACGGCGTTCCCGGTCTGGCCATCCTGAACAGAGAGCAGATGGAAATGCTGCAGCCGGGCGTCGGCGGGATCATGGCGCTCCATTCCCCCAGCACCGGCATCATCTGCCCCTACGGCCTCACCATCGCCCTGGCGGAAAACGCCTATGCCAACGGAGTTCATTTCCACCTCGGACAGGAGGTGACGGCTATCGGCAAGACGCCCGAGGGGTTCGAAATCTCCACTGCCCGGGGGGATCGCTTCCAGAGCAGAGTCCTGATCAACTCAGCCGGCCTCTATTCGGATGCCGTCTGCCGGATGGTGGGGATCAACGAGTACACTCTCTACCCCTGCCGGGGAGAGTATCTCATTCTTGACAAGCGGCTGGCGGGAACCCTTTCCCTCCTCGTCTATCCGGCACCCCACAAGGGCGGTGCGGGACTGGGCATTCACCTGACCAACACGGTGGACGGAAATATCCTCATCGGCCCCAGCAACGAGTATGTCGATGAAGCCGACGACTACGCCTGTACGGCGGAAATCCTCTCCCTGCTGAAAAAGGAGGGGCACTGCCTCCTGCCCGGGATCTCCGCCGCGGATTTCATCCGCAATTTCTCCGGCCTGAGATCCAAGCAGTCTCCTCCCAGCGAAGGAGGGTTCCGGGATTTCGTCATCGAAAGCCGGAAGGACCTTCCCGGATTCATCAACCTGGTGGGTATTGAGAGTCCGGGCCTCACCTCTTCGCCGGCCATCGCTCTGATGGTCCGCGACCTGGTGGGAGAGCTCCTCGCCCTCCGGGCGAAGGAGTCCTTCATTGCCGAACGAGAAGGCCGGGCGGGATTTTTCTTCGAGCTCTCCCCGGAGGAAAAGGCGGACCTGGTGGCCGAGAACCCCGACTACGGGGAAATCGTCTGCCGCTGTGAACAGATCACCCGGAAAGAGGTCCTGGATGCCATTCAGAATCCCCTGGGCGTTCGAACCATCAACGGCCTCAAGTATCGCTCCCGGGCGATGATGGGGCGCTGCCAGGGCGGCTTCTGCCTCCCCCGGATCGTTCAGATCCTGGAGAAGGAATTCGGCTACCGTCCTGACGATTACTTATTACAGCACGCTTCCTCCCCGCTTTTTGCCGGGCGGGTGCGATAGGAACGAAAAACCATGCAAACTCTGAAGCGCGATCTGGTCATCATCGGCGGGGGACCTGCGGGGCTGTCGGCTGCCGTATCGGCCCGGCGGAGCGGCTGCGACGATGTTCTCCTCATTGAGAGGGACCGAATTCTTGGAGGAATCCTGAATCAGTGCATCCATGACGGATTCGGACTGCACCGGTTCGGGGAAACCATGACCGGGCCGGAGTATGCCCAGCGCTATATCGACGAGTACGCCGGCCTGAAGGGCGAAGCTCTGCTGGGCGCCATTGTTCTCAATATGGACGCGGAACGCAACCTGATCGTCAGTTCCCGCCAGGGGTTTCAAAAGATCGAGGCCGGGGCGATCATCCTGGCCATGGGCTGCCGGGAGCGAACGGCCGGAGCCATTTCGATCCCGGGGACACGCCCCTCGGGCATCTATACGGCGGGAGCGGCCCAGAATTTCATCAACCTGCAGAACATCATGGTGGGGAAGCGGGTGGTCATCATGGGTTCAGGGGATATCGGCCTGATCATGGCCCGCCGGATGACCCTGGAAGGGGGCAGGGTGGAAGGCGTCTTCGAACTCCTTCCCTACTCCAGCGGCCTGCCCCGGAACATTCAACAGTGCCTCAATGACTATGACATTCCCCTTCATCTGAGCACCTCCGTCGTCAACATCCACGGAAAGGAACGGCTGACGGGCGTAACGGTCGCCCGCATGGACGAGAGTCTGAGGCCGATTCCGGGAACGGAAGAGCAGATCCCCTGCGACACCCTGCTGCTCTCCGTAGGACTCATTCCGGAAAACGAGCTTTCCCGGTCGGCCTCCGTCGCCATTGAACCACGGACCAGCGGCGCCCGGGTGGATGATACCTTGATGACCAGCATCCCCGGAGTTTTCTCCTGCGGGAACGTTCTCCACGTTCACGATCTGGCCGATTCGGTCTCCGAAGAATCCGCGCTCGCCGGCCGGTTTGCCGTCCAGTATCTCAGCGGCAACATCCCCCGCCCCGAAAAATCCATCCCGATTTCGGCCGGGGAAGGGGTGCGATACGTCCTGCCCCAGGCGGTGAGCGGACAGCGGGACTTCACCCTTTCTCTCCGGGTCGCCTACCCCTCCCGGGACCGCACCATTGTCGTCGCCGAGGGAGAAAATCAGGTTGCCCGCAAGAAGATCGTGAGGCTTCACCCGGCGGAAATGATCCACATTAAAGTCAAGGCGGAGAAAATGTCAGAAGCCGGCAAACTGGAGGTTTCAGTCCTATGATCGAAAAAGAACTGACCTGCGTCATCTGCCCCAATGGATGTCCCCTGAAGGTTTCCCTGGAGGAGGGACCGCCGGTCCGGATTGTTGAGGTGACGGGTCATACCTGCAAGAAGGGTGCGGCCTGGGCCGAACAGGAGCTCATCAACCCGATGAGGACCATCGCCAGCAGCACCCTGGTGGACGGGGGGGATTTTCCCCTGGTCAGCGTACGGACCGATTCCCCGATCCCGCTGGCCAGTATTTTCGAGGTGATGAAAGCCATCAAATCCACCCGCGTCAAGGCGCCGGTGAGCATCGGGGAGGTCCTGCTGCACAAACCTGCGGGTACATCGTGCAACGTCATCGCGACCCGCCATGTCCGGGTTGAATCATGACGGCGTAATTTACGGAATTAACGGATCAGCATCAACAAAAGCGCGGCCGGGGAAGGGTTCCCCGGCCGCGCTTTTGTTGATGCTTCGACTTTTACTGCTGCAGCTTTTCTCCTCCCGCCGCCGAGACTTTGGCCTTCACCACCCCAGGGGGTTCCGCGATGAAAAGAATCATGAAAGGGATCTGCCCCTTCGGTTCAATCCGGATGTTCTGGGCATCGCTCCCCATCGGCAGGTCCAGTTCCTTCTGTAGGGCATCCTCGGAAAAGGCTGCCAGTTCATCATCGCTGAGGAGATTGCCGCCGTAGGCAAGCCGCTCGGTAATGATGACCCCGTTGCCGTCATAAAGTTCCCCCCGGACCTGTAGCCGGGTGATTGGATAGGGGGACGAATTCACCGCCAGTCCCTCGATGATCCGCAGCCTGCCCGCCATTAAGTTGTTGGCGTAGCGCTGCCGCAGCTCCTTGAACCGGATCTGGCTCAAATGAAACTCGCCGGGCTTTTTCCCGGTGCCGAAGAGGTCGCCCAAAACGGGAACCGCCGAGGACAGATTCTGCAAAACCTGCTCCTTGACCCCCGGGAAAAATCCCACATACAGGCCGCCAAAGGTCAGGTTGATGAGGACGATCAAGGCAATGATCCGCCAAGGGGACCAGAAGCCCCGCTTTTCCGATTTGAGTACAGGCCTTTCCGCCTCCGATTCCGCCGGTTCAACCTTTTCATCGCCGACAGCAACCGGTTTCATTCCCTCCCCCAAGCCGCCGGACTCAGGCGCTTCGTCCTGATGGATTTCTTTTTCAATGTTTAACAGGGGCTCAGATTCCGGTTGCTCTGCCAGGGCTTTTTTCGTCTCTTCAACCTTCGTCAGAAATTCATCGAATTCACCCTTCTGCGTGTCGAGTTCGAGGGTTTGATCAAACTCCCGGAGGTCTTCCTCCGGTTCCGGGAGAGGGGCGCTCAATTCATCGGCGGTGATCGACGCCTCCCGGAGTTCCGCGTCGACCGGAAGGGGATTTTCCTGAAAGAACACTTCCCGGCAGCGCATGCAGCGGACCCAGACGCCGCGGCCCTCCATCAAGGCTTCATCAAACCGGTACTTTGTGGAACACTTGGGGCACTGAATAATCATGATTCCTCCCTAAAAGCTTCCGCGCCGCCCACCGGGAAGCTCTCCTTCCTCCGGATTCAGCAGGGAATCGCCGGGGTCACGTCAGAAGCGCTCCAAGCGCACTCCTCCGTCGCCGAGACGGTCTCCAAGAGGGCTAAAGCGGGCAATCCGCCCCGAAGTCGAAATTACTCGACTCGATAAACATCGGGGAAGAAGCGCCCTTTTTCATCCAAATCAAGCCCGTAACCGATCACGAAGGCATCTTCCACTGCAAACCCGACATAGTCGGCTTCAAAGGGAACTTTCCGCCGTCCCCGCTTGTCCAGAAAGGCGCAGACCTTCAGGGAGCGGGGATCCCGCTCCCTGAACCAGTCCATGAGAAATTGCAGCGTCAAGCCCGTATCCACGATATCCTCGACGATCAGGATATCCTTCCCCTTGATGGAAGTTTCGATATCCTTCGTCATGATCACCTTCCCGGAACTCGCCGCCCCGGAGCCGTAACTGGCCAACCGGGCGAAGTCAACACGGCAGGGGATGCTCAAGGCCCGGATCAGGTCGGCCATGAAAATAAAAGCCCCCTTGAGGATGCCGACGACAATGAGTTCCCGGTCTGCATAATCGCGGGAGATCTGTTCGCCCAGGTCCCGTACCCGCCCCTCAATGACCTCCCGGGGGAGAAGAATCCTTTTGTTCAGATATTTCATAGACTTAAGCTCCTTGCGCTCACGGTAAAAGGAGGCGGAAAAGAATCGCTCCCCTTACCCGCCATCATTCAGCAAAAAGCGGTCCACTTCAGGAATGGGAGGGATAGGCGGCGACAAAAGCTTCGATATGTTCCCGGATCATCCCTTCCGCGGCGAGGAGTTCCTCCCGGCTTGAGAAGCGGGAAGAAAGGCTGAGAAAGATCGTATCAAAGGGCGATTTGCCGCATCCCAGGCCTTCGTAATCAATCCGGTCGATCAGGTACTGAGACCCGTCAAAGAAATATTTCCCCAGCCGGTTCACCGCCGGATCCCGGTAAGGCCAGTTCAGCTTCAGTTCAAAGAATTGCCGGGTCAGATGCCGCAGGGGTTCCGCATGCAGTCTTTCCGGCCGGGGCGTTGCACAGAGCCGTTCGCTGACCAAGTGGAAGTAAGCTTTCACCAGGTCGATATCCGTCACACAGAGACCGTAGAGATACCAGTCGTCGAGGACGGCAATCAGCCCTCGTTTTTCTTCACGGGAAAGATAGGTATAGCTGGGGCAGAAATGCCCGTCGCAGAGTTCCCGGCCATAGAAGGAGACGTCCCTAAGATCCCTGCCTTGATTCTGCAGGGGATGGAGAAGGCACCCGACCCGCTGCTCCCCGGGATCGAGAAATCCCAGGTACTCACAGCAATAGATCACCTCATAGCGCCGCGCCTGATCCTCGGAGCCGCGAACCAGGCTTGAAAAATGCTCCAAGTCGGAGGGGCTTTTCACGACTTCGGGGAAAAGGGCCGTTCTCCATCTTAACCGGCTGGCCAGGGATTCCCGGTCGCTGTCGGCATAGTTGTAAAGTCCGCAACAGGCGCCGCAGGATTTACAGGAATCCGGCTGGCACAGATGAATAAAGGGGGTTTCGGTTTCAATTTTTTCGGGTTGCATGGGTGGAGGGACTATAGGAGGATTGGATTTGCAGGTCAAGCATAAAGATGATAAGAAGGCAGCGCCGGATCGCACAGGAAAAACCGGGAGCGGGGAATGCCCCGTAGTGTCGTCCACCGGCACGGAGGGGCCGACAGCCCGGCCGGATCTTAGAGATGCCCGGGCCCCGACCCGGAAGGCGGCGTAGCCGGCCGGTAGAGGATCGGCTCTCCCCCCTTTCCCCGGCGCAACGAAGAATAAAGGACAGGAAGAGAAATGAAAAGACTGCTAGAAGAGATAGCCCTCCCCAATGGGCTGACCTTGAATATCTGGGATGCTTCGCGGGTCATTGCCGCGGATACGACCAGCGTGATCCTGATTGTGACCATCCAGATGGAACTCAAAGCGGATTACTTTCCGGATGGGGATCATTATCGACTGACGACTTCTGTTTTCGGGAAGGAAATGCCTTACGAATACCGGAAGGAACGGACTTTCGTCAAAAACGAAGAGGCGCCGGCGGTCTTTCAGGAGCTCCTGGAAACCTTCAAGACCGATGCACTGCCCTACCTTTCCCGCGCCAACTTCCCGGAGCAGTTCGCCCGCTCCAAGCACCGGGAAATCATCACGAATCCCTACCGATACCGCCATTACCTGGAAAATGAAGGCTGAAGGGAGCAGCGAGGATTTTTTATGATTTTGGAAGATCTCCTGCCGCTGGTTTCCAAGCCGAGCCGTTATCTCGGGGGAGAGGTCAACTCGATCCGGAAGGATTGGGATGCCTGCCCCGTACGCATCGCGCTGGCCTTTCCCGATACCTATGAAGTGGGCATGTCCCATCTGGGCATGCAGATTCTCTACGCGATCCTCAACGGTTACCCCGATGTGGCCGCTGAACGGTGCTACGCCCCCTGGCCCGACATGGAAAAGGTATTACGGACCCATGGGCTCCCCCTGACGACACTGGAGTCCCGCAAACCGCTTTCGGCCTTTGATCTGGTGGGGTTCTCCCTGCAGTATGAGCTGTCCTACACCAATGTCCTGAACATGCTGGAGCTGGGCGGAATTCCCCTGCGCGCCGGAGATCGGGGAGAAGCCGATCCCCTGGTGATTGCCGGCGGACCCTGCGCTTTCAATCCCGCCCCCATGGCCCCCTTCTTCGATGCCTTCGCCATCGGCGAAGGAGAGGATGTGATCTCGGAAATCGCCGCCGCCCTGAGGGAAGCCAAAGCCCGGAGCTACAGCCGGTCCCGGAGGCTGGAACAGCTCGCCGCCATCCCGGGGCTTTATGTCCCGGCCCTTTTCTCCGGCAACCCCGTCCGCAAACGGATCGTCACCGCTCTCGATACCTGGCGCGTTCCCTTGAAGCCCATCGTTCCCCTCATGAAGACCATCCATGACCGCATCACCCTGGAAATTGCCCGGGGGTGCACCCGAGGCTGCCGGTTCTGCCAGGCGGGAATGGTCTGGCGTCCCGTTCGGGAACGCAATCTGGGCACCCTGGAAGCCGCCGTGGAAGCCCAGCTCTGTTCAACGGGCTATGACGAAATCTCTCTGCTTTCCTTGAGCTCCGGCGATTACAGCCGGATCGAAGAGCTTCTCGTCCGGCTCATGAACCGGTACTTCGGCCGCCGGATCGCCGTCTCTCTTCCTTCCCTGAGGTCGGAGACTCTCACCAGGACCCTGATCGAAAACATCCGCAAGGTGCGCAAGACGAGCTTCACCCTGGCGCCGGAAGCGGGAACCCAGCGCCTGAGGAACGTGATCAATAAGGGCAACACCGAGGAAGACCTTCTGGCCACGACGGCCCAGGTCTTTGCCGCCGGCTGGAAATCGGTGAAGCTCTACTTCATGATCGGCCTTCCCTCGGAAAACCAGGAGGACCTGGACGGCATCATCGCCCTGGGGCACAAGGTGCTGAAGCAGGCCCGCAACCGGGGACAGGTGACCTTGAGCCTCTCCACCTTCGTTCCCAAGCCTCATACACCCTTCCAGTGGCAGCGGCAGATCGGCATGGAGGAGACCGCCGAGAAGCAGCTCTATGTGCGAAGCGCCGTCCACAACCGCAATCTCAGCGTCAAGGTGCATGATCGCCGGATGAGCCTCCTGGAAGGCCTTTTCTCCCGGGGAGACGAAGCCCTGGGAGCCCTGGTCGAAGAGGCCTTCCACCTTGGCTGCCGTTTTGACGGCTGGAGTGATCAACTGCGGTTCGACCTCTGGGAACAGGCCATGGAAACCTTGCAAATCGAGCCGGCCGCCTACCTCCGGGAACGGGACCTTGAGGAAGCCCTGCCCTGGGAGACGGTGGATTGCGGTGTCAGCAAAGATTACCTGCGCCGGGAGTTGGCCAAATCCCTTTGCGGAGAAGCGACGGCGGACTGCCGGCGCGGGGTCTGCCTGCAATGCGGGGTCTGCGACCATTCCGTGGTCCGGATCGAAAAAGCCCTGCCGGCAGTAGAGGACGCCCGGCCGATTTCCCCTGGCCAATCTGACAGAGCGCCGGCAGCCGACTCTCCGGAAACCCGAGTCTCCCGCCTCCGCCTGACGTTCCGGAAGCATGGAACCGCGCGCCTGCTGTCCCACCTGGAAATCACCGAAGCCCTCATTCGAGCGGTAAAAAAAAGCGGGGAAACCTTCGTTTTTTCCGAAGGCTTTCATCCCCATCCCAAGATCTCCTTTGCCTTTGCCACCGCCGTCGGCATGGAAAGCGAGGCGGAGTATGCCGACATCCAACTGCGCAATCTCTCCACCGAGCCGTCACTCCTCCCGGCGGCCGTCAATGCGGCCTTGCCCGAGGGGTTGGAGCTGACGGGCATTTCGGAGATTTTTCCCGGAACGCCCTCGCTTTCCGATCTCATCCGCGGCTTTGCCTATGAAATTACCCTCCCCGAAAGGATTCGGGTAAAGATTGACTGGCCCCGGACCGGGCGGAAAACGGCCGAGTTTCTGGCGGCATCGTCCTTCTCCCTGGTGCGGGAAAGCAAGGACAAGACGGTCATCCGCGAGATCCGGCCCCTGGTGTCGGACCTTGAGCTCTCGCCGGAGGCCGGAACGCTTCGCTTCCGTCTTGTCTTCGGAAAGGAGGGAAGCGTCAAGCCGGCTGAAATCCTCACGGAAGTGCTGGGCTTCGACCGCGACCTCGTTCCCCTTTTGGGCATCCGGAAAGTGAAGACCCTCTTTGCCTCTTAACGCGTCACGGCTCCATGGCCGCGGCGGGATATTTTTCGCCGGCCCTGCACAAAAGGATTGACAAAGTCGACAATCTTTCTATAATCGGCAATTCAAATTTCAAATAATAAGAAGGATGCCATGGATACATATGCGGTTATAAAAACAGGCGGGAAACAACACCGGGTTTCAGAAGGAGAATTGCTGACCGTCGAGAAGCTGGACGGCGGCAAAGGAGATAGCGTGGTCTTCGACGATGTGCTGATGGTGGCCAAAGAAGGGGACATCCGGGTAGGGACGCCGGTTGTGGAAGGCGCCAAAGTTGTCGGCGAAATTGTTGCCCAGGTGAAAGGCCCGAAGATTTATGTCTTCCATATGAAAAGACGAAAGGGCTTCCATAAGAAAACGGGGCATCGCCAGCAGCTGACACGGATGAGAATCAAGGAAATTTCGATCTAAGCGGAGGACATCATGGCACACAAGAAAGGACAGGGAAGTTCCCGAAACGGCAGAGACAGCAATTCCCAGCGGCGCGGGGTGAAGGTATATGGCGGGCAGAGCATCCATGCCGGTTCCATCATCATCCGTCAACTGGGCACCAAAATCCATCCGGGCAGCAACGTCGGCAAGGGCAAGGACGACACACTCTTCGCTCTGACCGACGGCAAGGTGAAGTTCGAGCGTCTGGGCAAGGACCGCAAAAAGGTCAGCGTTTACAACAT
>CAZKRB010000065.1:0-16563 GCA_964555065.1 uncultured Syntrophus sp.
GATTGTCGATACTTCCCAAAATCTCATTAAATATTTGTTTTGCTCGTTCTTCAGGCAATCCGCCTGCCATAGCCGGTTGTAAGATTGCAATAAGTAATGACGCTATCTCGTTAGAACCTGCAATCTTTTGCATTTCCTCCTCTTTAATTTCTTCGCTCACCCATTCCTCCTTGTTTTGAAAATGATAATATCAACTATCCGTTTCTGTTCACTTTTACAAGTCTTATTCGATGATGTCTTTTGTGGTTTTTCCCCAGTTTTTACCATCAGTATTCCCTCTGGACTGAAATCGGGGGACACTATGCTGTGATTTGTACGAGGGAAAGGGATTGCACCAATAAAAGGCAATGATAAAAACGCCCCATGGTGTGCATGATCCCGGAATGGGCGCTGAGCTGATGGCGGCCTTTTACGAAATCGCCACGATCCTCGCCGATAAAGCCCTGTCGCTCTCCGATGCAGCATTCCTTATCGAAATTGGACGGAGGGATGAGGCGGCAGCCTATCTGCTCGGCAGGGCGGAGCAGCTCAATGGCGATTTTTACGGAAGCCTGCATTCCCTGGCCTAAGCCATGGAAGCCGTCAGGGGAGGATGTTCACCTCCGTGCCCACGGAAATGGTCCGGGCCAGTTGCAGGGCATCGCTGTTGTCCATGACGAAACAGCCCCCTGTTACCCGCCGGCCCACGCGCGCCGGATTGTTGTTGCCGTGGATGCGGTAGATGGCCCCTTTTCTTGTCCGGTGGGAAAGGGAGATCTTGACGGGTCCCATGTAGTTCAGGGGGTGGCCGGGAGGAACCTGGGCCGGCAGAGCGATTCCCCGCCGGCGGAAAACCTCGCGGGAGTACGGCGTCGGATACCACCAGGGATTGAAGGCAATGGCGGTCACTTGACCTCTGCCAAGGGGGTAGACATCGAGGCCCAACACGGCGCTTCCGACCCGGTATTGCCGCAGGGGAACCCGCTTCCCTCCGGCGGCCCGCTCGTAGAGAACCAGAGTCCTCCGGCTGATGCTGATTTCGATGGCATAGCGGCTTTCGGCAACCAGAGAGGGGGCAGCCGGAAGCGCGGCGGCGCCAGATCGCGTTGCCGCCTCCGCCGACACGGAGCAGGCCAGAACCATCATTATCGTCAAAAGAAAAAATCTCCGCACCGAACCGACCCCGCCACCCGGCTGTTCCCAGTCCCGCCTGTCCCTGCTCCCTCGTTTCATCTCAGCCTTTCATTTCGATCTTGTCATTCCATCCGTTTGGCGGTATAAATCGGACTTCGCGGCAGAAAGTCAAGGAGAAACATCACCTTGACCCGATTTTCCCGCGGGGCGAAGGGAATTCCCCCTTACTCCGGCCACCGGCCGGCTTCTCCAGTCAACAGAAAAGGCTCAACCCGATGAAAATCATCTTTCTGGGAACCAATGGCTGGTATGACACGGACATGGGGAACACCGTCTCCATCCTCGTCCAAAGCGACGCCTATGACCTTGTCCTTGACGCCGGAAACGGCTTCTACAAACTCGATCGTTATCTCGGCCCGGGCGGCACGAAGCCCCTCTACCTGTTCCTGACCCATTTTCATCTCGACCACATCATCGGGCTGCATACGCTCAACAAGTTTTCCTTTCCCCAGGGGCTGGTCATCTGCGGCCCGGAAGGCAGCCGGGAACTGCTGAACCTCTTCGTCAACCGCCCCTTCACGGCGGCCCTTTCCGCCCTTCCCTTCTCCGTGGACATCCTGGAGTTGCCCGCTTCCCTCGGGAAGCTTCCCTTTCCCGTGGAAACCCTGCCCCTCAATCATCCGGTCCCGACCCTGGGATACCGGATTTCCCTGGACGGGCGAATCCTCAGTTACTGCTCGGACACCGGCTACTGCGAGAATGCGGTGACCCTTTCCCGGTCGGCGGATCTGCTCATTTCTGAATGCGCCTACCGGAAGGATCAGTCCAGCGAAGCCTGGCCGCACCTTAACCCGGAAGCCGCCGCCCGGATCGCCTCCGCAGCGGGAGCGAAACGGCTGGCCCTGACGCATTTCGACGCCCGTCTTTACACCGCCCCCGCAGACCGGGATGAATCCGAAGCGGTCGCCCGCAAGATCTTTCCCCCGACCTTCGCCGCGAGAGACGACCAGGAAATCGACCTGTAGGGGGGCGCTTCAGCTCTCCTTCTTCCGCTCCAGGAGACCGATGACTTCGATGTGCTTCGTCTGGGGAAACATGTCGAGAGGTAGCAGCTCCGCGAGCCGATAGCCGCCCTCCCGCAGCTTTTGGACATCCCGAGCCTGGGTGGCCGGATTGCAGGAGATGTAGAGGATCCGGTCGGGGCGCAGGCGCAACAGGGCCTCCAGAAGCTCCGGGCTGCAACCGATCCGCGGAGGATCCAGCACGGCAACCTCCACCCTCTGATCCTTCTCCACGAAACGGTCCCGTAAAATCTCCGCCACATCCCCGACGAAAAATTCCCCATTCCCGATTCCTTCCTCCCGGAGATTCTCCATGGCGCAGGCGACGGCCTCTTCGTCCACCTCCACGCCGATCAGCCGCTTGCCAAGGGGCGCCAGAAAGAGGGAAAAGAGGCCGGAGCCGCAATACAGATCCAGAACGGTCTCTTTCCCGGACAGGGCGCAGGCTCGGACCACCGAATCCACCATGCTCCCGACGAGGGCGGTGTTCGCCTGGAAGAATCCCCGGGCAGGGACGCGGAATTCTTTTCCCTTGACCCTGCGGATCACCCGCCCCCTTTCGCCGGAAGAAAGGCCGGGATCGCCGATCGTGTTTCCAATACCCCCGGACCAGAAGATCACCCTTTTCTCCCGCACCCCGCCCCCTCGCCGCGAAGCATAAAGGGCGCTCATCTTCTTCCGGAAATCCGACAGGGAATCGTTGATGGTCTCATCCAGGAGCTCACAGCGCGGGACGGGAACGATCCGGCTGTCGGCCCCTTCTTTGTAGCCGATCACCGGGATTTTTCCCGGCTTACTCTGTAAGTGAAATTCCGCCTTTCCCCGGTAGGCGTAGGGCAGCGGCGAGGGGAGCACTTCCCGGACGGGCGGGTCCGGCTGCTTTCCGATCCGGGCGAAGGTCTCAGCAACCTGGCGCTTTTTGATCTCCAACTGATGCTCATAGACGATATGCTGATACTGGCACCCGCCGCAGCGCTCGCAATGGGGACAGCGCGGCGACGTCCGGTACGGGGAAGGCTTCAGGATCCGGCAGATCCGCCCCAGGGCGTAAGTCCGCCGCACCATGGAGACTTCGATCTCCAGAAGATCCCCATCCACGGCAAAAGGGATAAAAACGACCAGATCGCGGACCCGCCCGATTCCCGAACCGCCAAAGGCGACCCCCTCAATGGTCATCTCCATCCGCTCCCCGAGTTTCAGAAAATTCCGTGCCTGCTTTTCCTTCATGTTGTCCTTTGACGCTTCACCGGCCGCATCGCGGAAGACTCCGCCCACCTTCATTCCGGAGGGAGGCCTTCCCGCTCAGCCGCCGGGGCTGATGGAGTCGGGTTGCCGCGCCTTGACAGGGGATCGCCCGGCGCCTTCGCCGCCTCCCCATGCCCGCCCTGGTATCCTTATTGAATGCAACCAGGACAGCAGCGGCAAACTCTTACCCAAGTTATGAGTTTCCCCGAGTTAGTAGTACGGTATTTCCTTTACAAGCAAATAAAATACTGATAGGACCACACCATGTCTACTGAAAATGAGATCCATACCACGCAGCATCAAAATGTGCATCATTTGTTGTCGGGGGGAAAGGAAATCGTCCTGGTCGGCACGGCCCACGTGTCCCGGGAAAGCGCCGACCTCGTGGAAAGCGTCATCAAGGAGGAAAAGCCGGACACGGTTTGCGTCGAACTCTGCCAGGCCCGTTTCGATGCCCTGAAAAAAAAGGACCAATGGCAGGAGATGGACATCATGAAGGTCATCCGGGAAAAACGGACCTCTCTGCTCCTCTCTCAGCTGCTGATGGTTTCCTTCCAGAAAAAAATCGCAGAAAAATTCAAGATCAACCCCGGCGAGGAAATGCTTCGGGCCATGGCCCTGGCGGAGGAACAGGGGGCCAACATCGCCCTGGTGGACCGGGAAATCCGCGTCACCCTGCTGCGGACCTGGCGGAAAATGGGGTTTTTCAACAAGGTAAAACTGATGACGGAAATGTTTCTTTCCCTCTTCATGACGGAGGACATTTCCGAAGAAGATATCGAGAAGCTCAAAGAGCATGATGTGCTGGACATGACCCTGCGCCAGCTGGGCGAAAAAATGCCCGACCTGAAAAAAACCCTGATCGACGAGCGGGATCAATACCTTGCCCACGCCATCCGCCACGCCCAGGGCGCCAAAGTCGTGGCCGTCGTCGGCGCCGGGCATATCCCGGGCATTTTGAAGTCCATTGAACGGAAGGAGGTCGTGGACATCGACGCGATCTCCGAAATCCCCCCGGCAGGCCTCTGGGGCCGCTTTTTCGGCTGGGGATTCTCCTTGGGCGTGATCGGGCTCTTCATTGCCGGATTTTTCAACTCCGGTTTCCAGGCGAGCCTCAACATGGTTCTTTCCTGGTCATCCATCACCGCGATCTGCGCCGCTGTGGGGGCCCTGCTTCTTCTGGCTCATCCCCTGACCATCGCCGCCGCCGCCTGTTCCGCACCGGTCGCCACCCTTCATCCCCTGATTGCCACGGGGTGGGTCGCCGGCCTGACGGAAGCCTCCCTGCGCAAGCCGAAAGTCAAGGATTTTCTCAATCTGAAAGAGGATGTCATGTCCGTCAGAGGGTTCTTTCAGAATAAAATCACCCGCATTCTGCTGTTGATCGCCGTCGTGAACCTGACGACCTCTGTGGGAACCTTCGCCGCCATCCCGGTCATGATGAAATATTTTTAGCCTCCCCTCAGGAAACGATGATGACCGCCCGTGGGAAAACCGCTCTCCTCTGTCCTCGCTGCCGTAAGCTCGTCAGTGCCGATGAAGCCGTCTGCCCCTACTGCGGACTGAAAAAACCGGGATCACGCTGGTTCTCCGGCTTTTTCGGACGCCTGCAACGGGGCGCTCTGCAGCCGGTCCGCCTCCTGATCTATCTTAACGTCGCCTTTTATCTTTTGTCGCTCCTCTTCGATCCGGCTGCGGCCCGAACCTCTCTGAATCCCCTGACCTTCCTCTCCCCTTCCAACAACAGTCTTTTTCTGCTGGGGGCAACGGGAACCTTGCCCCTAGCCCAGTACGGGCGCTGGTGGACCCTCGTATCCGCGTCATTCCTCCACGGGGGGATTCTCCATCTTTTTTTCAACATGGCCGCCCTTTCCCAACTCGGCCCTTTTGTCCTCCGGGAATACGGCCTCTTCCGCTTTGTCATTCTTTATACCTTGACGGGCGTCGCCGGTTTTCTCCTTTCCAGCCTCGTGGGCATTCCTTTCACCCTGGGCGCCTCAGCCTGCATCTGCGGCCTGATCGGCGCCATCCTGTTCTACGGCAAAAGCCGGGGAGGATTTTACGGGGAAACGATCTACCGCCAGGCAACGGGCTGGGTGATCGGCCTGGTTCTTTTCGGCCTCCTGGTTCCAGGCATTAACAACTGGGCGCACGGTGGAGGGCTGATTGCCGGAATCTTGCTGGGATTCCTGCTGGGATACGAGGAAAAATCGATGGAAACACCTGTGCACCGGGCTCTCGGAACGGGCTGCCTGCTGGTGACGGCGGCGATTCTGCTCTGGTCGGTGGCCCAGAGGGCCCACGCCTTCTTCCTGATGGCGGGCGGCCATATTTCTTATTGACTTAATTGCAGGTTGTCGATATGAAAAAGCCCTGCTGAAGCGATCAAATAAGCAGATATATTCAAGATATCATTTCAAGGAGACGCCCATGAAACCCTTCCCTCGCTGTTGCTTTTCAGCTTTGCTGTTCGGTCTGCTCGTACTTTCCGGCTGTGATACCGCCGTCATCACCAACGGCAACATCCTGGGCGTTCAGTCCGGTCAGTTTCTTTACGAAAGCGGGTATCTGCAGTCGACCTATTCCTATCCCGTCGATCAGGTCTGGCAGGCCTGTGAGCAGGCCCTGAAGGAGCTCAAGGCCACCTCCATCGACGCCCAGTCAAAAATCGGCTCGGGAAAGCTGACGGCCAATCTTCATGACGATAAAATCGTCATTAAAGTGGAATATGCCGGAAGGGACAAAACCGCCGTATCCGTACTGGCAGGCATAGGTGGAAACCAACTGGCCTCCCGGCTGATCCACGAGAGAATCGGGAAGATCCTTTCCGAGGGCAGGGCTTACAAGGCCGCGGAAAATCCTGGATCGCCGCTCGAAAATCCGAGCCGCGAGCGGGAAGCTCTTCCATCAGCGGAAGCGGAAGAACCTCCCATCCAGCCGATTCTCAGCCCGGCTGCAGACCAGAGATGATCTTGCGCCGGCTGACGCCGAAAAGCCTATCTGAACGGCCAAGGCGGTGTCTGTTCTGTTGCAGAGTTGAAATTGTTCATCATTATCAAGAGTAAAGGGATTAGATCACATGTCGAAAGAAAGCTCGGGGTCAATGCTGCCCCTTGAAGCGCGCATTGCAGGCACTCCATTGGATCTGGACACGGCCATGGGAGAAACCATCAATTTGAACGACGAACGGTTCTTCATGACGTTCGAGTCAAACCCTGTTCCCATGATGCTGAAGAATTTGTCCGAGCCGTCCGATACGCAGGTTAATGAAAGTTTTTTGAGGATGCTCGGCTATCAGCGCTCAGATATCGCCGACGTCCATTCCGTACTCTCCGGCATCTATCCCACAGAAGCAGAGCGGGCATCCTTTTATGATAAAGTCTGCCGGGAAGGCTCCCTTCGCGAATACCCGATTCTCATTTCCACCCGTTCGGGAGACATCCTGGAGACCCTCGTCTCGACGGAAACGGTCCGCGTTCGGGATGAAGACTTTGCCATTGTACTTTTCCATGACATGACGGAGCGCAACCGGACCACAGCGGCATTGAAAAACCGGGAGACCGAGCTGGAAACCAGCGCCCGGCGCCTGGAAGAACTGAATGCCGCCCTGAAAACCCTGCTGAAGCACCGGGATCAGGACAAGCGGGAAATGGAGGAGCGCTTTCTCTCCAACGTCAAGGAACTGGTCCTTCCCTATATCCAGAAATTGAAGGAAACGGAACTCGGGGAGCTGCAGGCAACCTTCGTGGAGATCGCCGAATCCAACCTGAACGACATCATGTCCCCCTTCCTGCAGAAGATCACCTCCCGTTACCGGAACTTCACGCCGAAAGAAATTCAGGTCGCCAGCCTGATCAAGGAAGGCAAGCGAACCAAGGAAATCGCCCAGATTCTGGGCATCTCGAAGAGCGCGATCGATCTGCACCGAAACAGCATCCGCAACAAGCTGGGATTGATCAACAAAAAAACCAATCTCCGCTCCTACCTGATGTCCCTTTCGTGATGTCCCCTCGGCATGGGGTGGCGGGCAAAGGCTTTCCGCCGCCCCATCAGCCCTGGCCTAATCAAGGTGGATGTCCAGATCATCGCTTCCAACAACCGGGATCTCCGGGAAGAGATCAAAAAAGGCAGGTTTCAACAGGATCTTCATTTCTGGCTTTATATCTATCCCATCTTCATTCCCCCCTTGAGGGAGAGGATTGAGGATATCCCGCTCCTCGCTAAAGCCTAAGTTGCAAAATTCAACAAGAGCCGCAACAGAGACATTAAGAATCCCCACAAGGTCATGGGATCTTTAAAACACTGCGCTTGGCCGGGAAATGTATGGGGGCTGATAAATGTCATCGATCGGGCTGTCATCGTGGGTTTCGAACTCCAGTTGGCGGAAAAGATTGATGCGCTGCCGGAAAATCCTGTCCGGAAGATGAGTCATCCGCCCCAGGATCGGGGCGAACAAAGCCCCTGATGGAGGCACAGCGGGAGCACATCCTGAGGGCACTTCAACAATCCGGCTGGAGAATCAAGGGGAACGGAGGGGCCGTTCATATCCTCGAACTGCACCCCAACGCCCTGTGGGCGCGGATGAAGAAGCTCGGCGTCAGAAGCCCGGGAACTTCTTGGCCCTTTGCCCAAGCTTCACCTCTTCCGGAACCCACCAGACCCCTCCCGACAAATATTTCAGAAACCCCCTAATATGGTGGGTCTATTCGCCCTCCAGCGGGAAGCTTCAACTCCTTCGCCACTTAATTCTTGATTATATTCATATATTTATATAATTATCCCTCCCCTTTTTCCGGGTGGTACGGATGTTGTTCCTGTAACCCAATAAAGGAACGTTTTTGGAGGGAAGCATCATGAAAAACATTCTGAAATGCGAAACATTCGAGAAGCCGTCCGCTGACGGTCAAAACGAGAGGAGGGGGAGAAGATGATTCTCTTAGACATGTTGAAAGCCATGGCGAGCAGTACCGGCCTGGCCAATTTTACCATAGCTCACATCGTCATGATCGGTGTCGGGATCCTCTTTGTCTATCTGGGGCTGCGGAAGAAATATGAACCCTTTCTTCTGGCGCCTTTAGGCATCGGCTGCATCCTGGTCAATGTGCCTGGCACCGGGCTGATGGACCCGGGGGGGCTGCTGTACTTCAACTATAAAGGCATCACGGAAGTCATTTATCCCCCGCTGATTTTTTTAGGGGTCGGCGCCATGACCGATTTCGGACCGCTGATTGCCAATCCCAGCACCATCGTTCTCGGGGCGGCGGCCCATCTGGGTATTTTCATCGCCCTGATCGGCGCGAAACTGATCGGCTTCAATATCTCCGAAGCGGGAGCGATCGGCATTATCGGCGGGGCGGACGGTCCGATGGCCATCTATGTGGCTTCCAAGCTGGCGCCGCATCTGTTGGGCCAGGTAGCCGTTGCCGCGTATTCCTACATGGCACTGCTGCCCCTGATCCAGCCGCCGATCATGAAATGGCTTGTGCCGGAAAAGGAGAGGAAAATCGCCATGACATCCTTGAGGCCGGTGACCAAGGCGGAGAAAGTCATTTTTCCCATCATGATCATTATCGTGGTTCTGGTCCTCCTGCCGCCGATTGCCCCGTTGATCTCCTGTCTGATGCTGGGGAACATGGTTCGGGAATCGGGCATCATGCAGAGAGTGGCCGATACCCTGGGCGGACAGTTCCTGGACATTGTCACGGTATTTATCGCAACGGCGATCGGAACCACGATGAGCGCGGAAAACTTTGTCAACATCAAAACACTGGAGATCGTCGTGCTCGGCCTGATCGCCTTTGCCACGGGAACGGCGAGCGGGCTTCTGTGGGGGCGGATGATGTGCTGGATGAGCAGGGGGAAGATCAATCCCCTGATCGGGTCTGCCGGGATCGCGGCGGTCCCGATGGCGGCACGCGTATCCCATGTAGTCGGCAATCAGGCGAACAAACGCAGTTTCCTCATCATGCACGCCATGGGGCCCAATCTGGCCGGCGTGCTGGGAACAGCGGTGGCCGGCGGCATCATGCTTACCTTGCTGGGGGTGGTCAAATGAATATAATTCAAGATACCTTATCCGGAGCAATGATTTTGAGCGCATTTGATTTTGTTGCCTGCTTTTTCGTACTGTACTTCATCAGTTTCTTCATCAGAGCGCTTGGTTTTATCAGTAAGGTCCTGGGTAAAAAAAGCTTAAAGACCGAGAAGTCATGATAAAGAGTTGAACGGTTGCAGGGCAGGGGGATGCCTGCCCTGCAGTCAAAGAAAGCGGTCTCATCTAATACCGGAACGGCGGTCACGGGGCAGGGCTTCCACCCGATAATCTTGGTTTGACCCGGATGGTTTATGATATGATGACGGAAATTTCTGAGAAAGCCATCGAGGACGCCTGCCATGCCACTGAAAATGAACCGGATCCGGAGAAAGGAGCGCCCGCATCCGGGAAGCCTGAAGAGCTGGATGCAGGCATTCCGCCTCCATTTCGTCCCTACCAGCCTCTTTCCCGCCCTTCTGGGAACTGTCATTGCCTGGGTGAGCTGCGGGCAATTTCATTTGCTGAATTTTGCAATGGTCATGATCGGGATGGCCCTCCATCACATCGCCCTGAACATGATCGACGATGTCTATGATTACCTCCATGACGTGGATCGTTGCCAGGACGAAGAGAAGAATCCCTATGCCGGCGGCAGCGGCGTCTTGACGAAAAGCCTTCTCCCTGTCGGGCGCCTGCTGGGCCTTTCTCTTCTTTTCTACACCCTCTCGGTGAGCGCTGCGGTTTACCTGGCCCTGTCCGTCGGCTGGTCTGTGCTCATCTTCACCGGCATCGGGATGTTCTCCTCCTTCTTTTACAGCGCCCCACCCCTGCGCTACGGCTATCGGGGGTTTGGAGAACTGAGCCTTCTGATCAACTTCGGTCCGGTGATCTGCCTGGGGGCTTTCTATGTTCAATGCCGGTCAATCGCCTGGGAACCCGCCATTGTTTCGCTGATCCCCGGATTTCTCATGTGGTCCATGATCGTCATCAACGAGATCCCCGATTACGAAGAAGACCGCCAGGCGGGCAAGCTCAATCTCGTTGCCCGGTTCGGGAAAAAGTCGGGGGTTCTCCTGTACGCCGCCGGCCTTATCGGCGCTTACGCCACCATCCTCCTGGCTGCATCTTTCGGAGTCGCCTCGATCTACATTCTGCTGGGTGTTCTCTCGATGCCCGTTGCCCTCCAGTCCTTTCGACTCTTACGAGAAAATTACCGGGACAAATTGAAGATGGCTCCCGCCAATCTTGCCGCCATCAAAGTCCACGCCCTGACCTTGAGCGGCCTCATCCTCGGATATGTTACGGAGGGAGCCATGGCGAAATGGTTTTGAAAGTCATGCATCAGCACAGCTTTCCTCACAGAGCCGAATCGGGAAAATCGTTTCAAAAGAGTTGACTCTGCCTGAGGGATCGTGGTTTACCCTATGGACCACACCTCAAGATGTATATGGATTTGCCGCCGTCTCAAAGCCGGCGGTTGCGGCTGATTTCAGTAGTTGTCAATATGGCATCTGAATTTTCAAGGATTGGGGAATGTTTCAGTGCTGAAAAAATACCGGTATGTGTTCATCAGCCTTATTCCTGGACTCCTTTACCATCTCGTCCGCTGTTACCTGTTAACGGTCCGGATTCATATCGAAAATGAGCAGCCCTGGCTCGATTACCTTCATCAAGGCGGCCGGGTTTTGCTGTGCGGTTGGCATCAACAGTTCTTTGCGATCATCCGCCATGCCAAAACCTATGCCATCTATAAACCCGCCCTGATGATCAGCCAGAGCCAGGATGGCGACATTATTGCCGGAATTGCCGAGAAATCGGGATGGCGCGCCGTCCGCGGCTCATCTTCCCGCAACGGGGGGCGGGCGCTGCGGGAGATGGTGGAACAGCTCAAGCGCTACGGCCTTGCCGCCCACGTCGTCGACGGACCGCAGGGGCCGGCCGGGGTCGTCAAGGCGGGAGTAATCAGCCTGGCCCGCTCCGCGGATGCCGTTGTCGTCCCCCTTTACGCCTCTGCAGACCGGGCCTGGTATTTCAACAGTTGGGACCGCTTCATGTTGCCAAAGCCCTTCGCGAGAGTGCACCTGAGATTCGGCGACATGATGGATTTTTCCGGGGCTGAAGGCGACGAAGCCTTCGAGGAGCAGCGACTGCGCCTCCAAGAGGTCATGCTGCCCCATCTGATCTCCTGATCTTTCGCCCCGCGAAACTTTTCCGGGACAGCCCTGTAAAAACCCTTGCATTTTCATTAACAATCCGTTACTGTTCCCCTCAACAAGTGCAGTACATGATTGTAGTTAACAAAATACGAAAATTTAACCGCACACTCCAGACGAAGGAACGTGCGGTTTTTTGTTTACACGCAGGCACTGCCGGTCGATCCAATCGACGAAACACTAAGGGTCCGGAATGGAACCCAATCAAAAGGAGCAGGAAAAGATGTCAGAAGGAACAGTAAAATGGTTCAACGATTCAAAGGGGTTTGGCTTTATTGAACAGGACGGCGGCAAGGATGTCTTTGTCCATCATTCCGCAATCCAGGGAGAAGGGTTCAAATCCTTGTCGGAGGGTGACCGGGTCAGTTTCGATGTGACAATGGGACAGAAAGGTCCGGCTGCCGAGAATGTACGGAAGCTGTAGAACCTTAATTTCATTTTGAATTTAAAAGCCCCTCCTCTCGGGGGCTTTTAAATTTCTTACTGAGATCGAGTTTTTAGATTTGGTTTTGGCTGTTCACTCCACCCCAGAGCCGGTGAAAAAGGCTTCTGGGGTTTTTATATTCAGCAAGCGGCATTCCCGGACTCGATAGCCATTTCGAAGTACACAGGAGGAAAGATGGGAAGGAAAAGCCCCCAGCAATTCGTTAAACGTCAAAAGGAGATGGAGCGCGCACAGAAAGCCAGGGAAAAAATGGCAAAGCGGCACCAGGGAAACAAGAACAGTGAGGAAACGGAAGCCGATCCAGTCAGTAGCGCAGACGAGCCGATCAGCTAAAAATGGCAACAGGCCTTCAGCAGGCCAGATACCTCAACAATCAAGCGCCCGAAACCGGGCGGACAGGCCGGGGCGATCCCGGCCAATCATCATCATAGAAAAGGAAATTTAATGAGTTTTAAACAGTTCAATCTTCACCCTCAGATCGAGGCCGGCATCCAGGCCCTGGGCTACAGGACGCCGACACCGATTCAACTTCAATCCATTCCCGCCATCCTCGAAGGTAGAGACGTCATGGGGCTTGCTCAGACCGGAACGGGGAAAACCGCGGCCTTCGCTTTGCCTATTTTGCAGCGCCTGCTCAGCGGGTCGGGCAAAAGAGCCCGCGCCCTGATCGTCGCCCCGACACGGGAGCTGGCTGAACAGATTCACGAATCCATCAGCGAGCTGGGCCGGGCGACCATGGTAACGAGCGTCGCCGTTTACGGCGGTGTGAACAAGAATCCCCAGATCCAGAAACTCCGAACGGGGGCCGAGATCATCGTAGCCTGTCCGGGCCGTCTGCTCGACCTCGTGAACCAGGGCGCCGCCGACTTGTCCGGCATTGAAGTCCTCGTCCTGGACGAGGCGGACCGGATGTTCGATATGGGCTTTCTCCCGGATATCCGGAAGATCACGAAACGGCTGCCGGAAAAGCGCCAGACGCTGCTTTTCTCCGCCACCATGCCTGCCGACATCCGCGGCCTGGCGAGGGAAATTCTGCGAAATCCGGTTACGCTCCGGGTTGCAGCCGACGCTCCCGCAGCGACGGTCTCGCATACCCTGTATCCCGTGGAGCAGCATCTCAAGACAGCCCTACTGATGAAACTTCTCGAACAGACCAGCACGGATTCCGTCCTGGTGTTCACACGAACCAAGCATCGCACGACGAGGGTAGCCAGGCAGATGAAAACCGCAGGCTTCCCCGTGACCTCCCTCCAGGGGGACCTGTCGCAGAATCAGCGCCAGGCGGCTCTCTGCGGTTTCCGGAACGGACAGTATCGGATCCTGATCGCCACGGACATCGCCGCCCGGGGGATCGATGTGAACCGCATCTCCCATGTGATCAATTATGACATGCCCGATACCGTCGAGGCCTATACCCACCGGATCGGCCGTACAGGCCGGGCGGACAAGTCCGGGGATGCCTTCTCCTTTGTAACCTCGCAGGAACGGGACCTCGTGGGGACCATTGAGCATGTTCTGGGAGAACAAATCGAACGCCGCACTCTGGAAGATTTCGATTACACACTCCCGGCTCCGGCTGGAAGCGGCGGCTCCTGCCGGTCCCTGAGCGGCTTCGCGAGACGCGAACTCCCGGAAGCCTCCCGGAGTTCGACCCCGCAGAAAAAAGCGGCTTCCTACCATATGTCGCCCAGAGCTTCAGGCCGCCGGAGCCGCTAGGCAACCCTCATCGGCGTCCAACCTTGCCGGATATTCCCCCCGGCGATCATACTTCCCGAAAGGGTAGGAATCCCCATGGAAACCCCGGGGGGGCCCTGCCCTTTCGTTCCTGCTTATTATCGAGGAATTCGGGACCGCGGCTCCTATCTCCTGAATCGTGATTCTCCCCCGGCCACAGCGATCTTCTTTTTTATTTTTCCGGCGGCCGTTGCCGGAAGTTCAGTCCACGGGTCTGTTTCCGCCGGGGCGCGCGTTTTGGCGTCGTCACCCGCGTCTCCTTCCCTGATTCCATACCGGCCGATAAGCCGGATTCAACGTCTTCAGGAACAGACCCGCAGCAGCAGTCCCTTGAGATACCGCCCTTCCAGATGGGCCAGGCTGGTTGGGTGATCCGGCCCCGGGCCGAGGATCTTCAGCAATTGGAGGCTCTTCCCGGCATCGCGGGCCGCGCCGAGCACTACCTTCTGGAAAAGCGCCTCATCCATGAAGCTGGAGCAGGAGAAGGTCCAGAGCAATCCGCCGTCGTGAAGATGCTTCATGGCCTGGAGATTGATGTCCTTGTACCCCCGTGCCGAGCGGGCGATGTCCTTGCGGGATTTGGCGAAGGCCGGCGGGTCCAGGATGATCGCATCGAAAACCTCCTCCGTTTCCCTCAGCCAGGAGAAGACATCGCCGCGGAGCACCGGGTGCCGCTCCGGGGAAAAGCCGTTTTTCTCCAGGTGTTGCCGGGCAAGAGCGTTCGCCCCTTCCGACACGTCCACGGAAACAACCCGCCGGGCGCCGCCCCGGGCGGCGTAGACGGAAAACGCTCCCGTGTAGGAGAAACAGTTCAGGACGGTCAGCCCGCGGCTGAGGCCGGCCACCCCCTCCCGGTTGACCCGCTGGTCGAGAAAGAATCCCGTCTTCTGCCCGCCGATGATGTCCACTTCAAAGGAGAGGCCGTTCTCCCGGATGGGAATCCGCTCTATCGCCTCCCCTCCCCCGCCGTAAAGCCAGCCGCTGCGCTCTTCCAGCCCCTCCAACTGCCGGGCTTTTTTCTCGCTCCGTTCATAGATCGCCCGGGGGCGGCAGATCTCGATCAGCCCGTCCAGGAGGAACCGGCGGTTCTTCTCCATGCCCGCCGTCGCCAGGGTGCAGACCAGAACCGAGTCGTATTCGTCCACGATCACGCCCGGCAGAAGATCCCCTTCGGCGTTGATCAGCCGGCAGGCCGTGGTCTCCGGTGGAATAATCTGACGCCGCAGCGCCACGGCGAAGCGGATCCGCTCGCGCCAGAATGCCGCATCCAGGGGGCAGTCCACGTCGGCGGTGAGAAACCGGAAGATGATATCGGAACGGGGATTGAAAAATCCCAACCCCAGCGGTCGGCCTGCGGCATCCGCCGCAGCAACGACCTCGCCCGGTTCAGGCTTTCCTTCAACGGAGGCCACCGCCCCGGAAAAAAGCCAGGGATGGCCTTGCAGCAGCGCTTTTTCCCGGCCCGGCTTGAGAAAGAGGCGGGGATATTTGAATTTCATCTGGATTGCAACCTCGCATTTTTTGACGTTGAACGGAACATAACGGCTTGCCCCGCAAAATACAAGCCTGCGCATGCCCTTCATAGAATTCAGCGCCAAGTGATTCTCTCAACTCTGGCGGGCTATTGCAGCGACATGGAAGGAAGTAACAGGGCCACCCTGCGCATCCGACCTTTTTGACAGGCGGGGCAGATGATCCTCTTGGGACATGATGCGTTTATTTCCCTTGAATCAACATTTCCGAATAGGGCCATCCCGCGACGCCCTTTTCCAGGATGTAGAGGCGACTTTCGGGAATTCCCCCGGCCTTGAGATGCTCGTATGTGTTCTTGGCTCCTCCACCGCCGCCGCGGGGACAAACGATAACGATATCTTCGTTTGAGGCTTGAAGGGTGGGAAGGATGCGGTCAAGGCGCTCCGTCTCCGCATCGGATTTGGCCGGGTAGGCGTTTGTCTGTATTGAGTTCTTGAAGTGGTGTTTTTCAAACTCTTCGGCCAGTTGAATATCAACGATCTGGACGGGTTTTGCCGTCTCTATCCACTGCTTGAAAACACCGATCATTAATAAGCGCGAAGAACTTCATAACAGAAAGGAATAACAACTTGATCTCAATCAATATTATTGATTTGACATCGCCTGACCGGATGGCTATTCAATTGAAATTCAACAGAACGGATTGCTTAATAAGGAGGATTTATGAAAAGACATGTAAGCGTTCTACTGGTTCTTTTTTTGCTGTTCGCAGCCGCCAGCGCTTTTGCCGCCAGCCGCTCGGGCGTCGTAACCCTGGATGTGGATCTTTCCGGCCAGGAGGCGGGAAAGGAAGCGAAACTCTGGATACCCTATCCGGTGACGGATCGTTACCAGACGGTGGGAGACATCAAAGTCTCCGGCGATTTTGCCTCATCAGGCGTTTATACGGACAGCGCCTACGGCACCCCCATTCTTTACGCCCAATGGCCTGCGGATGCCAAAAGCCGCCGGCTCACCTTTTCTTTTGCCGTTGACCGTCAGGAAATCCGTCAGTCCAATCTGCCGGCCAAGGAGCCGGCCTGGAACGCAGCCGACTATGCCGAGTACCTGAAACCGACCAGCCTCTGTCCCGTCGACGGCGAGGTGAAAAAATTGGCGGATCAGATCACCAAAGGTAAAAAAACCGTCCTCGCCAAGGCCAGGGCCATTTACGACTGGTGCTGCGAAAACACGTACCGCGACCCC
>CAZKRB010000066.1:0-5256 GCA_964555065.1 uncultured Syntrophus sp.
GCCGGAGGGCGAGGGTTCGAGTCCCTTCGGCCCCGCCAGATCATAGAGAAAGGGGTCAACTGAAAAGAGTTGGCCCCTTTTCTCTTTTCAGGCCTTGGGATAAAGGGGATTATCCTCCATTGTTATTTGAATTTATGAACGATTCCTGCTATGTATGACCTCAAATCCGGCAAGCCGTTCGCGCAGGGGCCTGTTCAGGGTTGAAAAGATGAATAAAGTCCAATAGGTGTCGCCATGAAATATGAAGGATCCATTTACCGTCCACCCAGCGAAGCTTACAGTTTGTTGATTCAGGTATCAACCGGTTGCTCGCATAATAAATGCACCTTTTGCCCCTGCTTTAAAGATAAAACATTCCGCATCAAAAGTTTTCAGGAAATCGAGGAAGACATCCGGGAAGCAAGCCGGTATTCCGCCGTGGGAAAGGTCTTCCTTTGCGATGGGGATGCACTGATTATTCCCCAGAAAAAGCTGGTTCCTATTTTTGAATCCATCAATCGGAATTTGAGAGGTGTGGAGCGGATCGGGCTCTATGGAAATGCCAAGAGCATTCTCCGGAAAACATCGGAAGAGTTAGCCCAGCTGAAAAACCTCGGCCTTAAAATCGTCTATCTGGGCGTGGAGACGGGAAACGAGGAGCTGCTGAAAAAGATCCGGAAGGGAGTTTCGTACGCACAACTGGTGGAAGCCGGCAGAAAAATCAAAGCCGCAGGAATTCAACTTTCCGTGACGGTGCTGCTGGGAATCGGAGGCGTGGAAAAGAGCATGGAGCATGCAAGAGACACGGCCAGAATTCTGAGTGACATCGATCCGGAATATGCCAGTGCTCTGACCGTGATGATCGTTCCCGGCACCCCCCTGTATGAAGAGTACCAGCGTGGGGAATTCGTTCTCCCTGATCAGTTCCAATTGCTTAATGAGATTGGGACCATGATTGCCCAATCGAATTTTACAAACTGTTTCTTCGCCTCCAACCATGCCTCCAATTATCTGCCGGTAAAAGCCAGATTGCCCCGGGAAAAGGAAAAGGCAGTCAAGTTGATTAACGACGTCATCAAAAAAGGGGACCGAAGCTTTCTGAGAGCGGAAAACATGCGGGCTCTTTGAAAAAAGGAGTTAGACAGACAGTCGGCAGGAACGTCATCACCCTCGAAGCCGTAAACATCTGGGAGATTGCAAGGCGATCGGGTGTTCAGGGGCATCAAAGATGAGAAAAAGGGGAACGAGGAGCGGGCGGGACGAGAAGGGGTTTGCCACCCGGCAGCGATAGAGGTTCAGAGTGCAAAGATCAACCTTCACGCGTCACCTACCTACCTTTTTTTTCGCTGCCCTGTCCAGTCTGCTGCTTTTTTTGTCTTTTCCCAAGTTCGGGACGGGACTCTTCGCCTGGATCGCACTGGTCCCGTTTTTTTATGCGCTGAGGGGAAAAACCGTAACTCAGGGAGCGGTGGCGGGATTTTTTTGCGGGACGCTCTTTCATGTAGGCCTGATCTATTGGATTGCCTACGTGACCGTTGTCTACGGCAATCTCAATTACGCCGCAGGCATCTTGTTGACCCTTCTGCTGTCCGCCTACATGAGTCTATATTTTGCTCTTTTTGCGGCAGGTTTGGTGCACTTCCAAAAGCGATCCATCCCCCTGATTGTATCGGCTCCAATTCTCTGGGTCGTTCTTGAATATACCAAGTCGAACCTGTGGACCGGGTTTCCCTGGGAAAATCTCGGGCACTCTCAATACCTTAACCTCCCTGTGATTCAAATTGCCGATATTGCGGGCGGTTATGGGATTTCCTTCCTGATTGTTCTGGGGAATGTCATGGCTTATGAGCTGATGACCCTCCGCAGGGGAAAAAGGACCAGAGTCGCCGTTGAACTCGCCCTGGGAGTGGCCCTGCTGTCGGCCGCCTACGGTTACGGAGTGCTCAGGGTTCGGCAGGTCGGCCAGGTCCTGAGGGATATCCCAGCTCAGAAGGTCCTCCTGGTGCAGGGAAACATCGATCAGAGCCTGAAGTGGAACGTTTTATATCAGAAGGAAACCATCGATATCTATCAGGATTTGTCCCTGTCAGCACCCGAACCGACGGCAGCGGGCATGATCATCTGGCCGGAAACGGCGGTGCCGTTCTATTTTCAGGATGCCGATGATCAGCAGCAGAGGATTGTTTCTTTGACTCAGCAAACGGGGAGCTGGCTGTTATTTGGCAGCCCCAGTTACAGGAACGACGGGGGAGGCCTTTCCTTTTTGAACACCGCCTTTCTGCTGTCGCCGGAGGGCAGCCTGGTGGATCAATACCACAAGGTGCATCTTGTCCCTTTCGGAGAATATGTTCCCCTTCGCCGTTACTTCCCCTTCCTGGGAAAGCTGGCGGGCGGCATCGGCGACTTCCAGGCCGGGCAGGGATTTATTCCCATCGACACCGGGACCCATAAGATCGGTGTGCTCATCTGCTATGAGGGCATCCTGTCCGAAGCGGGGAGATCCTATAAACAGAAGGGAGCGGATTTGTTTGTCAACATTACCAACGATGCCTGGTTCGGAAAGACATCGGCTCCTTACCAACACCTGTCGATGACCGTCTTCAGGGCCGCGGAAAACAAACTGTTTCTGGCGAGAGCGGCGAATACGGGGATCAGTGCGATCATCGATCCCACGGGGAAAATTGTAAAACAGACGGAAATCTTCAAAAGAACCATTCTTCAGGGGGAAATAAAATATTCCGGAGTATCAACGCTTTATGCCAGGTACGGCGATGTATTTGCTTATGCCTGTTTTATTGCGTTGTTATCCATAACCCTAATACCGAGCAAAGGAGAAAAATAAAATGATCGAAGACATACCCTCAGCGTTGGCGGATCTGAAAAAGAGAATGGACAGCGTCGGAGAGTGCCTTTGACATCGCTGAAAAAGAAAAACGGATAAAGGAACTTGACACCCTGTCCTTGAAGGGGGATTTCTGGAATGACCGCGATAAGGCAAGCACTCTCCTGAAGGAGAAAAACAACCTGACGGCAATGGTGGAAGATTGGCATGGTCAGCGAAAAGCCCTGCAGGAGATTCAAATTCTATACGACCTGGCCAGAGAAGAAAACGATGAAGACGCCCTGGAAGACGTTGCCAGGGAACTGGAGCAACTGGAGAAATCTGTCCGGAACAGCGAACTGAAGAGGATGCTGGGCAGCGAACAGGACCCGATGAATGCCATCATGTCCATCCATGCGGGCGCAGGAGGCACGGAAGCGCAGGACTGGGCCGAAATGCTGATGAGGATGTATCTTCGCTGGGCGGAAAAACGAGAGTTTAAAACGACCATTATCGATTATCTACCCGGTGATGAAGCGGGGATAAAAAGCGTTTCCGTTACCCTCGAAGGGGAATATGCATACGGTTATGCCAAGGCGGAAATCGGCATTCACCGGCTGGTAAGGATATCGCCTTATGACGCCAGTTCACGGCGGCATACCTCTTTCGCCTCCGTCTTTGTCTACCCCGAAGTCGATGACGAAATCGTCGTGGAAATCGACGAGAAAGACTTGAGAATCGATACCTACCGATCCACGGGCGCCGGCGGGCAGCACGTCAACAAGACCGATTCGGCCGTTCGAATCACCCATCTCCCGACGGGCATTGTCGTCCAGTGTCAAAATGAGCGGTCGCAGCATAAGAACAAGGCCATGGCGATGAAATATCTTCGGTCGCGGCTCTATGAACTGAAGCTTCAGGAGCAGAGCGAGAAGCAGTCGGAAATAAACAAAACCAAAAAGGAAATCGCCTGGGGAAGCCAGATCCGTTCCTATGTCCTGCAGCCATACAAGATGGTCAAGGATCACCGGACCAATCTTGAAATCGGGAATGTCGGCCGTGTCCTGGACGGCGACCTTGACGATTTGATCGAGGCCTACCTTATCCAGTAAAAAGAGGATGGGTCCGTTTCAAGGCCTCCATGCCGATTTTCGGTCTATATTCTATCAATTATGCTTAGAAGAATAAAAAAAATGTGCTATAGGAACTCACGTTCATTCCGATCCTCACCTTTGAATTCCCAGGATCATCCTGAGTCATTGCCGGAACAGGACGTCAAAGTCTCATCGGTTTTTTTCTGAAAGGAGTTTCAACCTCATGAAAAAGTCAATCCAGTTTATGTCAACGGGGATGCTTTTGTTTTTTCTTCTGTCGGTCATGATTGCCTGCACTCAAACTCAGAACGAAAACCTTAATAAAGATGAAAAAGCCCTTCAGAAACAAAACACGTCCGCTTTACCTGATGAGATGATCCCTGAAGAAAAGGGGAAACTGAACTTCCGGGAGAGGGCAGGCGCGAAAGCCAACGTATCCTATGCCATGAGGAACAATTCTTTTTCCGAGGAGGCTCTCGAAGAGGAGGATAAGGAAGGGGACCGGGATCTTATGGAAGAAGCCCTGGCTTATCTCAATGCCTCACAGAAACACTGGGAGCAGGGCGATATCGAAAAGGCACTGGATCTTCTGGATCAGGCATACACCCTCGTGCTGGAGACTGATGGCGACCTGGAAATCGCGCGCCAGAAAGACGACTTGCGTTTGCTGATTTCGAAAAGGATTATGGCCATTTACTCTTCCATCCAGCAACCCACGACAAGGGGGAACCGCAGTGAGATTCCCCAGGCGATGAATGCCGATGTGCAAAGGGAAATCCGATCCTTTCAGACCTGTGAAAGAGACTTCTTTATCGCCTCCTATCAGAGATCGGGATTGTACCGGGAGGCCATCGTCGCAGAATTGAAGAAGGCCGGGTTGCCTGAAGAGCTATCCTGGCTACCCCTGGTGGAAAGCGGATTCAAGAGCGGAGCCTTGTCGAAAGCCCGGGCTCTCGGACTGTGGCAGTTTATCCCCTCAACAGGTTATAAATATTCACTTAATCGTGATGAATGGGTCGATGAAAGAATGGACGCGGCCAAATCGACCAAAGCGGCAATCAGCTATCTGAAGGAACTTCATGGCATGTTCGGAGACTGGCTTACCGTCCTGGCCGCCTACAACAGCGGAGAAGGGCGGGTCATGCGCGTCATATCGCGCCAGCACATCAACTACCTGGACCGGTTCTGGGATCTGTATCATCGATTGCCCAATGAAACGGCACGCTATGTTCCCCGTTTCCTGGCGACACTGCATATCATCCGAGATCCGGGAAAGTACGGCTTCGACTTCACAAGGGAGGCGGCACGAAAGACCCCCTACGAATATAAGATTGTAAAATCTTATAAGCCAATGAAATTACA
>CAZKRB010000066.1:5356-16152 GCA_964555065.1 uncultured Syntrophus sp.
TCAATTCCATTGCCAGCAGGTATGGAATATCACCCCGGACGTTGAGAGCTCACAATTCCCTTTCTTCCCGCAGAGCATTGACTGCGGGACAGAGGCTTGTCATTCCGCTGGAAAACGCCGGCAGGTCAGGAAAGGGATCGGCCCAGGTTGCAGGAAGCGAGAAGAATTTCTCCGGAAAGAATTCACAGGTCAAAGAGGCGCTTGTGCGCTACAAGGTAAAAAAGGGCGACTCCCTGGCTTCCCTGGCGCGCCGCTTCGGTACGAGTGAAGCAGAAATCAAAAAGATGAATCGCCTCAATGGACGGAGCCTGGTCTCGGGGCGGGTCATTAAAATCAGCCGCTCCGGTGAAGAGGATGAGGCTGATTCCGAGCCGAAAAAAGAGATCAAGAAGAAAAAGAGGCGGGCGGGGCTGAAACTGGGGGAAAAGACCTACCTGGTCAAGAAAGGAGACAATCTTTTCCAGATCGCTCAAAGAAACAACATCAGCCTGGACAGGCTCAGAGAGATCAACAACATCGCCAAGAGTGACGATCTCCGCGCCGGACAGACCTTGATTGTGCAGTAAAAGCGCTTTCGGGAAAGACGGGATCGTTTTTAAAAGCCGCCAAGGGCGGGACGTACGAACCTCCTGAACCGCCGTGACAAGAGAAGAGCAAAATCCGGCTGGAAAGATTAAGGCAGCGGCAGACTACAGTTCGAGAGGATATCCATGGAGCAGGAAAAATAATTCCTGCTCTTTTTTTTGCATGAGTTCCCTTTCTTCCCCGTTGTCCGTTTCGTGATTGTAGCCGAGAAGATGAAGCAGACCGTGAATGATGAGAAAATCCATTTCATCCGATAAGGGAAGGTTCCCGCTGTCTGCATCCCGGAGCGCCGTTTCCGCGGAAATGACGATATCCCCGAGAATCTGTGGGTTGATGCCGCTGAATTCGCCCTCTGCAAAGGCAAAGGAGATGACGTTTGTGGGATAGTTTCTGCCGAGATACCGGGCGTTGATTTCCTGAATGGCGGCATCGTCCACAACCAGCAGACTGAGTTCCTTATCGCGGCAATTGACAAGGCGAAGGAGTTTTTTCAACGTCTGGCGGATGAGGCGCAGTTCAAGCTTTACTTTTTTCTGCGAGTTTCTGATCGATATGGCCATTGAGTTCCTTTTGAATGCCCGTTTCATGGGGCGCCGGCACGGGATAGTTGACCCGGTGATGAAAGATTCCGTTGAGGATCCTGACGAATATTTCTTCGATTTTGCTCAGGTCGCGCAGGGTCAGTTCGCACTCGTCTAACTGTCCGTCCATGAAGATCCGCTCAATCCGGTCACGAACGAGGTTGGCGATCCTGGCCGGCGTCGGGTTGGACAAAGCCCTGGAGGACGCCTCCAGGACATCTCCCAGCATCACCAGTCCGGCTTCCTTCGTCTGGGGCTTTGGGCCGGGATAGCGAAAATCCGTTTCTGGCAGGGAACTGATGGACGGATCCTTGTCTTTTTTGGCTTTTTCATAGAAGAAGCCGACCAGCGCCGTTCCGTGATGCTCCCGGATAATGCTGGTGATTTCCCGACCCAGTTTTGCCTGCTGCGCAATCTCACAGCCATCCTTGACATGAGAAATAATGACGAGACCGCTCATTTTGGGAGAGAGCTTGTCGTGCCGGTTGTCTCCGTTTCGCTGGTTTTCTATGAAGTAGAGGGGCTTTTTCAACTTGCCGATATCATGATAATAGGCGCTGACTTTTGCCAGCAGCGGATTGGCCCCGATCGCCTCCGCAGCGGCTTCCACCAGCGAGGCCACAACGACACTGTGATTGTAGGTTCCGGGCGCCTCCATCATCATTCGCTGAAAGATGGGCTGATTCAGGTTGGCCAGTTCCAAGAGCTTGATATCCGTTGTATATTTGAAGAGGGTCTCAAAAAGAGGGGTCATCCCGGCGACGATGATGCCGGAGAAAAGTCCGCCTGCCATCCCCAGGGCCAGCTTGTTCAGGAGATCCAGGGAAAATAGATCGTTGAGCAACAGGGTGAGGCAGATAATCACCACCACGTTGAACAGACCTAAAAAGAGGCCGGCCTGGAAGAAAGCGGAACGCTGACGACAGCGGACAACATGGTAGGAAGAAGCGACACTGCCCAGAAAGCAGAAGAGGCTCATCCTTACACCGTAGTCGAAGAGCAGGGAAACCACGAAAGAGACAAAAATACTCAGAATGAGCGCCATGTTCCGGTTGGTTAAAACGGCGACCAGCATGGCTCCCGCCGCGAAGGGAATGGCAAAAAAACAGGCCTCCATGGAGAGAAAGGGAAAGGCCCGGTTGATGGCATCCGCCATGAAAATTCCCGTTTTGACAATCAGGATCTGAAAAATCGCCGTCGTGCACAAAAACAGCAGGTCCGTATTGCTCCGCTTGTGCTGCTTCGGCCAGTTCCTGATTCTCCAGTAATAAAGGACCAGGGAAAGGACGATAACCGTCAAGAAGATCCCCAGGAAGATGGAAAGATTGGAAAGGGACTCCTGGGTCTTCTTTCGGTAGAAGGCCTCCAGTTTTTCCTCATCGGTGGCGGAGATTTTCTGCCCTTCGCGGACAATCATTTCATTTTTCTGCACCATGAAAAAAACCGGTTTCACCTTTTGCAGCACCTCCTCCTTCTTCTTTTCCGTTGCATTTCTATTGAAGGTAAGGGTTGGCTGCAAAAGCCGCCCGGTCAAGGAGTTCACCGCGAAGTGCACGTCTTTCCCTGTCCCCTGGAGGAGGGATTCCGCCTCCTCGTCAATGACTTTGCCGACGGAGTCCAGAGAGAGGAAGGAAGAAAAATCCTTCTGTTCCTGTTCAACCTGGGTCCTCACATCTCTAATGCTGATCCCGAGAGAGAAATCATGGGCCGGCAAGTCTGCCTGGACCAGGAACCGGTTCTTATAAACGGCCTCGATCAGACGGGCGATCCTGGCTGCGATCTCCGGCGAAAACTTATGCCGGGTCAGAATGATAATCTCGTCCTGAGTCAGGGGGACGCCGATATTTTTTTTAAACTCCAGCAGGGCGTGCTCAAAATTCTTTTTCTCCGTGACGGATGAGGCTTCCTTTGAGGAACTGTCTTCCGGATGGGGCAACGCCCCGGCCATCGCGGCAAAACCGTTTGTGACCGTTGAAATCAGGCGAGTTGGAAGCGTACTGTCGTAATCGTAGACAGATTTGACCCCTGCTGCCGTCTCCTTTTTTTTCTGCTCCGTAGAGGCGCGGTCTTCGACAAGAAAGTTTCGGTCAGCTTTGATGTCCTTCTGGGCGATGGAGCCCTTTGAAAATTCAGGCCGGCTGAAGTCGATCTGCGGCGTCAACAGGATAGACGAAAGCAGGGCGAAGCCGATCAGGATGAGGAGCCGCTGAAAGGTCCGGTTTCGAGTCAGAGCAGGCACATCCGGGATGCGGTTTGTAAGTTCCCGGGCCAGGCTTCGAAGGTAATTCTGGGTGAGTTCGCCGATTTTCATGGGTCTTTGCCGGATTGCACAAGTCCTGCTCGTCCGCTATGAAAACGTTCGTAGGCCTTGACGACTTCCTGAACCAGGGAATGTCTGACCACGTCAACATCCGTGAAATGGGTGAAGCAGATGCCCTTTGTTTTTCCCAGGATCAGCTCCGCTTCAACCAGGCCGGAAACCCGATCCCCGGGCAGATCGATCTGGGTGATGTCTCCGGTGATGACAGCCTTGGAGCCGAATCCCAGGCGGGTGAGGAACATTTTCATCTGCTCCGAGGTCGTATTCTGAGCCTCATCGAGAATCACAAAGGCGTCATTGAGCGTTCTTCCCCGCATGAAGGCCAAGGGGGCAACTTCGATGATGCCCTTGGTGATCAAGGCGGTAGCCCGGTCAAAATCCATCATATCGAACAGCGCGTCATAGAGGGGACGAAGATAGGGGTTCACCTTTTCCGCAAGGTCCCCGGGGAGAAACCCGAGTCTCTCTCCCGCTTCAACGGCGGGCCGGGCCAGGATGATCCGCTCCACTTTTTTTTCCAGCAGAGACGACACGGCCATGGCCATGGCGAGGTAAGTTTTGCCTGTCCCCGCCGGGCCGATGCCGAAAGTCATGTCGTACTTCCGGATCGCGTCGATGTATCTTTTCTGGGCCACGCTTTTCGGGGTGATGATTCTCTTTTTGGAAGAGATAAAAACCGTATCGAGAAAGATTTTCTCCAGGGAAGAACTCTGGTCTTCCGCCAGGATGCGATGGGCATGATCGATGTCGGACGGGTAAACAGGGTAACCCTTCTGGATCAGTTTATAGAGCTGCAACAGCAGGTTTTTTACAAGTTCGACGGCAATTTCGTCCCCGCAGAGGGATACCGTGTTGCCCCGGGCCGTCATTTTAACGGGTTCCAGATTTTCGAGGAGCTGAATATTCTTATCATGCTCACCCAGCAGCGTCCTGAGCGTCTCGTTGTCTGCGAAGTGAAGTTTTTCTACAGTTTCCAATTCGGGTTTGGCTTTCAACGAAGTTCTCTTCCCAAAAGTTGTTTTCACTCCCCGAGCCGGTCAGGAAAGGAAATTCCGCTGCTGCAGGGGAGAAGGTGCGCACTTTTTTAAAAACGACTTTATAAATATAATTCAACATAGAACCCTATCATCATCAGGTTCGGCTTTCAACGGATTATTAAAGGACTTTTCACTGCTGGAGGAAGAGGTGGGCAAAGATCTTGGCATTGCCGAGCATGGTGTCCAGGCTGCAATATTCGTTGGGTTGATGGGCCATCTGCCCCACCTTGGACCAGACAGCGACGGGGTATCCCTGCTTGCGGAAGTGCGCCGCGACCGTCCCGCCCCCGATTCCGCCCGGGAAAGCCTGGACGGAATAGACTTCCGAAATCGCTTCCTGCAAAGCGCCGATCACCGGGGCGTTCACCGGCGTTGGAGGAGCCGCCTGGTTTTCTTGAACCGCCGTTATTTCAATCGACACGCCGAACCGAAGCTCAAGGGCAGAGGTGATCCGGCGGATCTCCGCCATGACCTCGGTGAGGGGATAGTCCGGGAGGACCCGGCAATCCATGTAGAAAACGTCTTCACCGGGAATCGTATTGACATTGGGGACGTTGGCGTCCTTGCGCGTCGGTTCGAAGGTGCTGGTTGGCGGCTCATAGAGAGGATCGCTCTTTCCGAATCGCCGATAGAGGTCCTGGAGGGTGACGATCAAATGGGAGGCGGCGAGCAGGGCGTTCCGGCCGAGATGAGGCTTGCTGCCGTGGCATTGTTTGCCTGTCGTTTTAAACTTCAGCCATAGGATGCTTTTTTCGGCGATTTCAATCAGCGTCCCCTCTTCATTGCCGGCATCGGGCACGACGATCAGATCCGTTTTCCGGAAGGGATGGGTGGTGTGGTTTAACAGGTAATCGAGGCCGAACAGACTGCCCGTTTCTTCATCGGCGACGAAGGCCAGACCGATGGAAGCTTCCGGCTGAATTCCTTCATCCAGGAAGGCTTTCGCCGCAAAGAGGGAGGAAACCATGTCCTGCTGGTTGTCTTCCGTTCCCCGGCCGAAGAGGCGCCTTTCCTTGACGATCACTTGATAAGGATCCGTGTCCCAGAAGCTCAATTCTCCCGGGGGGACGATGTCCAGATGGCTCAGGATCCAGACGGTCTTCTCCGGGTTTCTCCCGGGAAGAACGGCCAGAATGCTGGGCCGGGATCCGGAAACTACGCGGGAATCGGGAGCTTCCATGACGGTGAGATCCCGAAAACCCCAGGCCTTCAGTTGGGAAAGCAAATAATTCGCTTTTTGAGCCTCACCCTGTCCGCCGCTGTCGGGAGAAAGGGCGGGCAGGGCCGTCAACGCCCCCTGCATGTCGATCATGGCGCTTTCATAGGCATCAATGGCCGAGCATAGTTTCGAGAAAACTTTTCGGTCGATCATCTTTTCTTTTTCCTCGTGGTCAACCAGCCGTCCCGGTCTCGTAAGTCCGGTACAGGCCGCGCCCGTTGGCAGGTCTCAATATACTGGTTCTTCCCGATTGACGGGACCGAAGCTGGAAAGAGGGGCGTCAAAATTCTTCTCCTGGCCGACCACCAGGATGATGGCTTTCTCCGGGTCCAGATATTTGACGGCCATGCGCTTCACATCCTCCGCCTTGACCGCGGCGATTCTCTCCCGGTACGTCCCCAGAAAATCCGGCGGCAGTTCCTGGTATTCGAGCATCATCTGCTGAACCGCCACATCATCGGCACTTTTAAAGGTGAAAATGAAATTGTTGTCGAGGGCGTTCTTTGCCTCACGTAGCTCTTCGGGGAAAATCCCGTCCGTCCGGATGCTTTGAATAATGTCCTTGATGATCCTCAGCACCTGAGCCGTGGAATCTGCTTTCGTGAAGGCGTAGGCTTGAAAAATGCCGAAACTTTTTCTGCCCGCGTAGACGCTTCCCGTACTGTAGGCCAGGCCGCGATTGGTCCGGATTTCCTGGAACAGGCGGGATCGGAAGCTGCCGCTGCCCAGGATGAAATCCAGAACGGTGAATGGATAAAAATCCGGAGAAGAAATGGCGGGGCCGAGGTGTCCGTAAAGAAGAATCGATTGGGGCGTATCCTTGGAGAGAAGGGACAGGGAAGAGGCCCGCCCGCCGGCTGGAGACGGCAGCGCTTTCCGCCCGATTCCTCCCGGCCAGCTGCCAAGACGCGCATTCAATTCAGCCAGGGCGTCATGTTCGGAGATGTCTCCCGAAACCGTCAGGGTGACATTTTCGGGGGAAAAAAAACGGCGATGAAAGTCTGCGACATCCTGCCGCTCAATCCGGTCCAGGGAGGCCAGGGTGGCAAGCCTTCCTCGCGGATCCCCCTTGTACAGAAGTCTGCGAAAATGGCGAAAGGCCAGTTCATCGGGATTGTCGGGGATTCGCCGCAACTCTTCGCGCTTCAGATTTTTGGCAAGCTGGAGTTTTTCCTCTTCGAAAGCCGGTTCCCGCAGGGTTCGGGAGAAAATGTCCAGCGCCCGCTTAAGGTCTTTTTTCAAAACCGACAGGGTGCAAAGCGAGTATTCCAGATTAGCCGAGCAGCCGACATTGGCCGCCATCAGGGCCAACTCCTCGTCGACCTGGGTGCCGGTCATGGCTCCGTTGCCGCCCGTGAGCATGACTTTATCCGTCAGTTCCGCCAGCCCCTCCTTTCCCGGCGGGTCATCGGCCTGTCCAGCCTTGACCAGGAGGGTGATTTTGACGAGGGGCAGCTCGGAATCCTCCATCAGGTAGAGCTTGATCCCGTTGGACAAAACCATTTGCCGCGCTTGCGGAAGGTTGAACGACAGGGGCCGGTATTTTAGCGAGTCCGGGGGCGGAAGGGCGCGGAGTGGAGAAGCAAGCGCGAAGGGGGCGCTGATCCATTGAAAGATGACTGCCGAAAGGATGAGCAGAGTCGTGACCAGTTTTTCCATCGAAGCTTTTTCCTTTTAGCGTTTTACGCCCTTTGAAAGGGTACGAGACAGCTTATTGCCATTGAGTTAACCCTCTGCCCGGCGCAGGCCCAACGAAGAAGGAAAATAATCAATGGCCGGGATTTATTTTCATATCAATCTCAAGCCGGGACGGCAACCTCAGACGATGAAAATTCGGCGATCCAACCAGATCTTATGACACAAGATAGCTCTATAACACGTTGTATTTATTATATGCATAGTCTATTTTCTGGTTCATCCGGTTGATGCGTACTTTTATCTGATCATATTGGATTCGATCTCCAGCGACTTCATCTACGAAGCGAGCATAGGAAACATTATAAAAGACATTGATTATGAAAGGAAATGCATCATAGCGTCACCGCCTAACGGGCGGATTGTTGGCTGCTACTTCTTATGCCCTTTCAAGATCTCCGAGCTGTATCCCCACCCCTTGCATGAAGGAACATCGATGAGAATCAGTTCAGACTGCTGCTGTGCTTTGAGCACCAAGGGGGCATCGGTATCAATGCGTGCCTGGTCTTTCGGCTTGAGCGTCTCGCGGCCTGCCGTTATCTCTCCCTTCGTAAGGTAAATAAAGATTCTGCGCCCGGTAGTCGCTTCGTGGACCGCTTCCTTTCCGGCCTCCAGGGCGCAACGGTAGATCGTCGCATCCGTATGAAAGGTCACGACCCCTTCAATGCTCCGGCCTGATGCGACCGGTAACAACCGATTTTGCCATGCGCTGGCTTCGAAGCGCTTCTGGTCGTACGTTGGCTTAAGGCCTGACTCGTCAGGAAATATCCAGATCTGGTAGAAATGGACCGGTCTATCGGCCAAGTTGAATTCTGAATGGGTCAGGCCCGTTCCGGCAGACATACGCTGGACATCACCGGTTTTGATGACCGTCTTGTTTCCCATGCTGTCCTCGTGGGTCATCTGTCCCTCAAGAACAATGGTTACAATCTCCATTTCTTTGTGAGGGTGTGTGGGAAATCCGGTGCCAGGCTGGACCACATCGTCATTAAATACCCGAAGTGCACCAAACTGGATGTTATGAGGATCGAAGTAGTCTGAAAACGAGAAAAGCCAGTACGTCTTCAACCACCCGAAGTCCGAGAAATGCCGGTCGGCCGCCCTGATGATGTCCATCATGTCTGCACGTCCTTTTCTGGTCGCTTAAATATATTTTTACTTCTTTCCTCTGAGAGCCTCCTGTGCTCTCAGGTAACTCTCCACTGCGGCCTTATAGTTTGGGGCGTAGTCTGAATAGAGGGCTCCGTATTCTGCGGCATCCGGACGAGCCCAGGTTCGTTGTATCTCACAGAACACCGCGTTGGTGCTGACAGGAATAACACCGGCTTGGGTCAGGCGGGCGACCGTTGTTCTCGATGCCATCTCGCTCGGGTCACCGGAAGCATCGATGACTGCGTAAACATTGTAGCCCTCCGCCTTTGCCTGGATTGCCGGGAAGGCGACGCAAACGCTTGTCCATACGCCCGCCATGATCAATGTTTTTCTGCCTGTCTTGCGAACGGCGTCCACGAAATCCTTGTTGTCCCAAGCGCTGATCTCACCTTTCCGGGGAACGAAGACCGCATGGGGCGCATACTGATGAATCTCGGGCATTAAGGGACCATTCGGGCCGTTGGGCTCGGATGCGGTCGTGACGACGGGAATCTTCGCAAGGTTGGCTGCTTTTGCCAGGATTGCGGTGTTGGTGCGCAATTCTGCCACGCTGATGTCCTTGACGGTCTGAAACAGGCCGCTCTGGTGGTCGAGCAAGAGTATGACCGTATCAGCAGGATCGAGCAAGGGAGGGTAGGCGTCTGTCTTTGTGACCATCTGGGTCGGCTGCTGAGCATTGGCAACTGCCGCATCGAATAAAATGATCCCCATCATGAGCAGCATGATGATCAAGAATGAGACACTCGACTTCCGAATCCACTTCACATCTTTTCCCTTTTTCGTCATATCTTCCTCCTATATTTTTCCTTGTTGTGCCGATCGTCCAGAGTTTGTCTCCTTGGATCAATCTTTTCTTCACAATAATTTTATTTTTTTAAAAGACGATATGGATCTGACCTCATGAACCATTCACTGTCGGGATATTCCGCTTTTAATTGGTCATAAATTACAATCAGATTAGCCGCGTCATGACTTTCAATGTAGCGTGAAACACCTCTGAAATAGATTGCTCCCGGAGCCTGGAAACAGGTGGGGTAGGAAGAGATGATTTGTTCAAAATATGATATTGCCTTTGGCCTGTCTGGCTGATCGAAGTAAGTTTTACCCATTCCTAAAAGTAACACGGGTATCAATTCCTTAGGTGGGAAGTATCCGACTGTATTCTGGTGTTGCACACCTTTTTGATCCAGAATCAGCAGGGAAGGGGTCCATTTAATAAGGAACCTGGGAGCAACTTCCAGGTTATCGGCTTGAATTCTGATCGGAATAAGATTCTTGGTGATGAATTCAGTGACTGCAACATCTGGGTACGCGACGGCGTCCATAGTTTTGCAGCCAATTCAGTTCGGGTTGAAGAAGTCAAGAAGAATAAGTTTATCCTCTGCGTTAGCTTTCTTTAACCCTTCTTCAAGAGATGTAATCCAGCTGATAGACATACCGATGCTTCCCTTTTTTCATTCCAAGATACCGCCAGTGTTTGAACACCGGCGACACAGTGGTCTGACGTCAGTCTTATTCAAAAGCTTAAAACCGATGTTCAGCGACATGCCCAGTGGTTTCGGCGACTTCAAACCAACCAATATTCTGTATGGTATCGGCGGCAGTTTCGATTGCATTGTTAATGGCATCATCAATGCCCTTTTTCGAGGTTCCTACGACTTTGATTTTTTTGTAGACGGAGTCTGAAATGGTATCCTCCTTATGCTATTTATTGAGATATGATTTTTCAACGGCTATTGTTCGTAGTGAATTGCCTCCACTGGACAAGCCTCTGCGGCTTCAATAATCTTTTCGTCAAGTGATAAATCGGCACTTTGCTTTATGTTTGCAAGGTCTCCTTCGAGTTCAAATACCTCGGGACATATTTCCACACATGATCCGCATGCTACACAGGAATCATCGATCTGCAAATTTTTCATTTTTTCCTCCTGCAGTTTTTTTCAGAACTCCAGTCTGTTTGGGTATCTAATTGCCTCGGTAGTGAACGGCATTATACTTTAATTGAAAAGAAAATTCCCGACGCTTGACTACGGAATTTATGCCAGTAAAAAACTGTAAGGTGGCAGATGGCAAGGCTGCTTTGGCTATCACGACATTATACATTTGCAATCGAAATCTTGCATTTATCCGATGAGTTACTCCCTTTTGATAACAGTCAACTATCAAGAATTCATCTGTGAGCAAAAATTTGTCCGTCTTGTCAGCAT
>CAZKRB010000067.1:0-15309 GCA_964555065.1 uncultured Syntrophus sp.
CGAAGACGACAAAAATTCTCAACCGCTTACGCAAAATTCTAACCGGACATTGCTGAGTATAAATAGAAATGAAATAATAGGCTGTTAAAAGAGGCAAAGGGGGCAGAGGAAAGCGATGAAAGCTTATAGGAAAGCGGTTCATAGTGCGATAACGCTAACTATTTTTTTAACATTTTCTTTTGCTATGGCAACGAGCGCGCTCGCCAGTTTGACGTACACCTACGTCGGCAACCCTTTTACCCAATATTACGGCTTCGAGAATCCCTCCATATCATATATGAAACCCTATGTCACTAATATAATGTTATCTTTTACGGTATCAGCACCACTTAAGGATTCCGCATCCCGACAGCCGGTGGCGTGGCTGGAGCCCGGAGAGGTGGACCCTGAGGGCAACATAAAATGGGGATACACCATAGGTTATAACAGCACAGGGGAACCCTTCCACCCGATGACAATACCCGAAGGTGCTTTGAGAATCGACGTTGCCTCCAAAAACAACATCATCACGGACTGGGGCATCGACTTTGATTGGTGGTGCTCCGGTGATGGTTGCCACCACGTCATGTTGGCATCGACACCAAGACAGGACGAGTACATCGCAGTCACGAGGACCGCTGATTATCCTACTGAGCACTGCGACACCACAGTCGCCCTCAACAGAAATGCTCCTGGTAAGTGGACCGTCGTTCCCGTACCTCCATCCATTCTCCTCCTCGGTTCCGGGTTGATAGGTCTGTGGGGCTGGAGGCGAAAGCAGCTTAAAGCCAACTGAAGGGCGAGGGCTCACGGGACGGTTGATATTGGTCGAAAGTAACTTTCAGAGGCAACAAAACCCACAATTTGGTTTATTACGGAAAGGCAGAGTCAAATGGCTCTGCCTTTCTTGCTCTTGAATGTCATGAAAAGAGAAGAGGACTACATAGCCGCTGGACAGGCAGGGCAACCAAAATGATTGACAGGGCGGGGAAAAAAAGATAGCTTAACGGCTTCGCGGGGCTAACCTGCTGGATATTTTTGAGAAAGAGGTATTTTTCCGACGAACGGATGGATCAAGATTGCCGCCACAGGATTGGGTGCCGGATACGCCCCCGGCGCCCCGGGCACCGTGGGAACGATCGTGGGAATTCCCCTTTATCTGGCCCTGGCGACCTTCTCCCGACCGGTTCACCTCCTCATCATTCTCGCGCTGACGGGCCTTTCCATCTGGGTTTCCCATCAGGCGGAGATTCTTTTCCAGGAGAAGGATTCACAGCGGATCGTCATCGACGAGGTGGTCGGTCTCCAGTACACGCTCCTGCCGGCGACACCGGATGTTGCCTCGATTCTCTGCGGGTTTCTTCTCTTCCGCTTCTTCGATATCGTTAAACTCTTCCCGGCGAGGGCGGTTCAGGACCGATTTCCCGGCGGATACGGCGTGGTGGGGGATGATGTGGTCGCGGGGATTTACGGCGCACTGGCGCTGTGGCTGTCGGCCGGATTATGGAAATAGAGTCGGGCCCAGGGTGACAGGAAGGGGCAGGACGAAGGGAAATCGAAGGAGGGCAAGACATGCGGGTCGGCATCCTGACCATCGGCAATGAACTGATCAGCGGCAGAACCCAGGATTCCAATGCGTCCCACATCGCCCGGGAAGTGAATATCCAGGGCTGGCGGGTTCCAATCATCATGTCCGTGGATGACGACGAGGCCGCCATTAAAACGGCGCTGGATCATATCCTGGCGCAGACGGAAGCCGTCATCGTGACGGGCGGCCTGGGTCCGACGGCGGACGACAAAACGACGGCAGCAGTTGCCAGGGCGTACGGCCTGGGACTGTACCGGGACGAAGCCATCCTTGGGAAAATCCGGGGCATTTTTGACCGGTACGGCCTCACCTGGGTTCCCACCAACGCCAAGCAGGCGGACTTCCCCGAAGGGGCCAAGCCCGTCGCCAATCCTGTGGGAACGGCCTTGGGGTTTACCCTGAACGTGCAGGGCAGGCTGATCGCCGTTCTTCCCGGCGTCCCGGCGGAGATGAGTCGGATGCTGGTTGAGGGCGTGCTTCCCGAGCTTCGCCGGACCTTCCCGGAGGCTGCTCAGGCGGTTGCTACCCGGACCCTCAAACTGACCGGCATCTCGGAAGCAGAGGTCGATCAGCGCCTCGCCGAAGCGGACCTGGAAGGCCAGGGTGTGGCAGTGGGTTTCTATCCACGCTTCCCCGAGCTTCGCGTGGTCCTGACCGTGAGAAAGCCAACGGACGCCGAGGCGCAGGCGCTCCTGAAGAGCGCCGAAAATCAGGTGATCACGCGGCTGGAGCGCCACATCTTCGCCTGCGATGGGGAAACCCTGGAAGGGACGGTCGCGGCCCTGCTGACGGAGAAAAAACTGACCCTGGCCGTGGCGGAATCCTGCACAGGCGGCCTGGTCACCGACCGGCTGACGGACATTCCCGGAAGTTCCGCTTTCCTGGAACGGGGGGCGGTCACTTACAGCAACCCGGCCAAGACGGAACTGCTCGGCGTCCCGGAGGCGATTCTGCAGGAGTACGGCGCAGTCAGTGAACCCACCGCCCGGCGGATGGCCGAGGGCGTCCGGAGAATGGCGCACACCGATCTGGGCATCTCCACGACGGGCATCGCCGGTCCGACGGGCGGCAGCGAGGAGAAACCGGTTGGGACAGTCTTTATCGCCCTGGCAGACGGCAGGGAAACCCTCTGCCGGAAATACCGCTTCCGCTGGGAACGGCGGCGGGTGAAAATGGCCGCCTCCCAGGCGGCGCTGATGCTCTTGAAACGCTATCTGACCGGAACGCTCCATCATGACTGAAGCAGGCGCCGCCATACGCGCCTTTCTAGCCATTGAACCTCCGGAGACGTTGCGACAGGCTTTGGCGGACCTGCAGAACCGGCTGAAATACACACTCTCCGGCGTGATCAGTTGGGCCCGTCCCGAAGGCATTCATCTGACGTTGAAATTTTTCGGCAACATCGCCGAAACGGACATCGACCGGATAACCGCCGCAGTCCAACCGGCGGCGGCCCGCTTTGCCCCCCTGGATCTGCAGGCAGGGAAAATCGGGCTGTTCCCGGACACTCGGCGTCCCCGCGTGGTCTGGCTGGGCCTGGAGGGGGATGTCAGCACCCTGAGAGCCCTGCAGAACGAGGTGGACAAGGAACTGCTGCGCTACGGATTTCCCCGGGAAGATCGCCCCTTCCGCGCCCACCTGACGCTGGCGCGGATCAAATCCGCCCGGGGCCTGAGCGGACTGGACCGGGTGATGAGAAAGAGTGAGACTTACGAAGCGGGCCGTTTCCGGGCAGAGGGGCTGATTCTCTTCCGCAGCGATCTGACTCCACGGGGGCATGTGTATACCAAGCTGGCCGCCTACCCCTTCCGCAGCGGCACAGAAGCATCGATGGAGCAGCGGCAGCGGAGAACTGAAAATTAACCTGAATTCCAATTCCTCATCCAAGCGCCCCTGGCGCCGGCTTCCTGATCGACCCCGGCATACGCCTCAGGTCCCCTGAATCGCCCTTGGGCCGGCTTCCTGATCCCCCCTTGAACCCGGAATTGGAATTGCATGCAACAGCAACGGATTTCGTGAAAAGCGATTCCCCACATTTTGTTTTTATCGTCGGAGGTCATTATGGGAACAGAGGGAGATAGGGCAAAGGCAGTGGATCTGGCCATCAGCCAGATCGAAAGGCAGTTCGGCAAGGGTTCCATCATGCGCCTGGGGGCGAAGGAGAAGATCGAAGACCTCGCCGTCATTCCCACGGGGGCATTGAGTCTCGATATCGCCTTGGGCATCGGCGGCGTTCCCCGGGGCCGCATCATCGAGATTTTCGGCCCCGAGTCCGGAGGCAAGACAACCCTGGCCCTGCACATCATCGCGGAAGCTCAGAAACGCAACGGCCTGGCGGCCTTCATCGACGCGGAGCACGCCCTGGATGTCTCCTACGCCAGGAAGATCGGCGTAAACACCGATGACCTGCTGATCTCACAGCCGGATACGGGGGAACAGGCCCTGGAGATCTCGGAAACCCTCGTGCGCAGCGGCGCCCTGGATATCCTCGTGGTGGACTCCGTGGCGGCCCTGGTCCCCAAGGCGGAGATCGAAGGGGAAATGGGAGACGCCCAGATGGGCCTGCAGGCCCGGCTCATGTCCCAGGCCCTGCGGAAGCTCACCGGCAGCATCAGCAAATCGAATACGACCGTCATCTTCATCAACCAGCTGCGCATGAAGATCGGCGTCTTTTTCGGGAACCCGGAAACGACCACCGGCGGCAATGCCCTGAAGTTTTATGCCTCCATGCGCCTCGACATCCGCCGGTCCGGCTCGATCAAGCAGGGGCAGGAGATCATCGGCATGCGGACCAAGGTCAAGGTCGTGAAGAACAAGGTCGCGCCGCCCTTCCGGGAGACGGAATTCGACATCCTCTTCGGCGAGGGGATTTCCCAGGCCGGCGACATCCTTGATCTCGCCACAGAAGGCGGGATCGTGGAAAAGAGCGGTGCCTGGTATTCCTACGAGGGAGAGCGGCTGGGCCAGGGTCGGGACAATACGCGGATCTTTTTAAGGGAGCATCCTGAACTGATGGACCGGATTGAGGATCAGGTACGGACTGCCCACGGGCTCAAACCTCGGATTCAGGAGCAGGTACAGCCCGCGGAATGACAGGCAACGGTCCGGAACAGGATCTGCGGGAAAAGGCCCGGCAGAAGGCCTGGCGTCTGCTGCAGATCCGGCCTCACAGCGAACGGGACCTCTGGCGGAAACTCCGGGAGCGGGGGTTCTCCTCCGAGATTCTCACCGAAGTCTTTGCGGAGCTGAAACGCTACCGATATCTCGATGATGCCGCCTATGCGTCCCAGGCCGCCCGGCGCCTGGCCATGGATCGCCTGCTCAGCGACCGGAAGATCGCCTTCACCCTCAAAGAAAAGGGGCTCGATGCCGATCTCATTGCCGAGGCCCTTGGGGAGGTCAGGGAGGCTTTTCCCGAAGCGGAAGCACTGCGTCGGCTGATTCGCCTCAAAATGAAGAACGGCCCACTGGGCGGCCTGGAGGACAGGGCCACGCAGAAAATGATCCGGAGCCTGTGGGGAAAGGGCTTTTCCACCGGCCGGATTTTTGAGATTTTAAAGCGGATGAAGGAGGAGGAAGTTTGTCATGATTCAGAGGGGGAGTGAGATCAGGGAGAGTTTCTTAAAGTTTTTTGAAGGAAAGGATCATTCGCGGGTAAGCAGTTCATCCCTGATCCCCAAGGACGATCCGACCCTTCTTTTTACTAACGCCGGCATGGTGCAGTTCAAGAACGCCTTCCTCGGCCTCGAGGACCGGGGCTACGTCCGGGCGGCCTCCTGCCAGAAGTGCGTCCGGGCCGGCGGCAAGCACAACGACCTGGAAAATGTCGGCTTTACCGCCCGCCATCATACCTTCTTTGAAATGCTGGGGAATTTTTCCTTTGGCGATTACTTCAAACGGGAGGCCATCGCCTGGGCCTGGGAATACCTGACGGAAGTCATGAAGCTGCCGCAGGAGCGGCTCTGGGTGACCGTTTACCTCGACGATGACGAGGCTTACGGAATCTGGCATGACGAGATGAACATCCCGGCGGAGCGCATCGTCCGCCTGGGGGAAAAGAGCAACTTCTGGATGATGGGGGAAACGGGCCCCTGCGGCCCGTGCTCGGAAATCATCTACGACCAGGGCGAAGGGACCGGCTGCGGACGGGCGGACTGCCACATCGAATGCGGCTGCGACCGCTACCTGGAGATCTGGAACCTCGTTTTCACTCAGTTCGACCGCGATGAAGCCGGCAACCTGAATCCGCTGCCCAAGCCGAACATCGACACGGGTATGGGCCTGGAGCGCCTGGCCGCCGTGGTCCAGGGGGTGAAGAGCAACTATGACACGGACCTCTTCGCGCCGCTGCTGGAGGCCATCAGCCGGACGGCGGGCAAAGCTTACGGGAAAAAGGAGGAGGACGATGTCTCCCTCCGCGTCATCGCCGACCACGCCCGGTCGGTCACATTCCTCATCGGGGACGGCATCCTCCCCTCCAACGAAGGCCGCGGCTATGTCCTGAGAAGAATTCTGCGGCGGGCCGCGCGGCACGGCAAACTTCTGGGGCTGAATCAGCCTTTTCTCCACGAGATTTCCAAGGTCGCCATCGCAGCAATGAAAGACGCCTACCCGGATCTTCTCGACAAGGAATCCTACATCACCAAGGTCATCTACAACGAGGAGCAGCGCTTCATGGAAACCCTGGACGCCGGCCTGAAGATTCTCCAGGAGGAAGTCGCCCTTCTCAAACAGGAAGGCAAGACGGTGGTTCCCGGCGAGGTCGTCTTCCGGCTCTACGATACCTTCGGCTTTCCCACGGACCTCACCGCCGACATTGTGCGCAAGGACGGGCTGACGCTCAACGAGGAGGGCTTTCAGAGCGCCATGGACCTTCAGCGGCAGAAGGCCCGGGAATCCTGGAAAGGCAGCGGTGAAGAGGCCGTTTCCACCCTCTACCAGAAGCTTCCCACCCAGGGAGTCACCACGGCCTTCGTGGGCTATGAGGGCGTTTGCGAAGCCCGGTCCCGGATAACGGCCCTGCTGCGCAAAGAGGAGCTGGTGGAACAGCTCGCAGAAGGGGATGAGGGCGAGCTTATCGTCGCCGAGACCCCCTTCTACGGCGAGATCGGCGGGCAGGTGGGGGATACTGGGACCATCGAGGGCAGGGGTTTTGTCTTCGAAGTCCTGGGCACCCGGCGGCCCCTGGACAACCTCATTTCCCACGTCGGCCGGGTCTCAAAAGGGCAGATCCGGAAAGGCGACGCCGCCACCCTGATCGTGGCAGAGGGAAAGCGCCGGGCCACGGAAGCCAATCACTCCGCCACCCATGTCCTGCAGGCGGCCATGAAAACGGTCCTGGGAGATCACATCAAGCAGTCCGGTTCGCTGGTCACGGCCGAGCGCCTGCGTTTTGACTTCACCCATTTTTCGAAAATCGAGGACCGGGAGCTCGAAGAGATCGAAAATCTGGCCAATGCGGTGATCCGGCGGAACCTGCCCGTGGCGACCCAGGTTCTTCCCCTGGAAGAGGCGATGAAAACGGGGGCCACGGCTGTTTTCGACGAGAAGTACGGCGAGCGGGTCCGGGTCGTCCGGATGGGGGATTTCAGCATGGAACTCTGCGGCGGAACCCATGTCCAGCGGACGGGGGACATCGGGTTTCTCAAAGTCGTTCACGAATCGGCGATTGCCGCCGGGGTGCGGCGCATTGAAGCCGTCACGGGCCGGGAAGCGGTCAACCATGCCCGCCGGGTGGAAAACGAATTGAAGAGAGCGGCAATGCTTCTCAAAGCTCAGCCCCTTGAGTTGTCGGACCGGGTGGAAAAGCTGGTCAGGAATCAGAAGGAGTTGGAAAAGGAACTGGACACGCTGAAAAGCCGGCTCGCCGCCAAGGATTCGGCGGATCTGCTCAGTGCGGCCCGGGAGATCAAAGGGATCCGGGTTCTGGCCGCCCAAGTGAACGCGCCGGATGCCAAGACGCTGCGGGATTTCGGGGACAAGCTGCGCGACCGCCTGCAGTCCGGCATCATCCTGGTCGGAAGCAAGGCGGAGGGAAAGGCCATGCTGCTGTGCCTGGTCACCAAGGATCTTACGGACCGCTATTCCGCCGGGAACATCATTCGTGAGATCGCCCCTGTGGTGGGAGGCAAGGGAGGAGGCCGGCCGGATATGGCCCAGGCCGGCGGGTCGAAACCGGAAAATCTGGAACAGGCTTTAAACCGCCTGGAGGAAATGATTTAGCAATCAGAGCCGCGGTCCCCGCCACCGGCGGATCGGTCACAACCCTCTTTTCAAGAACTATGAAATGGGCCGGGCAAAAGCCCGGCCCATTTCGGTTGTTGTTATCTGAACAGGATGTTTACTTCTTGGCTTTTTCTTCCACTTTCGCCGCAGTGTCCTTCACTGCCTTGGCCGTGTCTTCCGCACCTTGCTTTACGGCCTCTTTTGCTTTTTCAGCGCCTTCTTCAACTTTCTTCCCGGCTACCTCAACAGCCTCTTTTGCCTTGTCTGCACCTTCTTCAACTTTCTTTCCGGCCTGTTCCATGGCGCCCTTGGTGGCTTCCACGGCTTCGTCCGCCTTCTTCCCCGCCTGCTCCATGGGGCCTTCCTGCTTCTGGCAGCCGGAGACGCCGACCACAAAGATCAGGACAACGAGTAACGAAAAAGTACCTTTCAGCAATGCAACCATAGATCTCTTCATCAATATACCCTCCTTAAATGATTAAATTAACATTTAAGATACAGCAGATCGGCACTAAAAATCAAGAAATAAAGACATCGCCTATCCCCTGTCCCGGCGAGGTTAAAGCCTGAAAAGAAGCACCATCCCGGCTGCCAGCTCCCCTTTATCTTCTCGACTTTCCTTCCGCTCCTTGCTGACACAGCCAGCTTCTCCCGGCCCTCTTCAGGGTAAGCTCACAATCTGTCTCCTGAAAAAGTCATCACGCGGCACTCGCCTTGATTCCCGGCGTGATCACCCCCGGAAACAACGCAACCGCCCCCTTTCCCATTCCCTTGGCTTTGTACATTGCACTGTCCGCATTCCGGCACAGCTCGATTTCATCCCTTCCGTGTTCAGGGAAGACCGCAATGCCGATGCTTGAAGAGATCCCCAGGCTTTGACCGGCGATGTCAAACGGCTCATTGAGGGCGTAGCGGATTTTTTCGGCGACCGCCTTTGCGTCCCGCCCTTCCTTAATATTCTGCAATAGCGCGATGAACTCGTCCCCGCCAATGCGGGCCACGGTGTCCGACTCGCGGACGGAACCTTTGATGCGCTTTGCCACTTCCTGAAGCAGCAAATCGCCAACGCCGTGGCCGTACGTGTCGTTGATGGGCTTGAACCTGTCCAGGTCGATAAACATGACGGCCAGATGGTTGCCGTTCCGCTTGACCAGGGCCAGGGCCTGCTGCAGACGGTCACTGAAGAGAACGCGGTTGGGCAGTGAAGTCAGCGCATCATAGTGGGCCAGGTGTTCGAGCTGCTGTTCCATCCGCTTGCGCTCCGTAATGTCCCTGGTAACGGCCAAATGGACGATGGCACCCCGGTCATCGATGGGCACGGCATGGGTCTCCATCCTGCGACGCCCGCCTTTCAGGCAGTGGACTTCAAATTCCATCTGCATTTTTTCGCCGGCGAGCACCCTGTCGTGGAGATCGCGATAGGCTGAGCGGTATTCCGGGTTGATGAAATCCAGCATGGGGCGTCCAACCACCTGCTCCGGCGAGTCCGCCTCAAGCATTGAAAGTCCCGCCGGATTGATGTAGCTGAGAAGTCCACCGGCATTGATGGTCTTTATGCATTCCGGTTCATTATCCAGTGTCACGCCGCGTTTGGTTTAAGAATTTACCGCGTTTGGTTTAAGAATTTTTTGAGTTTCAGTTTGCGAAAAAATAACGGACAAAACGACCTTGAAAGCAAAAAAGTATTAGGTAGTATTAGGGCAACTATTAACCTGTTACTCAACTGTTAGCACAAAAGAGCCACAAAACGAGGATGTCCCAGACGATGAAGCCTAAAGCGGCTGGAACTAGAACACAATAAGAACCGGATAGCCCAATGATGTCTATGGCCGGCCAAGCGAAAACATAGGCGGCAAAAGAAAATGCCAAGCCGCCCAAGATAAAGACGAAGCACAAAAACAGACTGAAAAGCGGCGTTTTAATAAGCAACCAGGAAAGAATAATTCCGATAACCATTCCAAAATAGGGGGCGATTATGTCTAGCGTCATGGCCTTCTATAATTGACCGGTGTTAATATAAGTTTATGCCAGCTTTGTCGGGGCCGCTTCCTTAACCGGCAGGCGTAGGCCATGCGCCGATGCGGCGGCGTGATGCGCACTTAATCCCTCTGGATAAATCTCCCGCCCGCCCGCAACCGTCCTAAGGTCATGTAGTGGCTTCGGGTGGGGCCTCCCATTGAACCCCACATGGTGAACCGCCAGATAAGGCGTCCTGCGGCAGGGAGAATAACACCGCGTCACCGAAGCTTATTAAGCAAGTCATAAAAAGTACGGTTCCGGTTTGGCAACTATCCCCGGTAGCGCTCATCAACAAGGATGGACCTTGAAGGCGTCGGAAGCCTTCCGATCAACCGTACTGTAAGAAGCAATTTTTTGGCTGTCCGATCTCATGCCAACCTTGCCGCCGGACGGTTTGAAACTCCCGGTAGCGCTCATCAACCGGATCCCCAGAAGGCGTAGGAAGCCTATGGCCGAACCACGCCGGAAAGGTTTCTTTTATTTACGGCAAATAAAAGCACCGGTCACGGCCCCGCATGGCCGTGCGGCCCACGCCTGCCGGTTATGGATGCGGCCCCGACAAGGCTGGCATGTGGAAATATTAACACCAATTGTCTAAATCGCAAGAGGAAGAACGGGATAAATCAATAGAAAAATGGCGAAGTGAAAACATGAAAGGCGGAAGGTTGAGGTCTGGAAGGCTGATTTATCACCGGAAAGATGAAGGGTAAGCACCAGCCACGGTCCCGCATGACCGTGCGGCGCTACGCTTCGCCCTTGAGGGATGCGGCCCAGGCGAGCCAGTTAAAAGAAGCATAGCACAAACCGGCCAAATCGCAAGAGGAAAAATACCGGCGCCTTCTCCGAAGCGCCGGTATTTTAGAAAATAGCCCATCGCTTGATGTGCATTCGGGGCTTGCAGTCCCCTGGAGGGCATCAAGCGCGGGGGGCTATGGCCCGATGTCACCCCCCCATATTCTTATAAGGTAGCTTCGATTTTCTTGATTTCTTTATCAAGTTCCTCAAGCTTCTTGCTCCGTTCGGAATCCGGGATGCCAATTTCTTCCAAGGAATCTACGATGGATGCAATCTCTTTCTCAGAGAGAAAGAGGTAAATTATTCTATAAGCTTTATCTTCGGCAAACATGTTTCTCATGGCATACAAATCAAATGGGAGAATATTCCCTTTGTGGCAGTCTTCCAGGTGCTTCCTCAAAAAGTCGTGAACCACCTTTTCTCTTTCTTTCCTGAATGATTCCAAGACATATTTAAGCAGGTGATCCTTGGTTTTCGGGGCGCGTAACAATGCAGACTTTTCGTCTGAGATAACTTCTAGTCTGTCAATGATATTCTGCTTTTTCTTGTTCCACTCATCAAGAACCTGCTCAGATTTTTCTCTAACTTTATTGGTGATATTTCGCACCATATTTTTGTCATCTTCTCTGATTTTCTTTATATTTTCGTTATTTAGAATCATGGTTTTATCTCCTTACCTAAGCATTGCCGGTATCGAGTTGTTCTTTTTGGCTTCCTCTATCTGTTCAATATATCTTGCCGCTAAATCTGGATATTGTAAGCAGGCGCACTGGAAGGCGTCAGAATAAGTAAATTCTCTTTCTAATTTTTTTCCAAAACGGTCAAATTTCGGATTACTCATTAAAATTTCCATTGTCTTCCGGTGTAATTCTTCCCCCGGATTATCGTTTTCGGAAAACTGTTTCTGTTTAACCCCGAAATTCAATTCATCCCCAAGCCTCAAAAATGCCTTCATCTTCGCGCTTTCATGGTCCATATCTTTTTCACCTCCCATATCCTCAACGAATTCATAGAATGCACCACCTTCTTTATACGTCAAATCAAGTCCGGGAATCTTGATCTTGCCACCGCTCAAACTGATGTGCCTCAGAGAATAGTCTCTAGGGTAAAAGCCAACTTTCCTCACCCGCCGGGTTCCTTGCTGTATATCGTTGGCAATTCCTTTATCAAGAATCTGCGCCTCTGCATAAAGAGCATCCCCTTTTCTCTGAACTGCTTTCACCCACCCGAAAGCCGGATCTGAGTCTGTAATGTCTCCAATAACCACCGGCGCTTCATGATAGCGAGGGTTATAAGCCGCCGCCATTTTATCAATCATGGCACTGTCTGCCGTCAAGAAGCGCCCTTTCATTTCCCCTTTTTTCCCTACATCAAGAATTTTCATCCACATGGGAACCTCCGGCAGTTGATAAAACCACATTTTGCTCAGGGAACAATGTATGCTCTAAGCTGTTAGACAATTTTTCATCCACGGAAATCAATCTTTCATGAATATCACGAATGAAACCGTTGTAAATATCCAATGGAACCTCTGCGGACGGGGAAGCTCCATGTGACAGTATATCGACCAATTGAAGAGTATCAAGAATCTTCTCAAGTTCTATATGAGCATCCCATACGGGACCCCAACTGCACAAAGGTTCAGTTTCCCGGCGTTTATCCAGGGCCAAACCGTCCAAGGGAGTACGCACGATCCGGGATACATTTTGCTCCCGTTCCTCAACATTGTTCCCGAAGAGGCTCGCGGCTTTCAGTTGCGCGTCAAGAATTTCTTGCGGACTTTGGCGAACGATATTTGCCGAAGGCTCTTTTGCCATTTTCTTTTGCTTCCGCTGAATGGATAGCATCTCTCGGAGCTGATCCTTTTCCACAGGCATTTCAGCAAATGCCGCTGCATTATTCTTCTCTTCCATCTTGAAAAATCCTCCTCTGGTTTTATTTTTTAAAAAGTCTTTTATGGCCTTTAGAAGACCTCAAAAAGGACGTTTTTCATATCTATGAACATTCCTTTTCGTAATTATCGTTACGAACGAGGAAATCAACTAACTCAGTAAATTTCACTCTTCTTTCTTTATGGAATTTATAGGATGCAAGGTACACAACGGTCGCATTGCTTACGGGTTCAAGGCCATGATAAGCCACAATGAACCGCATAAAGGTAGCTCTGGAAATTCCCAAGATCGCGCACACCTCACGCGCCCGGTAACTTCCAACCAACGGAATTCCAAGGCACTTAATGGTTTCCTTGAGTTCCTGCTCAATTTTTTCCTTCGGACTCACTTGTCACTCCCTAGAGCGCGTAAAGAATCCAGCAAATCCGCCATGAGTTTTTTAATATCAATCGGAATGTTTTCACTGCCGTCCTGTCCCTTTGATGCTATTCTTAAAACTGCTTGTTCTGACATGCCGGATGCTCTGCCGATGACGTTTCCCGGAACTCCACGGTTACGCAAGGCTAAGATCAAGGAATTTCGTTCCTGTTTAAAAGGGTTCTCCCGCCTCAGAGTTTTCCTTTCTTCCTCTGTCAGGCTTTCAAGCAACAATTTCACTTCGGACTTCGCTTTTTTATATTCCATGATAATAGCCCCTCATCCTATGACCCAATTCCTCGGGAAATAGCTTTAAACATACTTTAAATTTTTAGTTCTCTTTTTGTACGATGCTCTAGCCGCACTGGCCCGAGAAATGCGCTTACAGGGCAAATTTGGGGCATTGATTTTCCTGAAAAAGATATTTTCTGAGTTGGTAAATTCATTTTTAGCGCATACCCATGTTTGTTTTTCAAGTGAAATGAACCCCTTAAAGTGTGGCTTAAACTTGCAAGTGTTAAATAAACAGTTCTCTTCCAACCTTTCGGATCATTTCCTGGGTTATCGGAACCCCGTTCTCATCAGCCAGGGCCTTGGAACGAAAAATCAGTTTGGAAACCGTCCTGGCATTCCCCCGGCTCATATCGAAAAAGGTTCTGGAGAGTCCGTTCCCTTCCGGGAGGATCTGAATCATGATCTTTCCGACGTCTTCCTGTGTTACCGGATTAAGGCAAATCGCAACGCCGATCCGGGAGAGTATGTAAGAATAGATGGTTCGTTTGGCTATGAGCCCTTCATATAGCCGGTTGATTCCCACAAACAGAATTCCCACCCCCGCCTTGTCATAAACCCGCCTTAAAAGGTCTATGGCCTTAAAGGGCAGGTTTTCGGCTTCGTCAACGATGATAAGCCGCCCGGAATCCCGAAGTTTACGGATGAGGTCGTTTTTCATCTCGTTAATGCTGGAAGAGGCATAACCGCCGCACTTGCGGATCAGCTCGGAGAAAAGTTCCTTCGCCGTATATCCCGCGTCGGCTTCAATCAAAATAACGTCCTGGTTCCTTGCTGCGTATTCTTTTACCGCGTAGGTTTTCCCGATTCCCGCCATACCGTAGACAACCCCGATTTCACCATCAATGTGGCAAATCCTTGCCGCCTTGAAGATTGATTGCGCTACGGAGGTCATCGTGAAGGGAATGAAATTTCTGCTTTTCCGCTGCCGCTCCCATTCAAGATCAAGAAAGCTGTTCACGGCAACCCGTATCCGGTCATTGTCCCCCTTGTAGGTATCGGAAAGCCATGACGACAAGACCGCGCCTGTTACTCCGATTGACCGCGCAACCTTGGTCTGTGAATATCCGCGTTTATTCATGATGTCGTGCAGTCGTTCCCTCAGAATCCGCCCCTCTTCATGCTCCATGTGGCTTTGCTCCTTTCAAAGACCCGAATTTGCCATTGCGACCAACTCCGCTTCGTGCGCCTCGTAATAATCGCCGTGTAAATCCCATTCGATGATAGCCCGTATCTTTTTCCCTTTCTCATCCTTAACCCATAGGCCACCGATAATTGCCCGCTCATGATCGTTGGCATAGCGTCGTTGACTTTCCGCTTGCCGGCGTTTATCCAGGGCCAAACCGTCCAAGGGAGTACGCACGATCCGGGATACATTTTGCTCCCGTTCCTCAACATTGTTCCCGAAGAGGCTCGCGGCTTTCAGTTGCGCGTCAAGAATTTCTTGCGTACTTTGGCGAACGATATTTGCCGAAGGCTCTTTTGCCATTTTCCTCTGCTTCCGCTGAATGGATCGCATCTCTCGGAGCTGATCCTTTTCCACAGGAGTATCAGCAAATGCTGCGGCCTTTTCGCGCATAGCGACCTCTCCCAGGTAGGCATCCGTAACGGCGTCAGACACATAGGCTTGAGAATAATCTTCAGGATCTATCCGCAGATAAACCTCTTTCCCCTTGTACTCCAGAATCCAGGGAGCAAAGTAATTTACCTTAAACTGAGGATCTCTGATCCCATTCCTCGTTATTTTTAAATTTTTCGTTGTCCGCATACAGCACAACATCAGGGCTTCTTTCGCCACCACCCGCTTAATCGGATTTTCTAAGGCCCAAAGGTCATCAGGCGATAAACCGTTTAGATTCTTTCCCTTTGACGGCATCCGGTTAAACACTTTTTCTACCCACTCGTCGAACATCGGTTTGAACTCATCGAAGGAAAGCAAGGTGCCGCGTTTTACATCCCGCGCCAACCGTTCGGGCCGTTCGCTGATACTTCCCCCCCGGTATCCCGGAAGGTACTTTGCAAACCAATTTTTGAATTTGAGAAAGTCGCTGGTTGTGCTAACCTAAAATTGATCAGGGAAGAGGCTTTGTGCTAACCCAAAAT
>CAZKRB010000068.1:0-15293 GCA_964555065.1 uncultured Syntrophus sp.
AGAACATCGCCAGGGCCACAAAGGCGCTGACCGACAGCTGCATCATGCCGCTCAGTCCATGGCCGCTGGGGCAGCCATCCGCCATCCGTGCCCCCACCATGGCCACCATGCCACCCAGAAACGCCCCGGCTGCCCGCTTCCCCACCGAAGGCCCGAAGCGCTTTTCCCAGGTCGGCGGCACACTCTCCAGCTTGAAGCTCTTATCCTGGAGGGAGGAAATCAGCGCCCCCAGGAAAATGCCGCAGACGAGCATGAACTGCCAGTCGACGCGCACCTTTTCCTTGGTGAAGTACTCGTTTAGGGCCACGTGACCTCCGGCGACCGTTCGCTCCAGCAGGCCGGCGGCGCGGACAAACGTCGTCGATGCCCCCAGGTAGGTGCTCTTTCCCAGCACCTCGGTCGTGGCCCAGACAGAGACAATGGCCAGAAGCCCCACCAGGGCTCCGGCAAGATAAGGATTCCATCCTCCATCCGCGGTCTTCTCTTTCATCATGCACGACTCCTTTCTCTCAGAAAATTTTCTCCCGACCGGTACGAGAGATTACTTGACACGGTTACGCGAACCGCCTGTTTCATTTCAGCAGCCACTGGTGGAGGCAGGCCGCTCCGGACCAGGCCGCAAAACTCACTGCAAGAACCCACGGGAGAGGAAGCCCCCTTTTCAGACAGAGTAAAGAGACGAGGAAGAACAGCAGGGTGGGGAAAATTCCCCAGAAGGCGCCTTGAGCGAAGTTCTGCATGATCCGGGGGTCGCCCTTGCTTTCAAGATACACCCAGACCAGCACCAGGGCCCCCGTCAGCGGCATGACGCCGATCAGGCCGGCCGCCGAGGGGAATCTGCGGGCAACGGCGGTCGCCAAAAGAATAAGGCCCGCGCTGAGCGACACCTTGATCAGGGTATGCATGGAAGTTCCCTTCCCGAGTATCCATCGGGCGCCGCAAGATCAGGCGGTTTTGTGGATGGGCCTATCGCCGAGGCGCTTTCCGCCGCCCGGAGTCACGGAGCGCCAACCACACCTCGCCTTCCAGAAAAGACCCGGCCACATTCGCCTCCATTTCCAGGAACATCTTCCAGGGTACGGCGAACGTCATCAGGTTTTCCCCCAACTGTCTGCGGATGTTCGTCCGGGCGGAAAGATCCGTGAGGCCGACGACCGCCCGCGGCTTAGGCGACAGGGCTTCGCGGTAGGGATAAATGCCGAGGCTCTGGCAGCCGGCGGCGAAAGGGATGATGACGTTTTCGCAGCTGCCGCGGCCGTAATTGGCCAAAACCACGAGGGCCGCCAACTGGTCGGGAGAAACAAAAAAGATCATGACCTGGGGCTCTTCCCGGTCCGGCTCCAGACTGGCCAAGGGTTTGAAAACCACGTATTCCGCCGGGATGTCCGTGGTGGGCAGCGCGGCGAGAAATTCTCTCACTTTTTCCGGCGAGGCAAGATACCGTTCCCCATGGAGAAAATGCCGATGGGCCTCCGGGCGCATGAAGGGTTTCACCTGCTCGGCAACCCGCCTCCCTTCCTCGGAGGCTTCGTTTCCCGTCGAGAGGAAACGGCAGAAAGAGGCCTCTCCCCCGGGGAAATGCTGATACTGATTGCCGAAGCCCAGCCCGACCCCGCCGCCGGAGCAGCCGAAGGTCTGGCGGTCGCAGGCAGCCGTTCTGCCCTTTGCCGCTTTGGCCACGAGCCACATGACGCATCCCCAGCGGTTCCTGCAGAACGAAAGGGCTCCGGAGGGTTTTTCATGGCTCCAGAGGAGGGTGACCGGCGGATAGGGAGCCGCAATGGCTTGATAGATTTTACTTTCCATGACTTTCCCTCTCCCATTTTTGGAATATTATAGATGAATTTGAATTTCAATTCAATCAGGCCGCGGAAATGCCGGGACCCTGGCTGAGTCTGCAGGTTAAACGCAAGGATCAATGATTTGCACCTTAAGGAGAGATTAACATTTTTAGCCGTTTGTTCGATATGTTTTATGATTGCGAATGACTTGAACCAGGGGCAATCTCCCGCCGGAAGAAAATTTTCCCTCCCCCGAAACGCTTCGGCCGCCGTTTCCCCGATGACCCTTCCTTCTTTATCCTTGTATGATCAGACCTCCTGTGGTAATGCCCTCACATCCAGGGTCGAACGGCATTTCCCTGATCACGGCCGGCTCAGTTCGTCTTAGGCTGATGACGGGCTGCCAGGTTCAACCCGGAGCCGCCGCATGTCCGCCCCATATCGAGGGAATTTGGCTCGAATCCTGCAAAAAATTCAGCTAATCCAAGGACAATTAGATTCTTCTTCCCCTTATTTTCATTCCCTTTGATCCCTCTGGCAAAAGGATGACTTCATGAAAAAAAAGATCCTGATCATTGACGACAACAACCACCTCGCCCTTTTCCTGGAAAAAAAGCTGACGAAGGCCGGGCATGAGGTCATGACCTCTTTCAATGCCTTGTCGGCCTTTAAAATCCTGGAAAATTACATCCCGGATATCATCTTCTGCGATTACTTTCTGCCGAACATCAACGCCGATGACTTATGCAGGTCCATCCGCCGGATGGATTCCTTGAAAAATGTCTATTTAGCCGTCATGTCGGCGGCCGCCGCCGAATTGAACCTCGATCCCTCCAGCATCGGAGCCGATGCCCTGATCGCAAAGGGATCTTTTCAGGAAACGGCAACGCTCATTTTCTCCGTCCTTGCCGATGAAGACGCCTACCGCAACAGCCGGAAAGAGCATCATATCATCGGATTCGATTCCGTCTCTTCCCGGCAGTTGACCAAGGAGCTGATTGCCAAAAATCGGTATCTGCAGACCATGCTGGACAGCATCTCCGAGGGGATCATCGAGGTCTGCTCCGGGCGGATTGTCTATGCCAACGCGCCGGCCATGAGCATTATGGGTCAACCCCTGGATCAGCTTCTGGCGGTTGAACTGCCGACCCTGTTTGCCGGGAAAGCGAGATTTCAGGTGGAATCCCTGCTTGCATCCGACACCCCCGACTCCTTCCTCCTTGAGCAGCCGGGCACGGAAGAGAGCGAAGAGCGCATACTTTCCCTGAAGAGACTGCCCTTCTGTGGGGACCTGGACACGATCCTGTTTTTAATCGAGGATGTGACTCAGCGGCTGCACGATGAAAAAATGATGCGAGACTCCCATCATCGGATGGAGGAACTGGTCCAGGAACGGACGGCGGACCTGAAGCGTGCCAATGAAATGCTGAAGCAGGTCCAGAAACTGGAGGCCATCGGAACCTTGGCCGGAGGAATCGCACACGATTTCAATAATATACTTGGTTCCATGATCGGGTATGTGGAACTGGCAAAGCTCAACCCCCTGCCGGAGAAGCAGCAATTCTACCTTGATCAGGCCCTCCAGGCCAGCAACCGGGCCAAAGACATGATCAAGCAGATCCTGATCTTCAGCCGGCCCCAGGAACAGGAGAAAAAACCCATCCTCATCGCCCCGCTGATCAAGGAAAACATCAAAATGCTCCGGGCGACGCTGCCTTCCACGATTCGGATTACGCAGCAGATCTCGGACCAGTCGATGATGGTTCTCGGCGATTCGACACAGATTCACCAGATCCTGATGAATCTGTGTACCAATGCCTTCCACGCCATGCGGGAAAAGGGAGGGGTGCTGGACATTCAGCTGACCAAGGAAACGGTGAAATCCGCCAGCAGGCATCAGGCCTTGGATCTGGCACCGGGCGGCTACGTCAAACTGACCGTCCGGGACACGGGGAGCGGGATCGACAACGCCTTCCTCGACCGGATTTTTGACCCCTTCTTTACAACCAAGGCGCCGGGAGAAGGGACCGGTCTGGGCTTGTCCGTCGTCTACGGGATTGTCCGGGATCATAACGGCAGAATTTCCGCCGCCAGTGAACCAGGGAGAGGAACGACAGTCACTGTTTATCTGCCCATGATAAGAACAACGGAACCTGCAAAAAGCCAGGCTCTGGAACCGATGCCCGAGGGCAGCGAGCGCATCCTCTTCGTGGATGACGAAGCGGCCATTACGGAAGTGGCCAGGGAATTGTTGACTTCCCTCGGGTTTCAGGTAACGGCCCGGCAGAACAGTTCGGAAGCTTTGGATCTCTTTCGCGCCCAGCCGGACGCTTTTGACCTGGTGGTCACGGACATGACCATGCCCAACCTCAGGGGGGATGAACTGGCACGGGAACTGCTGAAAATCCGCCCTGATCTCCCCATCATCCTCTGTACCGGTTACAGCGATCTGATCACGGAAGAAAAGGCGAGAGATATGGGAATTCGTCAGTTCCTCATGAAGCCTCTGTCCATGAGGGATCTGGCTCAGGCCGTCCGGAAGGTGCTCGTCTGATAACGCCCCCCTCTGTTTCTGCTCTCAGGCCGCTTCCGGGGTCCCCTTGGGAAAAATCAGAGAAAAGGTGGAACCCTGGCCGAAGACGCTGTCAACCGTGACCCGGCCGCCCTGCGCCTCAACCGCCTCTTTCACAAAGGCCAATCCCAGACCCGATCCTTTCACATCTTCCGCGACTTCGGCGTTCGCCCGGTAAAACTTTTCGAAGATTCTCTTCAGCTCCTCTTCCCGAATCCCATATCCGGTATCGGCGACATCGATCTTCAGGGAGTCCGGCTGTTCCGTGGTGACGCGGATCGTCACGCGGCTGTTCGGCGGACTGTACTTGATGGCGTTCTCAGTCAGGTTTAACAGGGCCTGCTCGGTGAGAGCCTTATCGATCAGAATGGGGGGCGTTTCATGGGGCGTCTCGGCACTCAGCCGAATGCCCTTTTCCCTCGCCGAGGGCTGCATCTTCACATCCACCTGGTGGATCAGGGCTGAAACCGAAACCGGCGTTTTTCTGATCGGCTGCCGCCCCTCCTCGATCCGGTTGATGTCGAGGAAGGTGTTGACAAATTTTGTCAGGCGGACCGACTCGTCCAGGATGATCCCGGCGTACTGGTTCAATTCTCCCTCCAGGCTGCCTGCCAGCAGTTCACTGAATCCCTGGATGTTGGTCATGGGGGTCTTCAATTCGTGGGAAACGATCGACACGATCTGGCTTTTCAGGATCTCCAGTTCCTTGATCTTGGTGATGTCGGACAGGATGAACAGGGAATATTTCTTTTCCTCGACGGAAAGGAGGGAGAGGTCCACCATCAGGTATCGCGTTTCCGGTCTGCTCAGGTAGACCGTGATGGAGGGCGCCTTCAGCCAGTGATCAAAGGCGGGGATCACCTCTTTTTTTTCCAGAACATGGGGGGTCAGCTCCGCAATGAAGCGATCCCGGTTGCCCGGAAAAATCTCATTGGCCGCGCACAGGCGGTAGATATCCGGGTTGGCGACGATCAGCCGCCCTTCGGGATCGAAAACCGCCACGCCGAAAATATCGCTCAGGAGAATGCGGTCCGACAATTCCTTTTCGAAGACGAGTTGGTGCGTAAGATTATTCAGGACAATCGCCTGCTTTTGAATTCCCCTGGGCGTGAGAACGCCGGAGAGACCCGCTTTTACGGCTTCCGGCTGGTCTGCACCGCCCCTGTTTCTCAGGTGCGGCAGAATGGAGGCGTACGTGGCGCCGAGACTGGACGCTGCCGCCTGAAGTTTAAAGATATAGGACAGGGCCAGCAGGACGACAAAACTGATCAATGCCGCCGCCGGTGGATTCCAGATTTGCCGGAAGGAAAAGACCAGAAAGGTAAGAAGGGAATAAAGCACCAGGGCCGCGGCCAGCAGCAGAACCCCCGTTTCCTCGGTCAGCCTGTAGAAAAAGATGTACAACCCAAGAGCAGCCGCCAATCCGATCAGCCAGCTCACGGAGAACGGCACGACCCTGACCCCTTCCGCCAGCAGGAGGTTGTCGACAATATTGGCCTGAACCTCCACTCCCGACGTACCGATCCGCATCTCGGCATAGGGGGTCGTGACGCTGTCAACCAGGCCCATCGCCGTGATTCCAACCAACACGATCTTTCCCTTGAAATGATCCGCGGGATACACGCCCCGGATGATATCGAGAAAGGAAACCCGGCGGATCGTTCCGGGCCCGCCGCGGAAATTGATCCTCATAAGATCGGCCTGCGTGATGGTTTCCCCTTCGTAAGGCTCGGGAAGAGGAGCGCTCCGCGGCAGGGAACGCTTTGTGACCAGTTCATAGATCCGTGAAGAAAAAGACGGCAATCGCCGCCCCTGGAAATAGAGCGTGTGATAGACCTCCCGCGCCACACCGTCGATGCCCCGTTCAATATGGACATGTCCCGCCGGAGTGGTGGAAAGCGTTCGAACGGGATACTCGATGGAGAGGTCCTCCTTGATGATGATCGGCAGGACCGTCGGCGCATACCGTTTCATTGCCTGAGCGAGGCGGTCATCCCCAGGGGTCGTCTCGGCCATCATGACATCGAAAGCCACGACCGCTGCCAGCTTCGTTTTTTCAAGAAGCGATGCGTAGTAGGTCCTCTGGATCGGCCAAGGCCCCAATTCAGAAAGCGTTTTTTCATCAATGGCGGCGACGATGATATTGTCCTGAGATTTTTCCGGTCCCCGGAGGCGAAAGGCGAGATCATAGAAATAGTTGTTCATTCCAACCAGAAAGCCGAGATATTCCAGCCCGAAAAGGGCCAGCAGACAGAAAACGATGATCGTGCTCTTCTTGAAAGGGGTCATGGCAGGGGCAGGATCAGAGCCATGGATCCGTTCCGGATAACGAACCTTTGATGGTTTCCAGGAGCGCGGAGATGGCAAAAGGTTTCTGCAGGATACAGTCGGGCTGGAAGGCCCTGTCCGCCGCATCGGCATCTTCAGCCCCTGTCAGCAGGATCACGGGGATCCGGCGCAGCCTGTCTGTTGCTTTGACCTCTCGAATCAGACCATAGCCATCGAGATTCGGCATGAGGGCGTCGGTCAGGATCAGGTCCGGTGTCTGATCCTGTAGCTGCTCCAGGGCCTGAAGACCGTTTGCCGCCAGGAGCGTCGCGAAGCCGGCCGTCCGGCAACTGATGTCCAGCAAACGCCTGGTGTGGGGATCATCATCAACAACGAGAATCAACTTCACGGTTTCAGCCATGTTCCATTCCTCACGGGGCCAGCAGGAGGAGCAGGACAACCCGTCCCCCTTCGCCAACCCACTCATAGGGAAATCTTTTCTTGATTTCGAAGCTCTGGGGCGGGAAAAACTCACAGGCGTCTCCGCTGAGAATCACACGCCTTTTCATAGAGGTCTCCATTAAAGGTCGTATGGCAGGAAAAGGAAGGACCCGTCTCCCTCCGTATCATGACCTGCAAAGGGCCTTTCGTACCAGAGGAACCAGGCTCTCCTCTTGTTGAGTGAGAGATTGCAGGTGACCATTTCCATTCCGGACGATCCGCTCCTTCCGGGGGAATGCTCCCCCGGAGGCAGGATGCCGCGCGGGCCGGCGCCGCCAATGGAGGAAAAAGACAACTCCCCGGCATCATGACAGAGAAAACGGGTTCAGGGAATCAGGAGCAGAAGAAGAAGAAGCCCGGCCCCTCCCCCGATGGCAGCCCATTTATAGGGAAATCTTTTCTTGATTTCGAGACTCTGGGGTACGGAAAACTCGCCGGCCTTGCCGTTGCGGTCGATGGCCGCCACCCGCAGGAAGTAGACACCGGCCTCTTTCGGTTTCCGGAACGAGACCTCCGGCTTGTCCGCCTTCTGCTCACTGAGGATCTCCTTGAACTGGTTATCCCGGGCAAGCTGGAAATGATAGGTGAAGCCATCGCCGAGGTTCCTGGATCTCAGGGAGATTTCATCGGGGGAAACGGCCGCTTGCTTCCCGGAAGACGCATCCGGCGGAGTCACGGTAAAGGGCAGGGTGTCGGACCAGCCGCCTTGATAGCCATCGGAAGCCATTGAACGGATCCGGAAGTAGTAGGTTTTGAATTCCAAACCATCGATCTTGCAAATCAAGGCTTTCAGGTCGGTCTTATCCAGAACGATCGTCTGGAACTCCCGATCCTCGCTGATCTGGACATGGTACCCAACCGCATCGCCGACGCGCAGCCACTCAAAGATTGCTTCTTTGCCCATGACCTTTGTTCCGTCAGGGAAGGCGAGGATCATGGGAGGCAGAGGGTTATCCCGGTTCGTAAAGGGATAGGCGCTGGAGGTCGGCCCTTCCAGGCCGACGGAATCAATGCTTTGGGTCAAAAGATAATAGGCGCCGTCGGGAAGACCGGCCATGGGAAAGATCTCGTCAGGCTTGATCACGCATTCCCGAAGGAGTTGTTTTCCCTCTCGATCTGTCGCGGCCATGACGCGATAGGCGCGGGCTCCCTCGACCCGGGTAAAGGCGATGGCGGATGGCGTGGTGTCGGCGGGTTTAAGTTCCACCGGGGATGGTGGCGCCAGAAGTTTTCGCGGCGGCGAAGTCGATGAGGCAGCGTTGACCATGGCTCCCTGCCCCTGTTTAAGGCTGATGCTCTTTTTTGCCGTGTCAACAATCACCTTGCTTTCCAGGACTTCGACAAAGGTTTTCTGCTTCTCATCCACGGCGACCCGGAATTCCGTTCCCCGAACGGACGCGATCGCGCTGGGGGTGTGGATTCTGAAACGGGGGGTCTGCCCCGTCGCCGACCGCACTTTGGCGCTGACCCGGCCCGCGCTCAGGAAAAAATCACGCAGCAGTCGGCAAGTTCTGTCCTTCCGGGCCGCAACGACCTTGACCTCTGTATCAGACCGGAACAGCAAACTGCTGCCGTCTTCATACCGGATTTCCAGCGAGCTATCCCGGCCGGTCTTTAATCTGCTCCGGGGAGGAATCACATCCCCTGCCCTCAAAGCGACCCACTCCCCTCGCCCGTCGATCTGAGCCTTCGCATCTCCCTGAACGAGCGAGACAATGGCCTTCAGAGGGGTTCCATTCAGGCAGGTTACGGGAAGCCCGGCTTTTTTTCCGCCCTTGAGCTTATGAAATTTATTGGGACGCTGCGTTCGGACAAGGTCCGCCCTCTGCTTGCCGATCCCCTCTTTTCCAGGGGACGTTTCAGCGGAAAAGGCTTTCATGGCGGCAATGCAGGGGAAGGGCTGGGCCAGCAAGAAAAGGAATCCGATCAGAATGATCCATCGCGTTTTCATAGGACACCACCCGGAAAAATTTATTTGTTCAACTTTTTACAGAAAGGCACGTTATCCAAAAATCGGAGATTTTGTCAAAGGATATTACCCTTTTCTGCAACGTTCAGTGCCGATCCGCGAATTTTCTGACACCTGATGCGGAGGTTTTGACGCAATCGTTCGCGCACCTCCGCTCAACATATCTTTTTCCCGAAGCCGCCAGCCAGCAGGGAATCGGTTCCCAGCAAGGAGAGGATGCGGAAGGGAAAGCATATTCGCCAAGACAGGAGGCAAGGAGACCGACTCCGGAAAAAACGTCGTCCTGAAGGGCCATCCCGAGTTTTGTTGATCTTTTTGCTGTTCCGATTGGCCAAGCGATTATTTGCAAAAATCATACAACCCGCTCCACAAGAGCGCCGGATTTCCTCGAACCCCTCTCCCCGTATTGACGATTTCCCCGCCGTCGAATATCAAGGGAACAAAGAAATATTTTACCTTGACAAGAGGACCTTGCCCCGGCCATGTTTACCAGCATGCCCGGATTCTATCTCTGCCCGAACGATCGGGGCGTCATCGCTTTGTCGCAGGTTGAAGACAGCCAGAGGCCCGTCGCCATCGGCCCGATCCGGATGAGATAGCCGAAATGACATTAAAATCATTTCATCCCGCATTCCGGATCAAAGATAAAGGCGGAGAGGCAGGACAGAGGCGGCGCCGAACACAACGGACATCGAGGTGCGCAGACAGAACCGCCAATGCACAGCGCCCTCCACGGGAAAGGGAAATCAGCGGAACCAGAGAGGTAAGAAGCACCGATGGGCAGGCAATATGACATTGTTTTTCTGGGAGGCGGCCCGGCCGGCTACCAGGGAGCCATCCGGGCGGCTCAACTCGGCGCCAGGGCGGCCGTCATCGAGGAAAAATTCGTCGGCGGGGTATGCCTCAACTGGGGCTGCATTCCGACCAAGACTGTCCGGGCCTCGGCCGAGGTCGGACGTACACTGCGCCGGGCGCGGGAGTTCGGTTTCCAACCCGCCGAGGTTGTTCCTAATATCACCGCGATCCTTGCCCGCAAGGGGCGGATTGTAAATGCCCTGCGGGGAAGTGTGGAGAGGCTGTTTCAAGCCCGAAAGATCACCCTGATCGAAGGGCGGGGCGCGCTGGTGGGGCCGGGAAAAGTCGAGGTGCAGAAGACCGGCGAAGCGGATCTGGTGGAAGCGGAAAAGGTGGTGATTGCCACGGGCTCCCGCCCTGCCGGGCTGCCGGTTTTTCCAAAACATCCGCGCATCTTCCTTGCCGACGAGATGCTCGACATTTCCTATTTGCCCGTCCACCTGCTCGTGGTCGGAGGCGGCGCCGTCGGGGTGGAAATGGCGGCGATTTTCCGGGAACTGGGGGCGGAAGTGACTCTGGTCGAGGCGGCAGACTCCATCCTCCCGGCGGACGACCGGGAGATGGCCGGAATGCTCCTTGCCCTCCTTAAGCGGCGCAAGATCAAGGTTCACGTCGGTACAACGGTTGAATCCGTGACGAAAAATGGAGAGGGCTTCCGGGTTCTCCTCTCCAACGGAGCGGAGGTGACGCCGGACACCATTCTGCAGGCGGTCGGACGCCGCCCCAATACGGAAGGGATCGGCCTTGAAGAGCTTGGCATCGCCAGGGAGCAGGGCTTTATCCTGGCCAACCGGCACATGGAGACCAACCTGCCGGGCCATTACGCGGCGGGCGATGTGGTCGGGGGGTGGCTGCTGGCGCACATCGCCTTTGCCGAGGGGATCTGTGCCGCGGAACACGCCCTGGGCATGGAGGAAAGCTGGATGAACTACCGGACCGTTCCCCGCTGCGTTTTCAGCATTCCCGAATACGCGGCTGTGGGGTGTTCCGAAGAAGAGGCGCAACAAAGGACTTGTCCCGTCAAGGTGGCCCGCTTCCCCTTTCGCTCCCTGGGTATGGCGCAGGCGACGGGCGACTTCGAAGGGCAGGTCAAGATCATCGCCCATGGGGAATCGGGCCGGATTCTGGGCGCCCACATCCTCGGCCCGCATGGCGCCGATCTCATTGCCGAGCTCGCCCTGGCCATGAAGGAGGGATTGCCGGTCCGCTCCATCATGGACACGATTCATACCCATCCGACCCTCTCCGAGGCGGTCCTGGAAGCAGCCCAGGCGCTTTACGGCCAGGCCATTCATGGGGCGCCCGCGGGGAGCGTGTCATGAGTGAACGGCTCCCCGCCTGGCTCCGGGAGGAAATCCGCCAGGCAAAAAGGGGGAAGGAACGCACCAGGATCGATGAAACCAGCAGCCTGCTGGCCCGCCTGGGGTTGCCCACGGTCTGTGACAGCGCCCGCTGCCCCAATCGGGGAGAGTGCTTCTCCCATTCCACGGCCACGTTCCTGATCCTGGGAGACGTCTGCACGCGGAATTGCGCCTTCTGTGCGGTCCGACACGGACATCCGGAAGGCGTTGCTGATGGGGGGGGAGCCGGAACGCCTCGCCGCTGCGGTCTCCGAACTCAGCCTGTCCCATGCGGTGATCACCTCCGTCACGCGGGACGACCTGGCCGACGGCGGTGCGGCACATTACGCCCGGGTCGTTCAGGAGCTGCGCCGCCGGTGCCCCGGCGTGACCATCGAGGTCCTGGTGCCGGACTTTCTGGGGTCCAGGGAGTCTCTGGTCGTCGTCCTGGAGGCCCGTCCCGCTATCCTGGCCCACAACGTCGAGACCGTTCCCCGGCTTTATCCGGAGGTGCGGCGCGGCGCCGATTACCTCCGTTCCCTCGCCCTCCTGCGCCGGGCTAAAGCGCAGGCTTCAGGGGTCATCGTCAAATCGGGGTTCATGCTGGGCTTAGGAGAGAAGGCCGAAGAGATCGAAGCCCTGCTGCAGGACCTGGCTGCCGCCGGATGCGACATGGTGACCATCGGCCAGTATCTGGCTCCTTCACCGGCCCACGTACCTGTAAACCGTTATGTCCCCCGGGAGGAATTCACCCACTGGCGGGAAAAAGGGCTGCGCCTGGGGCTGAGAAGTGTGGCCTCCGGTCCGCTGGTCCGGAGCTCCTACAAAGCGCCGTTTTTCTTTCAGGAACTCTCATGATCCGGCGGCATCTTCCGGACACGGGCGGCCTTTTCCAAGGATCTTCCGCGAGGTGCGGAGCGTGGACATCGGCGGCCCTGTTCAGAAAATATCGCCGGAAATTCGAATCGACCGGGTAGGGAAAAGTCATGATTGAAGTTACACAAAAAGCGGGGGAGAAGATCCGGGATTTTCTGAACAGCCGGCAGTCAGGGTCCGATGCGATCAGAATCCTGCTGCAGACCTCCCCAGGCCTGGCTTCTCTGACCCTGGCTCTGGATGGGCCCGGGGAAAACGATGCCGTTATTACCGAGCAGAATATCAGCCTCCTGATCGACCGGGATCTCCTGGAAAAGGCCAAGCCGATTCGAATTGATTTTGTTGAATACGGAGGACAATCGGGGTTCCAGTTAACCTCCCGCCTGCAGGCAGGAGGCTGTTCGTGAAGAGGGTAGAGCCGGGTGGCACCCGAAGGGGAAATAGCCCTCAAGTGGCAGGAACAGCAAAGGGATGAGAGAACCATTGATTCCATGGGGAAATCCCCCCCCGACAAGGATGAATCCGGCGTGGTGGTTCCTCTTCGCCGCGCACAAGATTCTGATTCTGGAAAATGGGGGTTCTCTTTCCGTCCCCCTGATCGTCGATCCGGCAGCGATCGGTCTCGCAACGAGCCGGGAGATGTACCTGGGAACATTGGCGGGCGCTGACTGCTATGCCGCCGAGGTTTCGGGAAACGATCCCCTCCCCCTGAAAATCGGGGCTTGCGGATTGCGCGAACTCTATGGCTTCCTAGCCGAGCCCCTGTTTTCCATGGCCATGAAAGCCCTGCATCTTCTGGACTGGGAGGAAACGACCCGATACTGCGGCCGCTGCGGCAGTGAAATGGCGCCGGCAAAGGAAATGCACGCCCGGGAATGCACCGCATGCGGCATGGTCGTCTATCCCCGCATTTCACCGGCCGTCATCGTCCTGGTGGAAAAAGAGGGCCAGGTGCTTCTGGCCCGCGCGGCAAGATTCAAGCTGGATTTTTACAGCGTCCTGGCCGGCTTTGTTGAGCCCGGGGAGACGCTTGAAGATGCCGTTCACCGGGAAATCGCGGAAGAGGTGGGGATCAAGGTGCGGGAGGTCCGTTATTTCGGCAGCCAGCCGTGGCCCTTTCCCGACTCCCTGATGATCGGTTTTACCGCGAAATATGCAAGCGGGGAACTGAAAATCGACCACAACGAAATAGCAGAGGCCCACTGGTTCCATCGGGATAACCTTCCGAACATCCCCGGAAACGTCAGCATCGCCCGCCGGTTGATCGACTGGTTCGTCGAAACCGGGAGAAAAGAGAAAGCGCCGCCGGGGCCATAGCCGACGCAAAGAGGGAGCCCGGGGCGTGAATGGACCACGCCGGAATCTGCACGGGGGCGTTGCCGGCCGCAATTCTTCATTGGCCGTTCATGAAAATCGGCGGGAATCATTCGCACCGCTCCAAACGAAACCAGCTGACCGACCCTCTGAATCCCATCACCATCCTCTGCTTTGTCGACCTGATTTATCCGCTCTGGTAGCGAAGAATTCCCTCTCTGAGCAGCTCCAGCAAAAACCCTGCTTTTTCTCGCAGTCCTTCATCCTCGCATTCCAGGAATTGAGAAAACGCATCTTCCATGAGCAATGCGGCTTCATTCAGCGTCTTCCCTTTCATCAAGGTACAAAAGATCTCAATGGCTACATTCGATGCCGGATCACAGATGCATTGATACCGGACTTCAGAAATGACGTTATGATTGTCCACATTGAGATACAAGTACATGAAATCGTCGGTGTTTCCACAGACAGGGCTGACTTCGCCGAAATTGCGCAGGAAGATTGAAGCATCCTCCAGGAAACCGGCATGCCGGAAGCCCGTTTTCAATAAACCGCGGTAATATGAAAGGACTGCTTCATCCATTTCGTCCTCCTGATCACTGCACTTGCTCAGCGGCCGAGGTCCTCGGTAAAGCTTTTTGCCGCATTTTCTTCCAGCTCAGAATCTTTTTCAGATCACTTCAGTTCCAGGCGGCTGAACTAGCCACCGGCGCCTCCAGCTCATCAGTGTTGACTCATCACCATGATATGAATCACATCCCCATCTTTTACTTTTTTGTTCAGACCCTCTGCTTCGGCGTCTTCTTTATTCACGAATACCCGGACCTGGTCTTCCAACTCGGTTCCTGAATCATTAAATAAGGAACGCTTCAGCGTGGGGGTAAGATGAATAAGTTGTTTCAGACATTCGCCCACCGTCCCGCCGTCCACTTCAAAGAGAAATCTGTCCCTGGCAAGACGGGAAAGACGATCCGGTAGATATAACTTGATGCTCATGGAGTCCTCGTATCATTGTTATGTCCCAGCAGGGTGGGCCTGCCCTCTCTTTCCCTTCCCAGTTCGGATAAGGCAGCGGCTGCGGTCATGGAGCCGAAAAAAACGGCGACAGCGAGGAGGACCGGCTTGTCGGCAACCACCAGAAAGCATTTTCCCGCAGCGGCAAAATTATTCAACGTAAAAATATCCATTTCCTCCACCAGGCAGGCACCAGGCAAGGGAATTTTGTCGATCCCATAGTTGACCATGTCAACCAGAACACAGCCCGTCACCTCCGTCCGCGGCACAACATGCTCCCCGCTGCGGACTTTCATAAGCCCCCGGAGGCCCTGCCGTTTGAACAATGCCCGCAGGCTGATGAGTAAACTTTCCACATAACCGGATCCATGGCCGCCAGGACCCGCGCACTTACTCATCAATGGAGCCTCTCCCCGGTTTAGGAGCATGCGCCCTCCTTTCGCCGGGACCACACAACAGACTCGGCCTTCTTTATGATCCTGTTGACGGACGGCCGAACCGCGGCCCCTACCTTGGCGACCAGCACCCATCCTGCTCCGCAAGGATGCCATCGACATGAAACCGCTATGGGTTTGTCAGTTTATATTACATACATGGTTGATCGAGTCAACCATGTATGTAAATGCCATTCCTTTTTCCTTTTTCACTTGACACCAAAGAGATGAACCTTTTATATTGCCATAAAAGAATACGGAGTTTTTGGCCATGAAAGATTTTCTGAAAGTGACCAAGGCCCTGTCCGATCCTAACCGGGTAAAGATGCTGAAGATGCTGCAGCACAAAGTAATGTGTGTCTGCGAAAT
>CAZKRB010000069.1:0-14895 GCA_964555065.1 uncultured Syntrophus sp.
CTATCTCCAAGATCATGTAAACAATACTCTATACGAATTCATGGTAGGAGGAAGAAAGAGATTTTTCAAAAAAGTACGCCTTACTCGGATGAACCTATTTTCCGACTAACCCTCATGTCTAAAATAGGCACAACGAAGAATGAAAATAATCTATCCGTTGAATTTATTTTCATTCAAACTTATGAAGCGTTCGTGGGGGAAAGGACCGCAACCGTTTTGTTTTCCCGGGTAAAATATTTCCGGGCCGTCCGGAGAATATCCTCGGGGGTTATTTTGTTTATGATCTCCATATTTTTAATAATATACCGATAATCGCCCGCTACAATCTCGAAGTAGGAGAGCATGCCGGCAAGCCCCGAATTGGAATCCAGGCTGCGCAGGAAATCCGCCTTGATGGTGTTTTTTGCCTTCTCCAGTTCCCTGGCCCCCACCGGCTCTTTTTTCAATCTTTCCAGTTCCCCATCCAGGGCTGTTTCCAACTCTGCCAGGGTATGGGGATGACGGGGGGTCGCATAAAAGGTAAAGAGATTGGGGTACCGGGTTCCCGGCATGCCATTCCCCGAACGGACAGCTTCGGCGATTCCCTTTTCTTCCACCAGCGTTTTGTAGAGCCGTGAAGTCCGGCCGTCGGTGAGCAGGGTCTGGATCACATCGAAAACATAATCGTCATAGTCGGGAAGCGTCGGCTTATGGTAGCCGATCAGGAGCCGGGGATTGGCTGCGAAATCTACCCTGATCCTCCGTTCTCCCAACTGGAGGGGCTCGGTGGTGATGGGTGTCAGGGGTATCCCGCTGGGGGGGATCGCGCCGAAGTATTTCTCGATGATCCCTATCACCTCGCCCGGCTTGACGTCGCCGACCACTGCAATCACCGTATTGTCGGGGGTATGATGGCGCCGCAGGAAGTTTTCCAGTTCCTTCGGGCTCAGGTAGCTCATGTCGTAAGGCCAGCCGATGATGGGGCGCCCATAGGGGTGGGCGATAAAAGCGGCGGCCAGAAACTGCTCCAGCAGCTTGCCGTCGGGATCCGATTCGATGCTTTGCCGGCGCTCTTCCATGATGACTTCCCGCTCCGTATAAAACTCCCGGAAGACGGGATTTACCATCCGATCCGACTCGATCCTCGCCCACAGTTCAAGTTTGTTCGCCGGCAGACTCACCTGGTAAGTGGTCAAATCCTGACCGGTGGAGGCGTTGAGGTTTTCGGCGCCGTTCTCCGTATAAAGGCGGTTGATTTCGTTGGAAATCATCAGCGCCCGGTGTTCCTTCTGGAGGCTTTCCAGCTTTTTCCGCAGCCGTGCCATCTTTGCCTGATCAGCCGCTTTTTCCTTCAGGCGCTCCTGGTCCAGGGCTTCTCCGGTCCGGGCGATGGCGGCGAGCATCTTATGTTCCCGTCCATAATCCCTGGCTCCGATGGTCGTCGTCCCCTTGAACAGCATGTGCTCCAGAAAATGGGCGGCGCCCGTTTTACCGCTCGACTCGTTGAGGGCGCCCACTTTATGGCAGAGGTAAAGGGAAACAGTGGGACTGAACGTTCTTTCCACGATCAGGACCTTCAATCCGTTGGGCAGGGTGAATTTTTTAACCTGCTTCTCCAGGTCATAAGCGGAGGCGGAAGAGGCCAGCAGGAGAAGGCCGATCAGGCAGGCGGCAAGAGCCTGGCGTGGGGCTGAAGGATGGACCGGTGAATTTTCCTTCCGGCTCGGACATGGCAGCTTTACGGCATGCAAGATCCTCATGGGCGTTCCTTTCCCCTGCCCTTGATAAATGTAAGGATGCGGAAAAAGGAAAACAGCAGCCCGGACAGGCTGATCAGGATCATCAGACTGGAGGAAAAGAAGGAAACGATAAACATCTGCGGATGGTTCAATGAGTAGGCACTGACCAGATTATCGATTCCCAGGGCGAGAAAAAAAATCGAAGCGATCCCGACCACGACGGTTTTCATCCAGAAAAGAAACATGATGTCACGATCTCCTGACCCGTGAGGCTCCGCCGGTCGGATCGGATTCTGCCGATCCGGCATCGATGGAAAAAATACTCCGTTAGCGGCCCGTCATTCAAGGCCGCCGCACCTTTCGCAATCCATTCAAAACACTGTAAAATCTTACCAGTGTTTCTCTCTCAGAGCAACGGGGAAGTGTCTGCTTCCATAACCCCGTCATATTCAGCCAATTAAGTTCTATGATCGGTCACTTACAATTAATAGGGTGTTATTCGTCTTTATTCAGTTCATTCAAATCGTAAGGCTTGCGAATGACTTAACCCTGGCATGCTCCGGGGTCGGGATAAACCTCCGCCGTCAAGGCGTCACTCCGCCCGGCCGCAAAAGGGACTTGAGCCGCCGGTAATCCTCATAGGTAAAGCGCTCGTGGCGGCAGGGGAGGAGCGTATTGTTGTGGTATAGCGGTTCAGCTGCGATGTCGTATGCCGATGTTGCCACGGCCTTCTCCCATAAAGCCGTTCCCGGGATCGGGGAAAACTCCGCCAGGACGGGCCTGGCGCCCAGGGAATGAACAAAGCGGATGCTCTCCTCCACTTCCTGCACATCCTGGTCCGGAAGGCCGCAGAGGAGGTAGAGGCCGATATCACGCGGGGCGTACCCTGCCTTGGTCAGACAGGAAAGGGCGCTGGTCAGATGATCGTTCGTGACTTTCCCTCCCGTTTTCACCTGCCGGCCCGCATCGGAGGTCTCGAAGCCGAAGCGCAGGGTGCGGAATCCGGCCTGGAACATGAGCCGGGCGATCTTCTCGTCGATGCCGCGCAGGTGAAGCCCGTTTGGGCAGTGGAAGGCGCAGGACAAATCGCGGCGGATCACTTCCTCCAGCAGGGGGATGGCCATTTCCCCGGGGGCGATGAGAAAAGCATCATCATAGAGGGAAAAATTCCGAATTCCGAATTGGCGGTTCCAGAAGGTGATTTCATCGGCCACCCGCTCGGGTGAACGTCGGCGGAAACTGCTGTTGAGAATATGGGAGGCGCAGTAGACGCAGCGGAAGGGGCAGCCGCGGGAGGTCATGATGGGAACCTGTTCCCGATAGGGGAGGAGATCGAAAGCGGGCCAGGGCAGGCTGTCCAGGTCCTCCGGGATGGGGAGCTCCTCCACGTCCCGTTGCAGCAGCTCCTCGATGATGAACCGGACCTGCCGTTCACCCTCTCCGGGGAGGACATAGTTCGCCCCCGCCCGCGATGCGTGATCGGGGCAGAGCGTTGCGTAGTTGCCACCCATCACCACGGGAATTCCTGGAAAGTGCTCCTTGACGAGGGCGATGACCTCGAAGACGGCGGGGTACCAGTAGGTCATCATGGAGGTGACCAGGATGAGATCCGGCGGCGGGCAGGCATTCAATTCCTGCCGGAAAATCCGGGGGGTAATGCCGTAGCGGTAATAGGGGCGGTCAAAATCCCCCAGGGGCGCGGGCGTGGCAATTTGTTCTTTCGGGTAGTGGCCCTGGCCGAAGGATTTCCTCCTCGGTTTCCGGATCTGATTCTCTTCCGCCAGGGCGGGATGAAGGGGATTGAGGCAGTCGATCAAGTGGACCGAAATGGAATTTTTCCGCAGGATCGCGGCCAGGTACAGGAGTCCAAGGGGCTTGCTCCAGAAATCGTAGGCCGCGAAGTCGACTATCCAGGGGTTGATGAGAAGGACGTTAGGTTTCATGATAGGGTTTATCGCCAAGTTGCAGCACTTTCTTGCAGCTTCGGGGAAAAGTCAAGACAAAGATTTTGCGCTGCAATTCCTGGAGATGATTAATTTCTTGAACTTGCCTGGTAGACCTGCTATAGTTTGCTTCACATAATAATATGTAATTACAATTACTTACCGAAGGAACGAAGAGAATATGCTGAAGGACAGAAAAATCGTTCTGGGAATCACCGGGGGGATCGCGGCGTACAAGGCCGCGGAACTGACCCGGCAGCTGGTCAAGAAGGGGGCGGACGTGAAGGTGATCATGACGCGCCATGCCACGGAGTTCATCACCCCCATGACCCTGCAGACCCTTTCGTGCGGCCCGGTATTCCTGGAGATGTTCGCTACGGTCAAAGAGTTTGAGATCGCCCATATCGCCCTGGCGGATTATGCGGATCTGCTCGTCATCGTGCCGGCCACGGCCAACGTGATCGGGAAGATCGCTTCGGGGATTGCCGATGATCTGCTGACCACGACCGTCATGGCCACGAAAGCGCCCATCCTGATCTGTCCCGCCATGAACGTCAATATGTTCGAAAATCCCATCATGCAGCAGAATATCAGCCTCCTGGCCGAACAGGGATTCCATATCCTGGATCCGGCCGCCGGTGAGCTGGCCTGCGGAACCCAGGGGAAGGGGAGACTTCCCGAAGTGTCGGAAATCCTGGAGGAGATCGAATCCGTGCTGACGGTAAAGGACCTCGTCGGCGAACACGTCCTTGTGACGGCGGGGCCGACCCGGGAGCCTCTCGATCCGGTCCGCTTCATCACCAATTACTCTTCGGGGAAAATGGGATACGCCGTTGCGACGATGGCGCGCCGGCGGGGGGCAGCGGTCACTCTGGTCAGCGGCCCCACACAACTGCCGCCCCCGCCGGGCGTGCGCTTTTTCTCCGTGGAAACCGCCCGTGAAATGCGGGATGCCGTGATGGACAGGCTATCGGAAGCAACGGTGGTGATCAAGGCAGCGGCGGTGGCGGATTACCGGCCGGCGGTCCGCGAGGAGCAGAAAATCAAGAAGAAGGATGAGGATCTGACCCTGAAACTGGAGCGGAATCCCGACATCATGCAGGAGATCGGCCGAAAGAAAGAGGATCGGATCCTGGTCGGCTTTGCCATGGAATCGGAGCATCTCGTGGAGCACGCCATCGGGAAGATGGTAGCGAAAAACATGGATTTCATCGTTGCCAACGACCTTACAAAAGAGGGCGCCGGATTCCAGGGCGACACCAACATCATCACCATCCTGGATCGGGAGGGGGACATGCAGGAGCTGCCGCTCATGGACAAGATGGAGGCGGCGGCCGTCATCCTGGACAAAGTCCGGGCAATCCGGGAGAACCGGCGCACCCATCCGTCCAGCGGGGTGGATCCCTTTTCCGCTGACTGGAAAAGCGTCGGCGGGAATAGCAAACTTGAGTAGGTAGTGGGACCGATGGACAATCCGGAAACTTCCCGGGACGAATTGCTGATGCTTCTCCGTTCCCTCAAAAGCCGGGTTTCCCTGGACCGGGAACAGGGCCATCCCCTGTCGTGGTTGACCGCGGGCCAGGGGATGCCGCCACGGAAGGTCATGGCGAGTCCCGTTTTCGCAAGCGATGAACCGGGGGAGGAAGCCCCCCTGGTCATGGCCGAAGGGGGAAGCGCAGGCGAAAGTCCTGTGGAGGATCTGGAGGCGATCCGCCGGGAGATGGAAGTGTGCCATCTCTGCTCCCTGGAAAAAACACGGAAAAACCTGGTCTTCGGTGAAGGCAATCCCCGGGCGAAGCTGGTCTTCGTCGGCGAGGCGCCCGGAGCCGACGAAGACCTTCAGGGACGGCCCTTTGTCGGCCGCGCCGGTCAGCTCCTGACCAAAATCATCGTGGCCATGGGGCTGGAGCGGGAGGAGGTCTACATCTGCAACATCCTGAAATGCCGGCCGCCCCAGAACCGCAATCCGCTCCCGGAAGAAATCGCAGTCTGCGAACCCTGGCTGGTTCGTCAACTGCAGGCCATCCGCCCCCGCGTCATCTGCGCCCTGGGAACCTTTGCGGCTCAGACCCTGCTGCAGAAGAAGGGGGTTCCCATTACCGCACTGCGGGGCCGGTTTCACGACTATCACGGGATGTCCCTGATGCCGACCTACCATCCCGCCTATCTCCTGAGAAACCCGGGGGCGAAAAAGCAGGTGTGGGAGGATGTGCAGCAGATCATGAAACTTCTGGCCGAGGAGGACGCAAGTGAAACCTGACGTGACGGCGCGGTGCCCTATCCGGCCCTTGGTCGCCGGACTTCTGATTCTCTTCCTGATTCTGCTTTCAGGGAATCAAGGCCCGGTCTCGGCGGCGGAACGCCTTCCGGTTTACGACGTCATCCGGGTCGATTCTGCCATTACCCCTCCCGTGGCGGATTATATACTTCAGAGTCTCAATTCCTCGGCGAAGACAGGGGCCGACGGCCTTATCATTCAGCTCGACACCCCCGGCGGCCTCGATCTGGCGATGCGGGACATTGTGAAGGGCATGCTGGGATCGCCTCTGCCGGTGATCGTGTATGTCTCTCCGTCCGGGGCGCGGGCCGCTTCGGCGGGGATGATCATCACCATTGCGGCCCATGTGGCGGCCATGGCGCCGGGGACCAATATCGGCGCGGCTCATCCCGTGGGAATCGGCATCGGCGGTGGGGGTGACAAGGTCATGATGGAAAAGGTGGAAAATGACGCCGTGGCCTACGCGGTCAGTCTCGCCAGACAGAGGGGACGGAACGTGGAATGGGTGGAAAAGGCCGTCCGCAAGAGCGAATCCATTCCGGCCGACCAGGCCCTGCAACTGGGTGTTGTGGACTGGGTCGCCAAGGATCTCAACGCCCTGCTGGAGCAGACCCATGATCAGCAGGTAATGGTCAAGGGCGGCTGGCGGATTCTGCAGACCAAAGGCGCCGTCCTCAGGGAACTCAAGATGAGCCCCCGGCAGAAACTGCTGACCACCCTAAGCGATCCAAACATCGCCTACATCCTCCTGCTGGTCGGCCTGGCGGGCCTCTACTTCGAATTCGCCCACCCGGGGGCCATCCTTCCCGGAGTTATCGGGGGGATTTCGCTGATCATGTCCTTTTTCGCCATGCAGACCCTTCCAGTCAACTATGCTGGGATCGCGCTCATTCTTTTCGGGATCATTCTGTTCATCGCCGAGATCAAGGTGATCAGCCACGGGATGCTTTCCGTAGGGGGGATTATCTCCCTTCTGCTGGGGTCGCTGCTGCTCTTTGATTCCCCCGATCCGGCGCTCCGGGTGGCCCTGAGGGTGATGATACCGGCACTGGTCATCGTTTCCTCTTTTTTCCTCCTGATCGTCAGCCTCGTCGTCAAGGCCCAGATGAGGAAAAGGCATACGGGGCCGGAGGAATTGACGGATGCCGAAGGGCTTGCCCTGACGGACATTCACGAAACGGGAAAGGTCTTTCTCCGGGGAGAGTACTGGAACGCCTGGAGCGACCTCCCGGTGGCGAAGGGAAAAAGCGTCAAGGTGGAGCGCGTGGAAGGCATGAAGATCAAGGTAACGGAAAAATCATCGTAAGGGTCGAGGAGGAGCAATATGTATACGGTAATGGTGCTGGTCGTTCTGGTCGTCATGTTTCTGGCAGCGTCGATCCGAGTGCTCAATGAATACGAACGCGGCGTGATCTTCCGGCTGGGGCGGGTGCTGGATGTCAAAGGTCCGGGGCTCATCATCCTTATTCCCGTCATTGACCGGATGATGAAGGTCGATATGCGGACCATCACCATGGATGTGCCCCCCCAGGACGTGATCACCCGGGACAATGTTTCGATCAAGGTGAATGCCGTCGTTTATTTCCGGGTGATGGACGCCAGTGCCGCCGTCATTCAGGTGGAGAATTTTCTCTACGCCACCTCCCAGCTGGCTCAGACCACCCTCCGGAGCGTGTGCGGCCAGGTGGAACTGGATGAAATCCTCTCGGAGAGGGAGAAAATCAACCTCAATCTCCAGGAGATCCTGGATCGGAGTACCGACCCCTGGGGAATCAAGGTTTCCCTGGTGGAGGTGAAGCATATCGACCTTCCGGAAGAGATGAAACGGGCCATGGCCAAACAGGCGGAAGCGGAGCGGGAACGCCGGGCCAAGATCATCGCGGCGGAAGGTGAATTTCAGGCGGCGCAGAAGCTCATCGAGGCGGCGGCGCTGATGAGCACCCAGCCCATCTCGGTTCAGCTCCGATACCTGCAGACCCTGAACCAGATCGCTTCGGAAAACAACTCCACGACGGTTTTCCCCGTTCCTATCGATCTGTTCGGCCCCTTTTTGAAGGGGAAGGACCGGACATGATCGCAAACAGAGAGGATAAAGGCGACAGGGCGTTATGGCGGTAAAGGATAGAGGTTCGATTTTAACGGGCGGGCTGGTTCTGGTGACCCTGGGCATCCTTATCTGGCTGCAGAGGACGACGCATTTCGGATTCGACCGGAGCTGGCCCCTGTTCCTGGTCGTCATCGGCGGCGGAATCCTCATGCAGCGGATCCGCGATCTGGGAGGCTGGATCATCGGGGGTGTCGGGGTTGGATTTTTTCTCTTTCGCAACGGCCATCTTCCCCTGGGGCAGCTGTCCGCCTATCTTCTGCCGCTGTCGCTGGTCCTGGTGGGGGCGTGGATTGTCTGGAAACACTTCCGCTGAAGAACGGTTCAAGGCGGAGAAGGAAGCATGGACACAAGAAAGATCCTGATCCTCTGCGATTTCGACGGGACGGCCTGCTGCAACGATATGGGGAACCAGATCCTGAACCGTTTCGCCAAGGGGTGGCAGGAGATTGACCGTTCCTACTGTGCCAACGAGATCGGTTCGCGCCTTGCCTACCTGCAGATCATGCCGCTGTTTCGCGGAACAGAGGCGGAAATGGTGGATTTCGCCCTCCACCATGAAAAAATCGACCCCCATTTCCGGGGCTTCTATCGGTTCTGCAAGGATCGGGGCATCGATTTGAAGATCGTCTCCGATGGCCTGGACTTCTATATCTCCTCCATCCTGAACAATCACGGCCTGGAGGAAATCGAGTTTTACTCCAACCGGATCGTCTTCCGGAACGATGCCACCCTGTCCATCGAATTCCCCTCACCGCGCAGCGGCTGCGATCGTTGCGGGACGTGTAAAACCACGATCCTGAATGCTCACCGGGAATCGTACGATCAGATCATTTACGTGGGCGACAGCTATTCCGATATCTGCCCTTCCAAGATCGCCGATCTCGTCTTTGCCAAACCCATTCTCTCCGAGAAATGCCGGAAGAACGGCAAGGCAACCGTCGCCTACGAAAACTTCCGGGACGTCCGGGAATATCTGAGCCGACTCCTGCAGGAGCCGGAAAAGAGCGAAGACCGCCCAGAGTGGCCCTTTCCGGCAGCGGACGGAAACCCGCGGTGCCAGGAACGCCCCTGATTCCCTTTCCCGCCGGGGGGATCAAGCATTTTTCAGAACCATTCCCCTTTTCTTCAGAAACAGGATTGCTCTCTTGAGGATTGATCACCATGAACATAGCCGTTGAGACGGCCTGGCTATCCTTTTTGGTCTGCATGATCCTGATCGGGGTGGCCGGCTCGCGTCTTTCTCTCTACGGAGACGTCATCGCCGAAAAGACCGGGCTGGGCGGCGCCTGGATCGGTCTGATCCTCCTGGCAACCGTCACCTCTCTTCCTGAATTGATGACCGGGATCAGCTCCGTCACCTTGGCGGACACACCGGATATTACCCTCGGCAACATCCTGGGAGCCTGTGTTCTCAATCTCATGATGATTGCGATTCTCGATTTTCTGAGCCGAGGAGAGTCGTTATTCTGCCGGATAGGCCGGGGACACATCCTTTCTGCCGGTTTCGGCATCATTCTGGCGGGGATCGTCGGCTTCAGCCTGATCATCGGCGCCAACGGCTGGATGCCTTCCATTGGCCCTGTCGGGCTGTACTCGCTCGCACTGATTATCCTTTACGCCATCGCCGTCCGAGCGGTATTCCGCTACGAGCGGGCCCAAGGGCCCCTATCTCCCGAAAAAAACGCAGAGCGCTATTCGGAGGTGACGCTCCATCAGGCCATCGTTTATTGCGCTCTATCCTCAATCGTGGTTGTTGGAGCCGGCCTGTGGTTGCCCTTTGTAGGAGCGGAACTGGCCCGCGTCATGGGCTGGGGTGAGAGCTTCATCGGCACCTTGTTTATCGCCATCGCAACGACGGTACCGGAAATCGTGGTGAGTATCGCCGCTTTGCGGCTCGGTGCTTTCGATATGTCGGTAAGCAATCTTCTAGGCAGCAATCTGTTCAACATTCAAATCGTGGCGATTGACGATCTTTTCTTCGCAAAAGGCCCACTGCTTTCCCACGTAGCCGCACAACACGCCGTTTCCGCTCTTTCCGTCATCATCATGAGTGCCGTGGTGATTGTCGGTCTCCTTTCCCGCCCTCAGAAGCGCCTCTTCGGAACTGTCGGCTGGACCAGTCTGTTTCTGATGGCTCTTTACGGGCTAAATTCCTTCGTTCTCTATCTCTATGGAACTTAAAGAGGCGGTAGGAACGGCGATCGATTGTCGGCGGATCCACCGGATGTCGCGGATTATCGACAGGCACCTTCCGACCCGGAAGGAAAAAGTTGCTCCCGAAGACAGACGGGGAAAGTGCGGAACATCTGATTCGCTGCACACCGAGTCCTCATGGGTCCGTGGAATAAGAGACTGACGATTGATCGCTACGATTGAAGCAGCTTTTGCCGCGGTCTGCCTCGGTGAAAATCGGACCTGAGGCCGTGATTCAAGGCTGTCATTTCATGGAATATTTCGAGTTCAGTCAATAAGGAGCTTTGACAACGGTCTGCAGGGGAATGAAGAAAGAACGGCACGTCAACGAGGGGGAAGTCATGCTGAAAACAACCTTTCATATATCGAAAATGGACTGTCACTCAGAAGAACGAATGATACGGATGAAACTGGAAGGAATGGCCGGTATTGAATCTCTGGAGTTTGACATTCCCGAACGAAAGCTGGAGGTTTTTCATGCCGATCACCGTGATGACATTTTTAACGCCCTTGACAGTTTACAGCTCGATACCAAGCTTGTTTCCTCTGAAGTTACAGCGGGGATAAATCCCCCTGACTTCCGTCATCAAGAAAGCCGTGTACTCTGGCAGGTTCTCCTTATCAATTTCTTCTTTTTTGGCCTGGAAATCTTGACAGGCTTCATCTCCGGGTCGATGGGTCTTGTAGCCGACAGTCTGGACATGCTGGCCGACAGCTTGGTTTACGGACTTGCGCTGTTCGCTGTCGGTGGCGAGGTTTCCAGAAAGAAGAAAATTGCCGGGGCGGCAGGTTATTTCCAACTGGCCCTGGCCATTCTGGGATTTGCAGAGGTTGTCAGGCGCTTCCTTGGGCACGGAGGAACCCCGGATTTCCAAATGATGATCCTCATCTCTTTGATGGCTCTTATAGGGAATGCGAGCTGTCTGTACCTGCTTCAAAAGTCTGGAAGCCGGGATGCCCACATGAAAGCGAGTATGATATTCACATCGAACGACGTCATTGCGAATCTTGGTGTTATTGCAGCGGGCGGACTCGTATATCTGACCGCATCGAAACTACCCGATCTGCTGGTTGGGACAATCGTTTTCATACTGGTTGGGATCGGTGCCTATCGGATTCTTCAATTATCGAAATGACTCTGTTTTTTTCCTTCCCGAATCCTCCGATCGGGTTCCCTGCCAAGGCATAAGCGCTGTGGAGGTAAAGGTTTATGAACAAGGTCAATAGCAGATAAAACATGAATGAGCCGACTTGTTCGGTCTTGATCCCCTCGGCTCAAAGCAGAGCCAGACTGTCGGCCAGGGCCATGCCCGTCCGGGTTGGCTGCAGGCGGCCATCGACGATTTTCAGATGGCCTGCATTGAGCAGCGGCTCCAGTTGCCCTTTCTTTGACGACCAGAGGTCATCTCCATATTTTTTCGCAAAATCCCCAAGGTCGATTCCCGCTTTGGTGCGAAACCCCAAAAAAAGGGATTCCAGCTGGAGCTCCTCAGCGGTCAGTATTTCGCCGCTCTCAACGGGAAGTCGGCCGGCATCCAGTTGCCGCAGATACGCCTCCAGGGAGCGGACATTCCACCAGCGCCGCTGCCCGTCAAAGGAATGGGCGGCGGGACCGAGCCCGAGGTAGGGGACATGCTGCCAGTATTTCGAATTGTGCCGGGACCTCAGAGCGTCACTCCGGCTGAAGTTGGAAACTTCATAGTGAACGTATCCCGAGGCTTCGAGAAATTCCGAGGTCTCCATGAACCACTCGAAGAGCTCATCGCTAGCGGCCAGTTCAAAAGCGCCGGAGCGATAGGCTCTGCCGAGGGGGGTGTCCGGCTCCACCGTGAGCTGGTAGCAGGAGAGGTGAGGAATACTCAGGGATGCGGCTTGCTCCAGCGTTTTTCTCCAGGCATGCCGGCTCTGCCCTGGAATTCCGTAGATGAGATCGATTCCGAAATTCTCGAAGCCGGCCTGCAGGGCTGAATCAATGGCCTGGAGCGCCTGATCGCCCGTGTGTCTTCGCCCCAGGAAATTCAGGACATCCTCGTCGAAGGACTGGACCCCGATGTTCAGCCGGCTGATTCCCAAGGAGCGCAGTGCTTCCAGGAAGGGAGGGCTGAGGTCTGCGGGATTCGCCTCCAGGGTCACTTCCGCTTCGTCACGGATGGCAAAATTCCGGCGGAGTTGTGCAAAGAGGAGGGCGAGTTGATCGGCGTGCAGGACCGAGGGGGTGCCGCCCCCGAGATAGAGGGTGTCGAAGGATTCAAATACCTCCCGGCACAGCGCCATTTCCTTGCCAAGGGCCGTAAGGAACTCGGGAATGTTTTCAAGCCGGGGCACGGAGAAAAAATCACAATAGCGGCATTTGCTTACACAGAAGGGGATATGGACGTAGAGACCGGGCCACTGCTCAATCTTCCCTCCGGTCTGCCGCCCTTTACCGGGGTCAGGGGAGGCATTTCCCCGGTCCCGGCGGGAGAGAAATCGTTCTTCCTTAATCGGCCTATCAACCGGCATGTCAATCGGCGTCCGACTTCAAGACGGCGAGGAAGGCGCTCTGGGGGATGCTGACCTGGCCGATCATCTTCATGCGCTTCTTGCCTTTTCTCTGCTTCTCCAGGAGCTTGCGCTTCCGGGAAATATCCCCGCCGTAGCACTTGGCGATGACGTCCTTGCGGAAGGGCGAGATCGTCGTCCGGGAGATGATTTCGCCACCGATGGCGCCCTGGATGGCGATCTTGAACATCTGCCGGGGGATTTCCTCCTTCAGCCGTTCGCAGGCCTGCAGGCCGCGTGAGCGCGCCCGGTCGCGGTGGACGATCTGGGAGAGGGCGTCCACCCGTTCCCCGTTGACCAGAATGTCCAGGAGAGCCAGTTCGCTTTCCCGGTAGTCGATCACTTCGTAGTCAAAGGAGCCGTAGCCCTGGGTGATGGACTTGAAGCGGTCATAAAAGTCGTAAATGACTTCGGCCAGGGGCATCTCGTAGATAAGCTCCACCCGCGCGGGACTGGGATAATTGAGGGTCGAGTTGACGCCCCGCTTCTCCATGCACAGCTTCATCACCACCCCGAGATACCGCTCCGGGAGCATCAGCGTGGCGCGGATATAGGGTTCCTCGGCCAGTTCGATGGAAGAGCTTCCCGGATAGAGGGCCGGATTGTCCACATAGACGACGGCGCCGTCTTTCAGGGTAAAACGGTAGCGGACGCTGGGCACGGAGAGGATGATCGACAGGTCGTACTCCCGCTCCAGCCGCTCCTGGACGACTTCGAGATGAAGCAGGCCAAGGAAGCCGCAGCGGAATCCCTGCCCCAGGGCGACGGAGGAGTCCTTCTGGTAGATGAACGACGCATCGTTCAGTTGATATTTTTCCAGGGCGACCTTAAGGTCTTCGTAATCATCGGAGGCGATGGGGTAGATGGAGGCGAAAACGACGGGCTTGACCTCCCGGAATCCGGGCAGAGGCTGGGAACAGGGGCGCTCGTCCAGGGTGATCGTATCGCCCGTCCGCACATCGGAGACGGTCTTGACCCCGGCGATGATGTAGCCCACTTCTCCGGCGGCGAGGACGTCCCGCTTTTCCCGCTGCAGGAGAAAATGTCCCACTTCTTCCACCCGGTAGGTCGCCCTGTTGTACATGAAGCGGATGACATCCCCGGCGCGGACGGCGCCCTCCTTGACCCGACAGTGGATGATCGTTCCCCGGAAGGCGTCGTAATGGGCGTCAAAGATCAGCGCCGCCAGAGGCGCCTCGGGGTTGCCTTGGGGAGGTGGGATTCTCCGGACAACGGCTTCCAGGACTTCTTCGATGCCGATTCCTTCCTTGGCGGAACATTTGAGTGCACCGTCGGAATCCAGGCCGAGTTCGTCCTCGATCTCTTCGATAACCCGCTCCACGTCCGCCGACGGCAGGTCGATCTTGTTGATCACCGGGATGATCTCCAGGTTGTGCTCCATGGCGAGATAGAGGTTGGCCACGGTCTGCGCCTGGACGCCCTGGGCCGCATCGATGAGCAGCAGGACGCCTTCGCAGGAGGCCAGCGCCCTGGACACCTCGTAGGAAAAATCCACGTGGCCCGGCGTATCGATCAGGTTGAGGCTGTAGGTCCGGCCGTCTTTGGCCTTATAGGGAAGGGTGATGGCCTGGCTCTTGATCGTGATGCCCCGCTCCCGTTCGATGTCCATGTTGTCGAGCATCTGGTCCTTGAAAGTCCGCTCGTCGGACACGCCGGTGAACTGGATCAGTCGGTCCGCCAGGGTGGACTTTCCGTGATCGATATGGGCGATGATGCTGAAATTGCGTATCAAATCCATTGTTGCATCCTGTTGAAGTCTTTAAATTTCCATCCTGAGGCTTTTCCCTTGAGATTCAGATAAGAAAAGCCTTCCGGGAAAGAGGGGAAGGCTTTTCTTTGAAAACTTAAGAGAACGGGAGGATCAGGAGAGTTTCTTGAGGAGATCCTCGGAAACCTCTTTCACGCCCGGCAGACCATCCACTTCGATGACCTTGACCCGTTCCTTGAAGAAATTGACGGCGGCCAGTGTGCCGGTCTTGGTGTCGTAATAAATGTCGTGGCGCTTGCCGATGGCCACTTCATCCTGGTCGTCGGCGCGCATGGTCAGCTTTTCGTCTCCGCAGACCCGGCAGACCATCTTGCCGTCTTTTTCCG
>CAZKRB010000070.1:0-14837 GCA_964555065.1 uncultured Syntrophus sp.
AGGTGAAGCTGCTGGAAGATGAAGCCGAAGGTGTGGCGGCGGATGTCCGTGAGGAAGCGTTCCGGCAGGCTCGTCACTTCCCGGCCCCGGACAAAAATACGGCCGGTGGACGGCTTCGTCATGCACCCGACGATGGACAGGAGTGTCGTCTTTCCTGAACCGCTCGGCCCTTTGAAAACCGTGAGCCCCTGGGGTTCGAGTTCGAGACTCACCTCGCTGAGCGCCGTGAATTCGTCCGGTCTTCCCCGGTTGAAGGTCTTGGAGATGTCTTTCAGGGCGATCAGGCTCATGGCATTCCGGGTTCCTATTGCCTCATGATGGTGTCGGGATCGATGGTGGCGGCCCCCCAGGAAGGGATGACGGTGGCCACCGTATAGGGCGCCACCGTCAGGAAGAAGAGGGTGGCGACCTGGTACGGGTCGATAAAAGGCACGGGGTGAAAGCGGGGGTAAAGGACGGCCCATCCCTTCAGCACCGGTTCGAAGAGGGTCCCCGAGGTAAAAAAGACATGGACGTAGGCCAGGGAAAGGCCGATCAGGAAGGCCGAAAGCGAGACGGCAATGCCCTCCCAGGATTTCATCGCAATCACCTCCGAGGTCTCCCAACCGACGGCCTTTAGAATGCCGATTTCCCGCCGCTCCTCGAGGGAGAGGCTCGTTGCCTTGTCCCAGGCAAAAATGAGAAAGGCCAGCCCCGCGCCGGCGAAAATCGCCAGTACGATCCCGCCGCGCCAGTCGAAGAGGGCCCCGTAGGTGCGAAGAATCTCCCCGCGCAGGATCGGCCGGGTGTCGGGCAGGAGGCGCCGGATTTTGTCGGCAGCCACGGCGGTCTCCTGCGGGTTTCTCACCCGGAGCGCCACATCGGTGTAAAAGCCGTCCGGCAGGCCGAAAAGGGACCGGAAGTCCTTCTCCGAGAGTTCGACCAGGTCGGATGAGACCAGCTCCGACGACGACGGGAAAACCCGTGCAATCTCGAAACTCCGGTAAACCCCGTCGTGGCCCCGGAAGGCGATGAGGTCTCCTGCCCCTGCCTGGAGCGTCCGGGAGACGCCGGCGCCGATGGCTGCCGTTCCCGGACGGCCGGCGGCCTCCTCGGTGACCACCAGGGTGAAGTTTGCCCCCACCGACGGTTCGAAGTAGTACGCCCACAACCGGCCTTTCACCTCGGACACGCCGGTGATCGAAGCGAGCTTCTCCATATGGCCCTGGGGGATGAGATCGTGCCTCCCGGCAAGGAGCCGCTGCACGACGACATCGGGGGCTCCTTCGAGGACCAGGAAGGCCTCCCGCTTCAGGGCTTCGGTGAAGAAGACGACCGAGGCGACGATAAAAACAACGAAGGTGTAAACGAAAAGCAGGGCGAGGTTTTTCTTCCAGCGCCGCAGCAGGGAGGACAGGGCGAAATCTAGGATGTTTCTCTGCTTCTCGATCCAGTTCATGGGTCCTCAGTTTTTCAGGTGGGGCGGCGGCGGCACAACCGAACCGGAAGGAAAATAGTCCAGGGACAGCGGATTGTCCTGGAACGGCGAGCTTCGGTCTGCCATGGCCGGGTTCCTCGTATACCGGGCGTCGGTGAACAGGCAGAGATCGGTCAGCCCGAGGGCTTCTACCAGCTCTCTCTTTTCCAGAATGACCGGTCCCGACCGCTGCCTCTCGATCGTCCCGTGGGTGAACAGGAAGGCGAGGATCACGAGATTGAAAACCGTGAAGAGAAGAAAGGCATTCGACTTGCGCAGGGGCATCAGTCCATTTTCCCGATGAGTTCAGGCGTTATTTCCCCGAAGGCCAGGATCCTCCGGCCCTTGTGGTCTTTCAGAAACTCCTCGGCTTCGGCCCTCTCCCGGAACGGAATCAATTCTTTCCCCATGGGTCCATAGACGTCGCTGCCGACCACGTAGAACGCCCGGCGGCCGTCGATGAGGGCCAGGCGGTAATAGTCCGTCACGTAGACGGCGGTCAGACCGGCCGGCTTCCGTCCCTGGCTGTATCGTTCGAGGCGGAAGAGGAATTTCATCATATCCTTGACGCCGTCGAAATAAAAGGCCTTTCCGTCGGCAAAGACCGTCTGCGCGAGAAAATCGGGATACTTTGCCACGAACATCCCGCAGACGGGGCACTTGTCCCGGGGCGAAGGCTTGGGCGGGGCCGGAGGCTCCGCCCAAGCCACCGTACGGACTGTGAGCAGGATCAGGAAAAAAACGATGAGGACCGGAAACCATGACCTTTTCATGAGGAAGGAAGCTCCGTTCCGTTATCGGTTATGGGTGGTGCATGGGAGCCATGGGGGCCGCGGGCGCATTCATCATCCGCTTCATTTTGCGCTTCTCGCGGATCATCTTCGTATCGGCGGCCATATCCTCATAGGCGGCCTTGAGAGCCTGGTCGAAGGTGGCTACGCTGCCGCCGTTCTCTTTAACGAAGGCTTCGGCGTCCGCCTTGTTCTCAAAGGCCCACTTGCCCTTCTTGGTCATGACGCCCGGCTTGCCGCCGCCGATCACCCAGGTTGCCTTCTCCGCATCGATCATCTTTTTCGTCTTGTAGTCGCCCACTTCAATGCTTTTGGGCGTCTTGTCGATGTTGAGCGAAAGCTCGACCGCGAGGCAGTGGAGGCTGCAGGAGCCCATCGTTGAGCCGTCCTCGTAGGTGACGAGCATCCTGCTGTGAGCGTACATGTTGCGGTCCATGCCGCAGTGCCTGCAGGCGTCCTTGTTCTGCGCGCCAGTCTGCGCCGGGGCGGTCAGGGGGAGCAAAAGAAAAGCCAGAAAACTCATGGCGATGGCAAAACGGAATGATCTCTTCAGGTGCATGGTGGGTCCTCCTCTTGTTTTTTAGTTGAAAGATCGTTCAATATAGTGTCATCGTGCAGGAGCGGCAATACGGGTTAATTACGCGCTTTGCTACAGGTAAAACCTGCGAAAAATGGGGCAGGTCTCACCGATCCCCCGCCGTTTGAGGGAATTCAGGCTGTTGTCTTTCCGGGAGCAGCTCACTGTGAAAGGGGCGCTTCTTCCTTGAATTCCCCATGGCAATGGGTATATTGAGCTCATGGCGATGGAGAGATCGAATCAGCAGGGGAGGACAAAAAAGGGAGGGGAGAGACGGAATGCCCTGCGAGTCGCAACCTGCTTTCTGCTGGCGCTCGCGGCCTTCCTCTCGGGTGTGGCTGAGGGGACCGCAGGGGATTACCGGGTGCGCAGAAAGACGGCCGATTATGTGGTGGATGCCAGGATCGACCGCAATCCTCCCGCTCTCGGCATCAATACCATCCGGATCGAGATCCGGGACCCCATGGGCCGCCCCCTTGCCGGCGCCCGGGTATGGGTCAATTACTTCATGCCTCCCATGCCCGGCATGGCCCCCATGAACTACACGGTGGCCGCACCGCCGAGCGGTAGCGGGTATTCCGTTGGGATGAACTTCATTATGACGGGACCCTGGAATATCGTGATCCGTGTGCAATCCGGAGGGGCTGCCTGGAAGATTGTCTTCCCTGTTGACGTCCGGTAAAACTCCCGCCGTTGTAATTCTTCCCTTTCCGAAAAGGAAAAGACGGAGTAAAATGCGCTTTTTAGCAGGGATAAATAAGGGGTTTCCCCTATGGTTTCATCGCCAGGGGTTGCTTATATAATAATAAAGGAAAGAAATGTTAAAAACAGAGCGGAACGCTCACCGGCAATGCCGGAGCGGTTTTGCCGAAAATCCCCGGACCGGGTTTTAAGGAGAGGCAGATTTTCATGAACAGGAGGCACTTCCAGAAAAGAGTATACCGGAGAGAGGGCGGCTTCACCCTCATTGAAATCCTGATTGTTGTGGTCATCATCGGTCTCATCGCATCGCTCATCGCCCCCAATTTGATCGGACGTTTCGAGCGCTCCAAGGAGGAAATCGCCAAGACGCAGCTGGAAATGCTTTCTTCCGGCGTTCTGGCCTTCAAGGTGGATGTAGGCCGTTACCCCACGGCCCTGGACGAGCTGATCAAATCGACGGATGCCAAGTGGCGGGGCCCCTACCTTTCCAAGCAGATGGTGCCCCAGGACCCCTGGAACCAGGACTATCAGTACAAGGCCCCCGGCGAGCACGGTCCCTTCGACCTCTATTCCCTGGGGCCGAACGGCAAGCTGGATGAAAAGGCGGTAAAGAACTGGTACCCATGAGCCTGACGCAATACCTGAAAGAGACTTACGATCTGACCGACGAGGATCTGAACCAGGCCCGGAAGCTTCAGAAGGACCTGGGGGGGGACATCGGCCGGCTGCTGGTGCAGCTCGGCTCCCTGACCGATGGCCAGCGCCTGGAGGCCCTTTCGGCCTATCTTCATCTTCCCCTGTTCGAGGGGGGATGGTCGGTCGAGGACTCGCTGGTCGCCTTTCTGAACAATCACCTGAATTACGACTTTCTCCTCAAAAATTCCTTTCTTCCCCTGGCGGTGGATCACGAGCGGAAAACCCTCCAGGCCGTCACCGGCGATCCGTTCAACTGCTCCATGTCCGATTACGTGGCCAAAAATCTCGGGTATTCCGTCCAGCTGCTCCTGGCGGCGGAAAAGACGGTGGCCGACCTGGCGCGGAGCTATCTCGACGGTCAGGAACGGGACTTCGTGTCCCTGACCGTCGAGGAGGATGCGGAAAAGCTGAAGGAAATGGCCTTCGAGGCGCCAGTCATCAAGTATCTCAACAGCCTCCTGAGCAAGGCGGTGGAAATGCGCGCCTCGGATATCCACATCGAATCCTCGGAGAAGAAATACCGGGTCCGCTTCCGGATCGACGGCATTCTCCACGATATCGATTCCCTGGAGGAAGCCTTTTACCTGGCCATTGTTTCGCGCATCAAGCTGCTGGCGGAGCTGGACATCGCGGAAAAGAGGCTGCCCCAGGATGGAAAGTTCGCCACCCGCATCGCCTCCCTGTTCCTCGATATCCGCGTTTCCACGCTGCCCACGGTCAACGGCGAGGGCGTGGTTCTGAGGCTCCTCTACCGGGAGAAGGTCTCCCTCGATCTCGACTACCTGGGGCTGGATGCGGATCACAAGGCCATCGCCGTCAAGCTGATCGCCCATTCCTACGGGATGTTTCTCGTCACCGGCCCGACGGGCTCCGGCAAGACCACCACCCTCTATTCCATGCTCACCCGCCTGAACCACCCGGACCGCAAGATCATCACCATCGAAGATCCGGTGGAATACCAGCTGGACGGAATCAATCAGATCCAGGTCCGCAGCGACATCGGCCTGACCTTCGCCGCCGCCCTGCGCTCCATCCTCCGCCACGACCCCGATATTGTGATGGTCGGGGAAATCCGGGACCGGGAGACGGCGGAGATCTCCATCCAGTCGGCCCTGACGGGGCACCTGGTCCTCTCGACCCTCCATACCAACGATGCGCCGAGCAGCCTCTTCCGCCTGATCGAGATGGGCAATGAAGACTATCTTCTCAATGCGGCCATCATCGGGGTAATGGCGCAGCGGATCGTCCGGAAGAACTGCCCCTCCTGCAGCCGGCCCGATCCGGCGGCCGAAACCCTGCTGCGGGAGTATGCCGTGCACGAGCTCGCCGACAAGTTTGCCCATCTGATTCATGGGGAGATCAGGCCGCAGCGCGGAGAGGGCTGCCCCCAGTGCGGGGGGACCGGCTACCGGGGCCGGATTGCCATTTTTGAGCTGTTCGAATATACGGATGAACTCAAGGAGGCCTTTCTGAAGAAGATGTCGCTGGAGGCGCTGCGGACGGCGCTCAGGGAGCAGCCCGCCTTCCGTTATCTCCGGGAAGACGGCATTCTGAAGGTTGCCCGGGGAGAGACGACCCTGGAAGAGGTTCTGAGGGTCTGCTGATGGAATTCGCTTATCATACCCTTGATTCCGCCGGACAGGAGAACCGGGGGACCCTGCTGGCCGCCGACCGCGCCGAGGCCCTGGCGAAACTGCGGGCCCGGGGGCTGACGGTCACGAACCTTGTCGAAAAGGCGAAAAAGGAGGAGAGCCGCTTTGCCCTGCGCAAGCGGATCAAGGCCCAGGATGTCTACAGCCTTTCCCGGGAAGTGAGCACCCTCCTGCGTTCGGGCATGCGGATCGACCGCTCCCTGGAGCTGCTGCGCAACGGGGCGAAAAAACAGGAAATGAAGGAGCTGCTGACTTCGGTGTTGAACGACATCAAAGCCGGGGGAGACGTCGCCCACGCCTTCGAAAAGACAGGCGCCTTTGCGCCCTTTCTGGTCAGCATGATCCAGGTGAACGAAGCGGCGGGCAATCTGCAGTCCGCCTTTGAAAACATCGCCCAGTATCTCAAATTCCAGATTGCCTTCCGGGCGGAAATCCGGAACGCCATGACCTATCCCCTCTTTCTCATCTTCGCCAGCATCCTGACCTTTCTGGCCATCTTCCAGTTTGTCGTTCCGCGGTTCTTCAGCATCTTCGGCGCCAACCTGGCCAGCCTTCCCCTGCCGGCGCGGGTGCTCTACACCTTGAGCGGCTGGTTCAACTTCAGGAACCTGGTCATTGTCCTGGGGGTTCTGGGCGTGATTCTGCTGGCCCGCAAACTCTATCCCAACCGCGTCCGGCTGCCGAATCTTTCCGCCCGCCTCATTCATCTGCCGGGGATCGGCGCGCTGATCGTCAACCTGGAGGTTTCCCGGTTCTGCTATTCCATGTATTCCATGCTCTTGAGCGGAGTGGAATTTCTGCGGTCGCTGCGGCTGTCCATCTCCCTGATCCAGAACGTATCGCTGCGCAGCGCCATGATGCCCATCGTCGCCCAGGTCAAGGAGGGGCGGAAGATTGCCGACGTCTTCGCCGAAGTTCCCTTTCTGCCCGACATCGTCCCCAACATGGTCCGGGTGGGAGAGGAGAGCTCGAACCTGAAGGAAGTCTTCTTCGAACTCTACACGATGTTCGACGAGCGCTTCAAGAACAGCGTCAAGCGGCTGCTCATCCTGGTGGAGCCGGTGATCATTATCGTGATGGGGGGGGTGGTCGGTTTTATCGTCATTACCCTGATCCTGACCGTGATGAGCGTCAGCAGCATCAAACTGTGAGGCTCCCATGATTTCCGGACTCCTGGAACGGCGGAAAGGGTTCACCCTGATCGAACTGCTGGTGGTGATCGTCCTCATCACCCTGATCTTCGCCACGGCGCTCCCGGTGTCGCAGGACATGATCCGGCGCTACCGGGCGGCCATCCGGGCCCAGGAGGTCATGCACTATGTGTCGGGGCTCCGGCGGGATGCGTTTCTCTACAGTGAACGGCATCTCCTCGATTCCCGGGAAAATTCGCTCACTGTGGACGGAGACGAGGTCCCCTTCGAAGCGGTCGGGATCGCCGTCGAGGAACCGATTTTCTTTTACAGCAACGGGACGACTTCCAGCGGCCGGATCGCGATTACCGTGGATGGGGAACGCTATCTGCTGAACGTGACGGCGCCCTTCGGCGGCCTCACCCTGGAGCCGGGGGAAAAGGCCGCATGAAGCGGCGGGATTCAAAGACCCGGGGATTTCTTGTCCTCGAGATCCTGATCGCGGGACTGATTCTTACATCCGGGATCGCCGCCACCATGTATCTTTTCCGGATGGGCTTTGAGCACCTGGAGCGGGCGAAGGTATCCAATACGCTGTCCCAGAAGCTGGTCCAGGCGACCGGCCTGATCCATACCCTGGACCTGGACAGAAAAACGGGCGCCGAAGATATGGGCGACGGGGTCAGCCTGCAATGGAAGGCCGGCCTGCTCAGCGTGGTGCAGCCCATCGCCGCCGACACGAAAGGGCTGACGGCTTCGCTCTATGAACTCTCGCTGTACCAGGTGAACTTCATTCTGACCTTTCAGGGGGTGAGCAGAGATTATTCGATTCATGTCTTCCGTTACCGGGCCAGGGCAGCGACCGGTGAAACGCCGGCCAAAAGCCCGTCCTGAAGGCTATACGCTGATTGAAGTCATCGTGGCCATCGCCATCTTTACCGCCATGGTCATGCTGGCCGGCACGGCGATGAACCAGGGCCTGCAGCAGTACCGCGGCCTCATGGAGCAGGGGCTGGACTTCTGGAGTTACGCCCGGATGATCTGGATCGACAAGAGCTTCAATTCGGCGACGGACTATTACGTCCAGACACGCTCCGACGGCTGGTTCCCCTATTTCCGGGGCGGGTCTGACGGCGTTTCCTATGTGTCCCTGGCCCCTTTCGCCGGGGAACTGCCCGTCGTCGTCTGGATCAGGAAGGAAAAGGATGAAAAGGGGCTGTCTTCCCTGACTTATTATGAGCTTCCCGTGTACACGAAAACCTTCGACGAGATCGAGAGGGAGGCCTTTTCCGGCGATTACAAAGAGGGGCAGAGTGTGCGGATGCTGGAGCAGGCGGACCGGATCACCTTTTCCTACTACGGCTACGATGCGGTAAAACGCAGGTATGACTGGTTTGATCGGTTCGAAGGGAATAAGATGAAACGGCTGCCGAGCGCCATCGAGATCTCCTACCGGCAGGGCGAATCGTCGGGAAGCGTGATTTTCAACCTCAACGTCAATTCACTTTTGAAGACGGATTACAATGCAACCTATCCCGCTTCGCCGAAATAACCGGGAACGGGGATCGGCCACCATCCTGATGGTCTTCATGGTGACGATCCTCATGACCCTGGGGCTGGGATTCAACTGGCTGGTCAAGGAGCATCTCCAGGCTTCGGAAAGTCTGAAGAACAAGGCGGAGGCTATTTTGATGGCGCGTTCGGCCTACGATACCCTGATTTATCTCCTCCTCAACGGGAAAGCGACGTCCCGGGAAGTCACCCTCGACAGCGTTGACGCCGGCGTGCTGACCGAGCTGACCGCGCTCCCCCTGGACAATTCCCCTGTCCAACTGTCCGAGGAGGTGAGCGTCCGCCTCCAGGACAGCAACGGGTTGCTCTCCCTGTCGACCCTCGACGGCGATGCCCTGAAACGGCTGATCCAGCGGGTGCTGCAGGTCGATGATCCCGTGGTTCCCGTGGCCGGTCTGCAGGATTGGACTGATCAGGATGATCTCAAACGGCTCAACGGAGCGGAATCCTCCTACTACAAGCGGGAGGGCAGTGCCTGCCTGCCCCGCAATTACCCTCTCCAGTACATGGAGGAACTGGCCTTTATCCGGGGGATTTCTCCCGAAGGATATGAGCGGCTTCGCCCCAGCCTGACCCTGCTGCCGGCGACGGGATTCAACCCGAATACCGCGCCCGATGAGGTGCTGATGGCCTACCTGGATATCAGCGAAGAGACTTTGGAGAGAATCAAAGCGTACAAGGCGGAATTCGGAACCATTACGCAGAGCGCGCTTTATGCCGTGACGGGGCGCAAGATGATGAGGAGCGCCAATGCCGTCTATTACACGCCCTCCCTCTTCATGGATGTCACGGTCAGCGCCGGACGGCCGAAAGCCATGTACTCCATCAAAGCGGGGCTGAGTCTGCGGCAGAACAATTTCGCCCCTTACAGCGTCCTTTACTGGCGGGAGGAATAGAGAGCATGCCGGGACTGATTGCAGGCTACTGGCACAAAGGCGGACTGGAACTTTACCGGTATGAAAAGGGAAAGCCTGCCCGGATTGCCGGCGGCCCCCTGGAAAAACTGGCTCCCATCCGGGGAGTCCTGCGGAAGGTCGTCCTGGTGGTCGGGAGAGACCGGCTCCTCCATGTGCGGAAGCGTTATCCGCCGGCCTCGAAGGAGAAACTGCTGCCGGCGGTCGCCGTGGAGCTGGCGGAGCTGTTCCCCTTTGTGAAGCCGGCCTGTTACTGCCGCGTCTTTCAGTCCGTCGCCGCCTATACGGAACTGGATATCTGGGCGTGGGAAAGTGAGTCCTACGATCAGCTGAGAAAAATTCTGCCCTTCTCCTGCGTGATTCCGGAAGAGGCGGCCTTTTCCTCCGCGGCGGCCGAAGCCTTCGTGTGGACCCGGGAGGGGATGACCCATCTGCTGGCTGCTGCGGACAGCCGGTTTCTCAGCGCCGTTTCCCACCCCGCCGAGGCCCTGGCGGAAGAGGATGTCCAGCGCTTTTTGAACAGCCTGGATTCCTACGGGACGGAAGTCCGGAAAATGCGGATTTACGGAACCCTACCTTTTCCCGTGAAGCAGACTCCCGTGCTGGTGGTAAGCAGTGAGCCGGACCGGGGATACCCGCCCTGCCTGGACTTTATCCCCTCTGTTCGCCTCCGTGAATTCCGCGCTCCCGGAGAAATGCCGATTGCCGCCTATCCGGGGCTTCTGTTCCGGGTTGCCGTCTACGGCCTCCTGGGGTACGCTCTCTTCCTGTATCTGACGACCCAGAATTATGAACGGGCCGGCCGGGATCTTCAACAGTTGTCCCGGCAGCTGGACAAGCGGATCATGATGGTTGAAGCGGCGAAGGGGCCTCCCGCCACGGATTACGAGGCAGTCCGGCACGAATTGAGCAAAAAGCTGACCAGCCAACCGTCGCCGGTCACGGTTCTGGACCTGCTCGCCCGCACCCTTCCCAAGGGCAGTTACCTGACCACGGTGAATCTGAATGAAAGGAACCTGGAAGTCTGGATTATGTCCAGGGAGCCGCTGGCGGTGCTCAAGGCACTGGCCGATGCGAAAGGCATCCGGAATCTGCAATTGCAAGGACCGTTGAACCTGGAGAAAAAAACCGGTGAGTATGCTATCAACGTCACGATGGAGATTGCGGGGTAGGCCGATGACGAATCCGGGAAAACAGGAGAAGATAAGGACGGCCGGCATTTACCTGATCATTATTCTCGCTTTGCTGCGCTTTTTGATCTATCCTCTCTACAATGGAGTGGAGCGGCAGAAACACCTTCTGGCCGACCAGCAGGAGAATTACCGCCTGAAGGTCCAGGTCCTGAATTCCCAGCGCGGCGGGAATTCCGCGACTCCCCTGGTGGAAAGGGCGGAAGTGGCCCCTTATGTTTATGAGAAAACGGACAGCCTGACCTCGATTCAACTGGATATTGTAAACCGGATGAGCCTCCTGGCCAAGGAAAAGGGCGGGGAACTGGTGCGGTTTGAGATGCTCGAAGCGTCGCCGGAGAAAGTCCTCAGCGAGGCGCCGGTGACGCTCTGGTTCAGCGGCCAGCCGAAGGACCTGATGGCGATCCTGCAAGGGGTGGAAACAACCCGGAAGTCTCTGGGCATCAAGACGATGGAAATCAGCAAGGGCGCAAAAGGTCCCCTCCTTTCGCTGACCCTGTCGGCTTACAGGTTGGAGAAATGATCAAGAAAGCCCTTCCCGATCTCTTTATCACAGGCGTCATCGTGGCGCTGGCCTTCCTCTTCGCAGCCGGTTCGCTTCCCTCCGCGCTCCCGCCGCCGGTCCGGACGGGAAAGCCGGCGGCCCCAACCGATCTTCCTCGGAAGACGCTCTGGGTTCCGCCGGTTCCATTGGACACGGCGCTGAAGCAGCGCAATCTCTTTTCGGAGACCGGGAGCTATGCCCCGCCACCGCCGCCCAAGAGAGTCGAACCGGCGCTGCCGCCCAACCCGTACACCCTGATCGCGGTTCTGCTGGGAAAAGAGCAGAAGGCCGTCTTCCGGAATTACACCGGGGCGATTCAGACGCTGGGCCTGGGAAAAACGCTCATCGATGGGGCCGTCCTTACGGAGCTCTCCCCCCGGTCCGTGAAGGTGACGAAGGGGAACGAAGTCAAGGAACTGACTCTGTTTGCCGTAAATTTAAAGACGCCGGGAACGCCCAAGGCGGTGCGGGGACTGCCGGGGTCCGAAGCGGCAATGCCGAAGACCAATGCCGCAATGATAAAGTCCGAAGCCGCAAAGACGAGGCCCGAAGCAACGATGGCGAGACCCGGAGCGTCAGGGATGAAATCCGAAGCGGCCCTGCCAAGACCCGGAGCGTCAGGGATGAAGTCCGAAGCGGAAATGGATGTACCCGGAGCGGAAGCGTCCGGGCTTAAGCCGTAACCGCCGATTTCTGAACGGCCATCGCCGAAGGACCTGTGCATTCATGGAAATAAGGATTGAATTGATAACCCGTAAAGAAGTAAAGCAGCACTGAAAAGTCTGATCCGGCATCATTGAAACCGCCGGCAGACCGGAACTTGAATATTCCGGCTCGAAGCAGTCTTAAGCAGCAGCATGAAGTAGAAATGGAATCAAACCGTCTCTTGCGGAGGTGACATCATGATGAAATCGCCCTTTACCTTTTTGACCGGCCTGTCCATCGTGGGAATGGCCCTCCTGATCCCCGCAGCCTGTCCGGCTGCCGAACTCTATACCTTTCAGGATGAGGGGGGACCGGCGTACTATACCAACATTCCCGCTCAGGACCGCGACAAGTTCCAGTTGCCTGCCATCCTGGGGAGGTCCAGAAGGGCGTCGGCCATGGCGCCGAAGGCCGGTCCGGTCTCTGCCAGGTATCCCCATTATGCCAAAGTCATCAAATCCGCCTGCAAGCGTTTTTCCGTCGAGCCCGCCCTGGTGCGCGCCGTGATCCAGGCGGAATCCAATTTTGATCCCGCGGCTTTATCGCCCAAGGGGGCCATGGGGCTGATGCAGCTGATGCCCGATACCGCCCGTGACATGGGGGTGTCCAATCCTTTCGATCCCGTCGAAAACATTCACGGCGGAGTGGGGTACCTGAAGCAACTGCTGAACAGCCTCGGCGGCGATGTTTCTCTGGCGCTGGCGGCCTATAACGCCGGACCGAAGCGGGTGGCAAGCTACAACGGCATTCCCCCGTTCCGGGAAACGATGGATTACATTGAAAGGGTTCTGGGTTACTATCAGCTCTTCAAGAAAAGGGAAAATTTATGATCGGTACGGACCTGCGGCGGCTTCTCTCCTCTTTTTCCCTTGCTCTTTTGCTTTGCCTTCTTCTCGGCGGATGTATGGCGTCGCCGCGCTGGCACCAGCCGGTGACTCTCGACCGGTCGTCGGTGAAAGAAGAGCAGGGTCAGCCGGGAGAGGGCACAGGGCCCGAGGCGGCCGCCCAGAGGCCTCCGGTCGAAGAAATCAAGATCCCGGTTTTTGAAAAGAAGGCCCCGGAAAAAAGGCTGCCTCCCAGCCAGCCCATTGACCCCCGCCGCCTGACCATGGTCGACACGCCGGTCTCCCTGAATGTCGAACGGATGCCCCTCTCCGATTTTATCATCTATGCCCTGGGCGAATCCCTGAAGGTCGCCTTCGTCATGGATGAAAAAATGATGAGCAACAAGACTCCCGTATCGCTCCGGATGCCCCAGCCCCTGCCGGCCGACCAGACGCTGAACGTGATCCTGGGAATGCTGGAAAAATTCGGGATCTATCTCGAGGAGCGATCGGGCGCCCTCTATGTTCTCCAGGTTCCTCCCGAGCCGAGGTCCGTCATGGATGTCCGGGTGGGAACAACCCCGGCGAACACCACCGCGGACATTCTGCAGGTTGTGCCCCTCCGGCATATCCGTCCCGGCGATGTGGAGCCTCTGATCAAGGAGCTGTTCAAGTCGGGTGTGCAGATCAAACCCTACCCCCGGGAAAATGTCATGATTCTCTACGGCCGGGGGGCGCAGATGAAGCCGGTCATGGATTTTATCGCGACCTTTGATGTGCCTTATCTTCAGAACAAGAAGCTTTTCCTGCTGCGGCTGACCTACTGGCAGACGGAAGAATTCATTACCCAGCTGACAAAAATCCTGGAGGGCGTGGGGTTTTCCGTGGCCAAAACGCCGAAGGATCCCGGACCGCTCTTCATGGCCATCAAACAGCTGAACGCCATTCTGGTGATCACCCCCGATGAGCATACGGCCAAATATATCCTGGGCTGGAAGGATAAGCTGGACACCCCCGAGGCAGCGGGGACGGAATTCAAAACCTACACCTATGTGCCGAAATATTCCCGGGCGTCCGAGCTGCTGGAATCCATCCAGAAGCTCTACGGCGCGCTTCCCTCCGCTCCCGAAGCCAAAACGATGCAGCCCTCCATGCAGAGGGGACTGGCGGCCCGGGCGGGAAGCGCGGCCAAGGACAGCTCCTTCGAAGCGGCCGGCCTGAAAATGTCGGCGGACGACCGGAAGAACATGATCATCATTCTCAGCAAGCCGGATGTCTACCGCAATCTGCTGAATCTCCTTCAGACCCTGGACATCCCCGCCCGGCAGGTTCTCATCGAAGCGACCATCGTCGAGCTGACCCTGACGGATGAGTTGAAGTACGGCGTGGAGTGGTTCATCAAGAATTCGCAGGACGGCGGTTCCTATACCCTGGGGACCCTGGGGAATCTTGGGGTGTCCTCGATTACCGGGTTGTCCTACTCGTTTCTGAGCAAGACGGAGCAGTTTCAGGCATTGATCCGGGCCATGGCCACCTCGAACAAGGCGAATATCCTCTCCACGCCGCGGCTGATGGTCCTGGACAACATGGAAGCCACCATCCAGGTCGGCCAGGATGTGCCGACGGTGACCGGCGAGCTGAACACGCTGGAAAGCACCGTTTCCTCGAACGTGGTGCGAAGCATCCAGTACCGGAGCACGGGCGTCATGCTCAAGGTCAAGCCCACCATCAACACCGAAGGCCTGCTCACCCTCGAGATTACCCAGGAGGTCTCCGATATCGGGGATTCGGGGGTCGGTGACTCTCCCATCATCCTGACCCGGAAGATCAATACGTCCATCGTGGCCGCCCACGGCCAGACGATTGTGCTGGGAGGCCTGATGAAGGAAAATGTGAGCAAGGGGGAAAGCAAGGTTCCCCTCCTCGGCGATATTCCCCTCCTCGGAAACCTGTTCAAAGCGACGTCGAAATCGAAGGATAAGACGGAACTCCTCGTTCTGGTGACGCCCACCATTCTGACGAGCCCCGATGACGCCGCCAAGGTCAGCGACCAGCTCCGGAGTGAACTGAAGTGGTTCCGATGA
>CAZKRB010000071.1:0-14228 GCA_964555065.1 uncultured Syntrophus sp.
TGGAACCGCGTCCGAACGACTCTCCCAGAGCCGCTACAGAGGGACTGTGTCAGACTCTGGCCTGGTGATCTATGTAGACCATGCCCAGCGCTCTGCTTTTGACGCTCATGATCCAGCATTCCTCGTTGTCCACATTGGAACTGCCGTAATGACCGATCGACTCGCAGCGGTTGACAAGTTCGCCCTTGGCATTTTTCACCACAAAATCCTTGTCGCGTGTATCCTTGATCAGTCGGGCAATCCGGGAAAGCGCAAAGTCCCAGTCTTTTTCTTCCCATTCCGTTCCATAAGGCTTGCGATAAAGCACCTTGGTCAGACGATGCTTGTTAGCCTCTGTAAGATCGAAGAAACCGGCACCCTTGGCGCAAAGCGATCCCTCATTGATGGGATGATCGGCATCGCCTTCGATATTGAAGACTTTGCCGGTCAGCTTGTCCACGCTGCAGACGAGGCCGCAGCCGACGGAACAGTAACAGCAGATCGTCGTTACCTGTTTGGCCGCCTTGACCCGGTTCATTTTGTTGAGCTCATCTGCGTAAGCTCGGGTGGGTTTCAAGTTGATGCCCAGGGAGGACAGGGCAATGCCTGATCCTATGGCCCCGGACAGGTGCAGGAAACCTCTTCTTGTGATGTCCATGAGTACCTCCTTAAAAAATATGCCCAAACAGTTATGCCACAAATGGCCTAAATAGCGTACTTGTAGCTACGTCTTTTTCGACATATCGTCAAGGAAAAAAGAGCACAATTGCAAGAAAATTAGCTAGTTATATTTATATTAACATAAAGGGGGCGGGTCGGGGGATGCTGCAGGGGTGAAAGGCTCGGCAAGGGTTTTTAAAATCAAGAGAATGGAGTGTTTTTCCGGGAAAATCAGAAAGCTGGTAATCGGGTGGTAAAGGGACGGGTGGGTGTCCGTTTGAGAAAGGATTGGACCAATGTTCGTCCTGATTTTGATCTTGAGAAAGGCCGCCGGTAAAGCCAGTGCCTGAAGCCACCCTGGCTGAGCGCATGACGAGATCCCTAAAAAACATTCCAGTCGGTGACGGTAATGGGAAGAAAATCTTTTTCCTGGAGAATCAGGTCGAGATGGGTGAGGCCGAGGGCGGAGACATCCAGATCCCGGTCGTTCAGATCACTCACCCGGTGCAAGGTAATCAGGTAGCGGCGGCACTGGTCACAGATGAAGGCCGTTTCCTGCGGCTTCTCTTCAATTAAGACAAAATCCATGCCCTCAGGCCCCGCGTGTTCGCAGTAAGGGCAGATCACCCGGCTGAAGCGCCAGTCATGATTGCAGTGGGAGCAGTGCAGCCAGCGATCCCCGATCTTCTCCCCAATGACGGACAGGGAGGGGAAAGATCCGCAGATGGGACAGTAGCCCTTCTCCCAGGTCAAATCTTTGATCCGTTCCGCGATTTCCCGGGCTCGCTTTTCCAGGACAATCCGGATCGCCTGGTTCAGCACAAAAACGATTCGCTGCCCGTCAAAGGAAAGCGATTCGGCCCAGGTGGAGAGGAGGTCCTGCTGCGCATCGGGATTACCAGTGAAATAATCCGCAAGGGCGATCTTTCCCTCGGCAAGGGCGTGGTCAAAGCGCTCCAGGTCATCGCTCAGATCGGGAAAGCCCTCCCGTACGGCCGGAATCATGGCCCGGACGATCTCCTTCCAGGGATCCTCCTCCCGAAGGAGGGGGATCTGACCGATGACGGGAATTCCCCCCTGGAAGCGGAGGGTGTCAACGGTAAGGGGAGCCGTTTCAGGCAGCTGCAGGCCTTCCATAAGACGATGCCTTGCCAGAATGACGGGGCGGAACGCCTCCAGCAGGGGCTGGCTGGAAGGGTGCCTGTCGCTCTCCCGGTCAAGAATTTCTTCCAGTCTTTCCCTCGTCCAGCTTTCGTCCTTCATGGTGAGCCATCCTTTTTTTACTCTCTCCGTAGCGGATGAGGGCGCCCCGTGTCAAGGGATATATGTCATTGCTGACACCATTTCAGGATGGAAAGGGAACTTGTGTCGAATCTGGCACAAAATCCTTGACGTGATCTTTTCGCAATGGTAAGCGAGTCAAAGTTTATGCAAGTGTTAGCATAACGGCAACAAATAGCCTGCTTTGCGGAGGGAGGATGTCAATTTCCCTTCTTGGGAGTAAGGAGGTTTCCTTCCGGGAACTCCGGACAAAACCGGACCACCCCTATTGATGAAAGGAGTTTTGATGATGAAGTCTCTGCGGAAGTTTCCGGCAACTGGAGCCATGACGCTCATTGCGGCCCTGTTCTTTCTGACCGCGACGGCCATGGCCGCGGACGTCAACCTGTCCGTCGCGGCAAGCTTGAAGGATGTGGTGAACCGCCTTGCCGACGATTTCTCCAAGAAGAACCCGGGAGTGAAGTTCCTCAAGAACTACGGCGCCTCCGGGGCGCTGGCCAAGCAGATCGAGAACGGAGCGCCGGCGGACGTCTTCATTTCCGCCAATACAGAGTGGGTGGATTATCTAAAGGACAAGAAACTCCTCGATGACCGGTCCATCGGCACCTTCGCTTACAACGAACTGGTCTTTGCCGGTAAACCCAATGCGAAGGTGAAGGGCATGGGAGATCTGGCGAAACTGGAGAAAATCGCCATCGGCAGCCCCAAGAGCGTCCCGGCGGGGGAATACGCCATGGCCGCGATGAAGAAAGCCGGTGTGGACAAAGCGCTGGAGCAGAAGCTGGTCATGGCCAAGGACGTGCGGGAATGCCTCCTTTATGCCGACCGGGGGGAGGTGGACGGCGCCTTCGTCTACAAGACCGACGCCCTGCAGGCCGCCAAAAACGCCAAAATCCTCTTCACGGTGCCCCGGGACCTCTATCCGCGGGTGATCTATCCGAAAGGGCTGACGGCGGAGGGCAGCAAGAACAAGGAGGCCGCTGCGTTCTTCCGCTTCCTGGAATCGGCGGCGGCAAAAGGCGCCCTGAAACAGATGGGGTTTGCGGTCAAGTAAGAATCCCGCCATGCCGACCTTTTCCCCTTCCGATTACGCCGCGATCCTTCTTTCCATGAAAGTGGCCTCGACGGCGACCCTCCTGGCGCTGCCGGTCGGCTTCGCCCTGGCCTGGCTCATGACGTTCCGGCAGTTCCCGGGGAAGGTGGTCCTGGATGTCCTGGTCAACCTTCCCCTCACCCTGCCGCCGGTGGTCGTCGGTTACCTGTTGCTGCTCCTCCTCGGCAGGAACGGCTGGGTCGGGCAGCATCTTCTTGAGCCCCTCGGCATCAGACTGATCTTCACCTGGAAAGCCGCGGTCATCGCCACAGCGGTGGTCGGGTTTCCCCTGCTGGTGCGGGCGATCCGCATCGGAATGGAAAGCATTGACGAAGGCCTGATACAGGCCGCCCGGACGCTCGGCGCGGGGACCTTCGACCATATTTTCACCGTGATCCTGCCCCTTTCGGTCCGGGGGATTCTGGCCGGTTCGGCCCTCATGTTCGCCCGGGGGCTCGGCGAGTTCGGGGCCACGATCATCGTGGCCGGGAATATCCCCGGCGTGACTCAGACGATCCCCCTGGCCATTTACGAATACACCAGTTCCCCCCGCGGGGACGTCATGGCCCTGGCCCTCTGCCTGGTGTCCATCTCCCTGTCGGTGATCATCCTGCTGTTCCATGAGGGTCTGTCCCGGCGGCTGGCCAAGGCGGATTGAGATGGAACTGCGGGTCGACGTTAAGAAAAATTTCGGATCCTTCTCCTTTGCCGCAGACTTTACCGTTCGAGGGAAGGCCACAGGCGTCTTCGGCCCCTCCGGCAGCGGCAAGTCCACTCTCGTCAAGCTCATCTCCGGTCTCCACCAGCCGGACTCCGGCACCATCCTGATCGATGGGGAACCGCTCTTCGACAGCAACCGGCGGCTGAACCTTTCGGTGGAGGAGCGGCGGGTAGGCATGGTTTTCCAGCATGCCAACCTCTTTCCCCACCTGAGCGTGAAGCGCAACCTGCTGTACGGCTACCGGCGGTGCCCCGCCCGGCAGCGCCGGATCGAACTGGCCGACATCGTGGATGTCCTGGAGATCGGCCACCTCCTGGACCGGGGAGTGAACAAACTCTCGGGCGGGGAGAAGCAGCGGGTTTCCATCGGCAGGACCGTCCTGGCCAATCCCCGCCTCCTGCTCATGGACGAGCCGCTCTCCGCCCTGGATGACACTCTGAAATACTCAATTATCTCCTATCTGAAAAGCGTCAGCCGACGGTTTGAGATCCCCTACCTGTTCATTTCCCATTCCCTCAAGGAGATGCGCCTCATGGCCGATGAGGTCCTGGTTGTTGAAGACGGGCGGATCGCCGCTCAGATGTCCGTTGAACAGCTGGCCCTCTCCCGGATGGGGCAGAGTGTTACCGGCTACATCAACATTCTGAAGCTGAAAGATCCAAAACTTCGTGACGGACTTCAGGCCTATCCATGGGGGGCGGGAGAACTGCTCATCGTGGCCGGTGACAGTCCGCCGGACAATGTTTTTGAACTCTCCTCACGGGACATTATCCTCCTGCGCGGATTTCCCCTAGCCATCAGCGCCCGGAACCTGCTCAAATGCACCGTGGCGGAAACCTTCCCTGCCGGGCAGAGGCTCGGAGTCAAACTGGCCTGCGGCGGTGATGCCCTGGTGGCGGAAGTAACGCAGTCGGCGGCCCGGGATCTGGAGATCGAAAAAGGAGGGGAACTCTTCGCAGCCATCAAGGCCTCGGCTTTTAGGCCGATCCTCTGATGGGAGCGCCCTTTCCCCCAGGGATGAGGCTCTTGGGATCCATGCAGCCGCCCAACTCGGCTATCCGTTGCGCTCCCGCTTGACAGGGAGGGATTACTTTCCGGGCGGGCTGACTCGATTTAAAAAGACAATCACAGATTTCGCCGTCATTTTCCAGGAGATCGAACCCCTCCTCTTTGAGCACTCAGAGGGAGACGCTATGCTCCAGCGTGCCCGACAGCAGCTCCCAAAGGACAACCCATCCACATCCCTTCGGATGAGCCCTTCTTCCTGACCCTCCCGGATCATAGGGGCGCCCTCCTGACACCGGACAGGATGAAGCTCGTACCCGGCGGTTCTGAAACGTTTGGATTCAAAAAAGGGTAAAGGAGAAGGTCGATCAAACAGCGGATACACTCCCTCCCCATGTGAAATTTATCCTCATGAAAAGAATTAATATTGGATTGTTATGCCCTTAAAAAATAAAGCTTCAATGGCTGGGAAGGAGTATAATATTGTCAAAATTTACATAAGGAGGAATAGGCCATGAAACTCAGTGCAAGGAATGTATTGAAAGGAACCGTGGCACACGTCAAAAAGGGGGCAGTCAATACCGAAGTCACCCTCACTCTGAAGGGAGGACCGTCTCTTGCGGGGTATGTCGGTGCCTGCGGGCAGGATTACCGGGAACCCTGCGAACCTTTATCTATTGTGGCGGTGATCACCAATACCAGCGCCGAAAACCTGGCCTTGAAAGAGGGGACAGCGGCCGTTGCCGTCATCAAGGCCAGCAGCATCATCGTCGGAACGGACATGGAAAAGGCCAAAATCAGCGCCCGCAATATCCTCAGCGGCAAGGTGGTGAAAGTGGTTGAAGGGCCGGTGAGTGCCGAGGTGGATCTCGATGTCGGCGCCGGCAACACCCTGGTCGCCGTGATTACCGAAGAAAGCGCAAAAAAGCTGGGGCTCAAGGAGGGAAGCAGCGCCTATGCCATGATCAAGGCCAGCAGCGTGATTATCGGCGTCGAGTAAACGCGGGGATTTTCCTTCCCAGGGACAGGTACGCCTTTTCGTCACCGGGAAGGGGATCCCGTGACGCGGAAAAGGGCGGCAAGGCCATCCTTTCCGCCTCACTTCCGCCTTGGGGGGCTCCCTTTCCCGGCTTTCAAGAAGATGGCTGTTGCCGCCAAGGGAGAAAACCGGGTGGCGCACAGAATCCCGCTGCGGAGGGATCGTGAGCCCTGACCGGCGAGGCGTTTTCCCCGACGGGACCGGCAGCCTCAAAAAAGTCCGAACTGACAGGGCTTGATCCGGATCTTCAGGCCTTCACAAGCTGAGGCAACGGCCATCCTGGGGAGATTCCCTTGTTGAGCGATCTGCCATGCCTTCACGCAGGGCAGGCATTCCCTCTCCAGGGCCTTCCGGATTTCCCCTTCCAGTTCCGGGGAGACCGCCGACGCGGCTTGCACCGTTTTATTCTGCGGATGGATACAGCCTAAAATTCCCAGCTGGCATTGACCGAGGCGGATGCCCAACGCGTCAAGCATGCGGCCCACGGCCAGGGGCGATTCGCCCAGTGACGCGGCGATCTCCATGGCCTCGGCACAGCCGATTGCCCCGTCCCGGGCGCGCCGCCGGAGGGCGTCTTCGAGAACCGGATGATTCTCCTTCTCTCTTTTCATCTCTGCATTTTTCATAATTTATTCCTCTCCCGGCAGCCAGCATCCAGGGCCCCGTCAAAGTCTGCGAGTTAAGCATAAAATCAACTGCTTGCAGTTTAAAACGGAAGGAACGCTTTTGTGCCGTTCATTCAGAGCTTTATGGTCGCAGATGATCTGATCCCGGCAGCATCGGAGGCATCCGCGATCCGTCCCGTCCCGTGCCCCGGTTGGGGTCCCTGATTCCACTTCCATCTCAAAAAGCCCTCTGCGCCGGCGACCTCATCCGTTCTCCACATCGGCGCCGGCATCCCCGCCAAAGGTCTGTCGCGCAGTCTTTCTCATCCTTGCTCTGCAAGCGGATCAACCTCCTTCCCCGGCCTGCTGGATAAGGTCATCCCCCCGATAACCGGCTCCGCAAGCGGTTCAAGTTTCAAGATCCTGCCAAGAAGCCCGGCATCAACGGTGCCGAGAATGCAGGAGGCCAGCCCCAGGGCCGTGGCGGTGAGACTGAGAGTCTGGTACAGGCAGCCCAGGTCCTGCAGAACAAGGCGATAGGCGATTTTTTCATACTTCCAGGCATCCCGCAGAAAACGCGAGGTCAGCACCAGTTGGATATGCGGCGGCCCCGCGCCCGGAATCATGTCATGGGGATTGCTGTTCAGGTAGGCGTCGAGGAGGGCCTGGTTTGCAGCAACAGAATCCAGTCGATGCCGTTCCGGATGGTAACGCCAGGCGCCGGAAGCAAGGCCGGTGCAGTGACACACCAGGGGATAGATTTCCAGGGAGTGCAGCGCTCCGCCGCTGGGGGAGGGCCGCAGGGACCGCAAAGAGGGATCGGAAGGATCGGCCGGGATCGCCTGAACGCGGGCGGAAGCGTACAGCAGGGCACTCAGTTCCTCCAGGGTGATCGGCTGGCTGCCGGGAAAGCGGCCGCTGCGGCGGCTGGAAAGCACCTCGGCAAAAGGGGAGCGCAGCTTATCCAGAAGCTCCCTGCCCGGTTCCGGAAGGGGAACGCTTTTCTCCGCACCCGGTTTGAAACGGGGGGCCGGCGGAAGCTTGTCTTTGAGTCGCCAGGTCGCGCCGATCGGATCCTCGTGAAAACCGATGCTCGAATGGTGGAAGAACAGCAGATCGTGAAATTCCCACACCTCACGGCCCGGTTTTCCATCTTCCAGGGCCTCCATCAGGTCAAGCGCCCGATAAAAGGCGGTCCGTGCCTCATCTTCCAGGGGGGGAGATCCGCCGCCCCGAATCAGCTCCATCAGCCAGACCAAACAGAGTTCGTCGTGGAGAAAGCATTTCCTTCGGGAAAGGGGCATTTCCAGCACGAGGCAATGACCGACCCGCCGCAGGCAGGCGTGAGGGGACAGAGACGGCAGGGGTGAGGGCGGGTTCCCCCTCCAGGCGCGCCAGTGCGGAGCGGGGTGCAGGGAAAAGAGGCCGCGCCCGTCCATGGTGAAGCGCGCCTGCAGCAGACCGAGAGAGAAAAGCTGCTCGTACATAAAATGGACGGCCAAGGGATTGGGCGAGCATTCCGCCTGCCGGTCCATTGCCTCGTCGGTCAGCCAGCCCTCCGCCAGGCAGGCGAGAAGGGGAATGGCGGGAACATCCAGCAGCCTGACACCCTGACGGCCCAGGGTGAGTCGCCCCTCTGCCGACCGTTCCATGGTGACATCATCGCAGAATTTCACGGAACCGGTGGCGCTGCCCGTCGGAAGGCGCGGAGTGCTGTTCATGCCGTTCACTCCCTCCCTGCTTTACAAATAGAACGGGACGGGATTGAGGTCCTCTTCGCCCGCCTCCCGGTTAATCCAGCCGGCTGCTCCGGGGACCTCGAAAAGGCGGCGGCAACCGAAGCGGGGACGGAAATGGACGAGACCCGGGACGATCACCCTGGCCACGGGAAAACCGACATCCGGGCGGGTCAGATCCACCACCAGCATTTCCAATTCCCGGATGCGCAGCTGTTCAACGGCATCCTCAATGTCTTCACGAAAATCTTCCCACGCCTTCCAGGGGAAATCCGAGGCGGTCCGCGGGCACTGTCGGGGGTCTGCCCTTAAGAAAGGCTCCCGGCTCAGCGGGGTGTCCTGAAACTGAAGGCTGTATTCGTCTCTCGCCCCCATCTTCCAGCATTGTCCCAGTTCCGACAGAGCCCGCTCCAGGGCGATGTCCGGATGGCGATGGCAGCCCAGCCCCATCGCTTGAAAGCGGTTGTCTTCCTTCCGGTTGAAAAGATTGGCGGAAAAAACGGGGATCCCCAGGTCGTGGGTCAAATCCAGCACTTCAAGCTCCAGGTCAAGCTCGTCCAGGGCGGCATTTACCGACAGGGCGAAAGGGGAGCCGAATCGGTGCAGATCCAAAGCGGGCTTGCGTAAGCGATGATACCACCACATGGCCACGGCATCGCGTTCAACCAGTTCGAAGAAGCCCTGCATGATCGCTTCTTCGAGGCAGTTCCCTGCAGCGACGCCGTTGCTGCAGCCGTGACAGATGTCACCGCCCCCCTCCTTCGGATAGGCGTAATAGACGAAGGCACTGGGAACCAGTCGCCAGCGCCGCTGCGTCAGCGACCAGGCCGGCGTCCAGTCAATCGGGCGATCCGCCTCATAAGGGTCGGGAACGTGAGCGACACTCCCTTTTTTCCGCCAGGCTTCGCGGTTCCGGTATTGCCGTTGGCTGAACCCCAGCAGGAGATCGGGCGGAATCGCCGCGCCGCCCAGTTGCGCTAGGGAGGCCCGAAGGTGGGGTTCATAACCCTCGTACTGGGAGCAGTAGCGTTCGATGGACTCCCCCAGGGCACTGGCCCGGGCCTGCGGGCCGGTTCTTCCTTTGCCCCTGCTGGTGCCCGTAGGGGCCAGGCGGGCATTGCGTTCGCGTCCCAGGGCGTCGTTGCGGCTCCGGACGTTCCAGTCGCTTCGAATCACCGGGCCGAAGCAGGAGGGAATCTCATCCAGCGGGGTCAGCCCTCCCACGACCCCCGTCACCGGGCTGATCAGGTGGGCGTATTTCTCCAGCGTTTCCACGGCCGAACAGACCCGCTCTCCACCGTCGCGATAATCCGCTTTGACCCTTGACTGCAGATGGAGGGGGTCCTTCGGCAGAGCGTGAAAGGGGATGCGCCCGGGAGGAAGAGTCCCGCACAGGGGACATTGGGGACGCCTCACCAGGGGATGGCGCTCCAGCTTCAACGTCCGGAAGTCAAGGGTGAACAATCCGCCGGCCATTTCAGAGGCGAACCCCAGGGCCAGCTTTTCCAGTTCCACCGCCAGCAGACCCGCCACCGTCTCCAGGGAATGAACGGTTTGACCCACGGAAAGACGAAGCGACGGTTTCCCCCCGCTTTTAAGGAGGTGATCCGCTTCCACCCACCGATGCCCTTTCACCCGGTCCAATAGGCATGCCACGCACCCCGTTTCTCCGGGAAGAAACAGGGGGCCGAGCCAGGGGATCATCCCGCCGGGTTTGACGGCCAGCCAGCGGAGTCCGACCTGATGGGCGAGACGCCCGAAGGCCTCCAATTCCGGTTCCAGGTAATCAGGCGTGACCGCCGCATAAAGGGCCGCCACTGACGTTACGTCTTCCCGCCACTCCGCCGGCCGGTCGACCTGCAGCACCTCGGAACGGGAAAGTGACGCCGCCAGGGCATCCGCAGCGGCCTCCATTCCACCAACGGCCACGATCCGCACGGACAGGACGTTAGGCGGGGAAGAGGGAAGGGGTTTCCGCCCCTGCCCAAAAATCCGAGAGCGGAACAGATCCGCCGGCGATTCCCTTTGGGCTGAATCTCTGGCGATCACGCCCTGCTTTTCGAGGAAAATCAGGGCATAATAGATCTCTTCGAGAGGAAAACGATCCGCCAGCGCCGCCGCCAGGTCTTCTTCGTCGCCAAGGCCCCGGGAAATCCGGCCGATCAGTTCCGCAGGCAACGGGGCGGCGATTCTCTCCGGCCCGGTTTCAGCCAGGAGGACCAGGCCTGAATTCCCGTCGGAAATCGGAGCGATACCGGTTTGAATCTTGTAATGACTCATGGAGACTCCGAGAGAAACCCCGCCAGATAATCAATCCGATGATTTCCATACTGAACCAGGGCGTAGGGTTTGCGGCAGCCGCCGGCACAACGGCTCACGTGAGGACAACGGCGGCATTCAAGAGGCAGGGAATCGAGGGACGTGCAAGACCGGATTGCGGGAAAATTCCGGATTTCCGCGAGGGATCCGCAACGTTCCAGTTCACACACCTCGAAACAGGCCTGCATCCGTCCGCGGGCATTGACATTGAGCGCCACGAAGGGGCCGCAGTCCTGAGTCCGGCCATGAAACACCCGCAAGGCAAGAGAAGTCGGCCTGACTCCGCAGAACGGCACGGCCAGAAAGATCCCCTGCGCCTCCTTCGGGTAGCGGTCCATCAAGTCGGCCATCTCCTCGGCGAAGGTCTGGGCATCGTCCGGCGTCCAGGGACGGGGAAGGACCGGGGTGGACTCGTAGCGCAGGGGCATCCAGGAGATCCGGGGCGAGGTCCGGGCAAGTTGGACAAAGGTCTCCAAGGTTCCGTGAAGTTCCGGTAACAGAGGGGTGAGCAGGCTGATGCGGGGGACACCCATCTCCAGTGCCAGGCTGATGACCTGCTGCTTTTTTGCCAGCGTATCCGTTCCCCCGGTATAGTGGTCCAGGCGCTCAGCATCGAGCAGGGGCAGACTGATCCGCACATCCTTCACCACCCGGAAAAGACTCCGGTAAAGCTCTCCATCCCCCATGCCGTTTGTGTTGAGGATGATCGTGCGTCCTCGCAGATGGGCATAATAGCAGAACATTTCAAGCTGCGGGTGGAGCGTGGCCTCGCCGCCGGTGAAGCGGACACCGGGAATGGAATTCTCCTGTGTCCAGTCAATCCAGCGCAGGACTTCATCATCGGGCATCAACCGCTGGCCCTGGCGAATCTCTCCGCCCAGGTAGCAGAAGGCGCAGTTCAAATTGCAGTCATCGGTGATTTCAATCTTCAATTCTCGCGGCGTCACGGGAGAAAGCATGGCGGCTAAACTCCCGGGACCGGCGAAATTCGCTCAAACACATCTCGCACAGGATATCTCGTCCGTCTCTTCACTCAGGATCGGTTTGACCAGCCATTCCTCCCCCGGCTTTAACGGCAGGACAATGTACATGACTTCATCCGTTTGTTCCACGATCTTCACGTCAACGCCGGCAGGCACGGGAATATTGTACTCCTCCAGCACCTCCCTGGGGTGTGAAATAAACTTCTTTTTGAAAGACTCATCACTCCAGGCCCTGGCAATAATCTTCGCCATTTTTTTGTCCTGTTCTTTTTCTTCTTCCATTTTACTTCCTTCTTGGAATTTATGCGGGAAATTTAAGAATTTCCGGCTGTCATCTCTGAAATAGGTCGCAAGAGGCTCAATAATGAATGGATTCCCTCATCGTCCCAGCGGGAATTTGAGCGGTGGGAGGCTGATATTTTTTTTGCCTGGAAAGGAATGTCCGTATTTATTGCCTTAAGAACTTGCCCTCGATTATTGAAGCTTGCGGATACTAAAAATTTTGAAGAACCTATCATGGCAATCGCTCGAAATCAATCTTAAAGGTGATTTTAAGTTATTATTCAAGACGATAGGTTCGTTATTGAAATCTTTTTGAAAAAAAGAGATAAGAGGATCTCTCTGCGCCTGGAGGCGCCGCCACGGACAATTTAAGAAGGTGAGCGGTCGGAGGCTCAGGCAACAAACGTTGGGAAACCTGTGTGATTATGGAACGCCTATCCCTTAACAATGACGGTTTTCACCCTTAGCACGGAAGAAAAAGGGGATTCATCAGCCCCCGACGGCCCCTATCGATGGTATTCCGCAAGTGATAAATTTCTTCCCCTCTGCTCCCAACCATTGGGACCGTTTCTGAAAGGCACGGATCTATTATGATTCATTGTCGATTTTGCAAAATGATCGAATCGAATGCGTATAATATTTTTTATCGGGATCGTCTCCTGGCGGCATTGGTTGAGATTTGCCCAAAAAATGTCGGACATTTTTTAATTGTACCTTTGAGGCATGTGGAAAGCATTTTCGAATTGACCGATGAAGAATTTCTGCAATTTCGGAAGGTTGCCTGGAGAGTCCTTTTTAACCAGTTTCACCGCGTTAATTTTATTGAAAGGTACGAGCATTACATCGCTCTGGCTGAAAAATCTGATCGAAGGGTTATTGAAAGATGCCATTCCGGCATTGAGTTCCTCCGTGGGGAAGAGAATCCCGCTCCTTCCGGATTTTCTTTAGGCTTCAATGAAGGTGCGGATTCAGGAAAGGAATATGAACATGTCCATATGCACGTTGTCCCGGCTTACAAGGGCCGTGTCAATGTACATGGGTTCAGGTTATTGTTCTGAAGTGAGTCCGGCTTGACGTTCCGTTTCTGGATTTTCCAGGAAATTCGAAGGGATGCCTGCCTCTGGCGGATTCGCTCCTGCTGGCATGAACCGTATTTCTGGCCATGATCGTTCGATTTCAGCAAGGGAACCGAAAGGAGTGATTCCGAGGGGAGAGGACCCTGCCCTTCCGGGATCGCGGTTGCAGTGCATCCGGTTGCCGATGAACGGGAGTGCAATCTTGCGCGATTGCCGCGTGCATGACGCGCGGGTATGTGGGGCTTGAGGCCTGCTTGTCGGTCTGTTTTAAAAAACCCGACAGGACGGGAGCCTGGGTACGGCAGATCGCTTAGATGCAAGCGCGCAGAAAAAACAGTGTCCACTCGGACCGGCACCTCAGCTTCACCGAATTGCCGGTCCGAGTGGACGCGCAGTTTCCAACGAACGTTGTTATTAAAGTTCGTCGAGTGCTTCTGCAACGCTGCAACCCCAGAGGGGGCAGCCTTTTCTAAAAATGGTTCCAGGCAACACCCGGATGACCTTTCCGGATTTGGTCATGATATCTGCATTCTCAACACACATCCAGGATCCGTCCGGTTGCTTCTCGAATTCCTTTAAACTGAGTTTTTCTTTGCTAATCTCTTCCATATAAATCCTTCCCCCTGAATGTTTTTAATCTTTACCTTAAGTCGTCGCTGCCTGTGCAGCGATCCTGCCGTGGGCGGTCATATGGAAATCAGAGCACATCATTTCTCGATACGACCGACAGCTTTGTTTTCTGCTCACCAATCGAAGGCGCGCATCGCTCAGAGGACAACAGGTTCAACTTTCTCCGCCCACAAAGACTCCAAGCTCAGGGCAGTTCTTTCACAAGAGCATCGACTTCTGCAATGCATGTTATGACAGGCTGCAAGTAGATATTGACCCATTCGGGGGTGCCGGTATTGGCCATAACAGCCTTGAGCCGGTCCGCAGCCGCCAGGAGTGTTGAAGCCTCTCCCTTCAACTCTCCGGTAATCTTCTTCACAAGATCCTTGTCGGCAGCCCGCCGGGCACTCACCACCCGTGCCTCGAAGGCAGCGATAGGATCTGCCTCGCCCCGGATCTGTTTCATGATTTCCGGATCATAACCAGGGGCTTCTGCCGCTGCAAACCCCAGTTCCTTCAGGGCGAAACGAAGAGTTGCGCTGATTTTTAACAAGCCCTCTTTTGTTGGGTCCGGCAAAAACTCTTGCCGGGTGAAGGGCTTGGGGGTGATGTAAGTCTCACGGGTTCCTGCTTCTACCATATTTCTGTTCCTCCTTACTTATGATCGTGCAAACACGAATCTTTCACATTGTGAAAAGAAAAATTTCCGGGCTTATCCAGGGCCGATTCCGGATGCCTCTCAGGTAAGCGCAACCCTGTCCTCACCCGGAATCCATATCCCGGAGTCATGCCGCCGCTTCCTTGCTTTTTTTGACCACATCCCGCTGCCCTTCCGGCGGA
>CAZKRB010000072.1:0-14217 GCA_964555065.1 uncultured Syntrophus sp.
CCGATCACGATCGCTCGTTTCTGCCTGGCGGCAACGGCCAGATGCTGCATCGAAGCCTCATGGCTGGTAAAATCAATGATCACCTCTCCCCGGGAAATACAGGAACCGAGGTCCGTCTCAACGGCGATCCCCCGTGACTCCACTCCCAGAAATTCTCCCACATCCCGCCCCGCCAGCGGATGATCGATCCGTTCAACGGCTGCGGCCAGTTCAATGCCTCCTTCGGCGTCAAGCAAACTGATGATCCGGCCTCCCATCCTTCCCCCGGCTCCAGTCACGATCACTTTCACCATACGCTTATCTCCTTGATGAAGGATTCCGAACATCACACCGGAATCAAAGAAATATCACCGAATCAAACGACATTTGCCGCCTCAACGGATCAGGCCGTAGTCTGCCATGACCTGACGCAGTCTGTTCTGACTGGCTTCCGTCAGCCGGTAAAGAGGCAACCGGACGTTATCCTCAATCTTTCCCATCAACGCCAGCGCTGCCTTGACCGGGGTCGGGTTGGTTTCGATGAACAGAGCATCGATCAGGGGAATCATTTTGTCATGGAGCAGCCGGGCTTTAGGAAAATCGCCCGCTTCAAAGGCGTCCACAAGGCCGGCCACATCCGCGGGCGCCACGTTCGAGACGACGGAAATAACCCCCTGCCCTCCCAGAGCCAGCAAGGGAAGGGTGAAAAAATCATCCCCCGACAGAACGGAAAACCCGTCATTGCAGAGGCGGATGACATCATTCATCTGTTTCAGAGAACCGGAGGCTTCCTTGATGCCGACGATATTTTTGATTCTGGACAGCCGGGCGGCAGTTTCCGGGATCAGATTGACCCCGGTGCGGCTGGGAATGTTGTAGGCGACAATGGGAATCGGAACGCTTTCCGCCAGCGCTTTGAAATGCTGATAGAGCCCTTCCTGGGTGGGCCGATTATAATAGGGACATACCACCAGCGCACCATCGGCGCCTGCTTCATGGGCATGTTTCGTCAATCGCATGGCTTCCATCGTGCTGTTTGAACCGGTTCCGGCAATCACCGGGACTCGTTTCCGGACGGCGTCGATGGTGATTTCAATCACCCGGTCATGCTCCTCGTGAGAGAGGGTTGCCGATTCTCCCGTCGTCCCGCAGGGCACAATGCCATCCGTCCCGTTCTCGATCTGGAATTCGATCAAATCCCTCAATGCCGGCTCATCGATCTCGCCGTCTTTGAAAGGGGTAACAATCGCCACAATCGCTCCTTTAAACATACGCTTCCTGTCCGCCTCCTGTATTTTCCCGTTTCAGGTTATCGTTCCATGGTGGTTAAGAATGAGGGTATTTCCTCCTGGGATATCAAATCGGCAAAGGTTTCCCTTCGCCGGATGACATAATACCGGTCTTCACAGACCATGATTTCCGGAATTCTCGGCCGGGAATTGTAGTTGGAAGACATCGTGAATCCGTAGGCGCCGGCGCTGAACACCGCGAGAAGCTCTCCCCGCTGAAAGTCCCCTATTTTTCTAGCCTTGGCCAGATAGTCTCCCGATTCACAGATGGGGCCGACCACATCGGCGACAATTTCTTTCCGCTTCCCTTCCAGGATCGGTCGAATCGCATGAAAGGAATTGTAGAGGCTCGGCCGCACGAGATCATTCATCCCGGCATCGACAATTATGAAATTCTTGTTTTCATTGCTCTTGGTATAGAGAACACGGCTGACAAGAATTCCGGCGTTGCCCACAAGGACCCGCCCCGGCTCAAAGATGAAGGTGCATTTCAGATCGCGGGATGCCTCCAGAATGGCTTTGGCATATTCAGAGGGATGAGGAGGCGTCTCCTCGTTATAGGTAATGCCGAGCCCTCCCCCCAGATCCACATAGCGGATGTCGAAGGCCTCTTCCTGGAGTTGGCGAACCAGGAGAGAAAGCCTTTCCAGGGCTTCGAGAAAGGGAGACAGCCGAGTGACCTGTGAGCCGATGTGGCAGCTCACCCCCTTGATTTCGAGGTTCGCCAGGGATCGCGCATGGCGGTAGGTCTCCAGAGAACGTTCAATGTCAATCCCGAACTTGTTTTCCTTCAAACCGGTGGAGATATGAGGATGCGTCTGGGGGTCCACATCGGGATTGACCCTCAGGGCGATCCCCGCCCGGACGTTCAGTTCCCCGGCACACTGATTGATAACCTCCAGTTCCTGCAACGATTCCACGTTGAACAGCAGAATCCCGGAACGGAGGGCGTACTCAATTTCATCCCAGCGTTTCCCCACTCCCGAGTAGACGACTTTTTCCGGATTCACCCCGGCCTGAAGGGCGCGGAACAACTCCCCGCCGGAGACGATATCCACTCCCCCTCCTTCCGCGATAAAGGAGCGGAGAACCGCCAGGTTGGAGTTGGCTTTTACCGCAAAGCAGATCAGGTGAGGGACCTCGGCAAAGGCCTCTGAAAAAACGCGGAAATGGTTCCTCAGAGTGGAATGGCTGTACAGGTAAAAGGGTGTGCCCACTTCCTCCGCAATGCGGGATACGGGGACATTCTCACACCACAGCATTCCATCCTTATATTTGAAATCGTTCATCGTTTATCCTAATCCGCTCTTTATTGATCCTTGAAAAACCCCGTCCTTTGGGCGGGGACAGAGACCGTTGGCTTTGCCTGTAGATTGCCCATCTGTTACTTTCTGCTGCACAGGGCGGCATCCCGTTCGTCAGGGAGAAGGGGGAATCGGCGGGCCAGCCTTCTCTTTCCGGGCCTCGGCGCTATTGGATGGCTCCCCGCAGAAGCCCCGCTCATTGCAGAGAATCACCCGGTAAACGTATCCCTTTTCACCTGCCGCTTCCCTATCGATCCAGGAGTAACTCTGCTTTACGTCACCGCGGATCAGTTCGGGATCGTCCACCGCCATCTCGCTGATGACCTCATCATTTCTTGGACAATCGGGGCAGGACTCTTCATCGGAAAGTTCGACACTGCGCAGTACTCGAACGCTTCCTTCGGATATTTTGGCCGTCCAATCCAGTCGGATTCCCCCTTCTGATCTCTCCGCACGCAAATCGGAAACGGCGGGCGGCAGCGAGCCTCTGAGGGGGATGGGATCGCCTTTTTTCCCGCAACCGGCCATCAGCGCTGCGACCACCACGAATAGCCAGACACAAGCGAGTTTCCCTATGGAGAATCGGCCATTTTTTCGTAAAAGGGCAACAAACGGTTTCATGTCTCCTTCTCTCCCCTGCGGTGGAGGGGGCGTTCCGTTTCCTTGATCCGCCGGATCTGCTCTCCCACCCGCACTCCGGCAGTTCCCCCGTAGCTCTTTCTGCTGGCGATTGAATTCTCCAGGGAGAGGCAATCATAAACCTCCTCCCCGATGAGGGGGCAAAAGCGGTTAAGTTCCTCCAGGGACATCCGGTTCAGATCCTTCCCGTCTTCAATGCAGAAGGAAACCAGCTTCCCGACGATTCCGTGAGCTTCCCGGAAGGGAATGCCTTTCATGACCAGATATTCCGCCAGGTCCGTTGCTGTGGAAAACCCTCCTTCGGCCTCCTGCTGCATCTTTTCCCGGTTGAATTTCACATGCAGGCTCATTTCCGCCAGGACCTGCAGACAGGCTTTTACCGTATCCACGGTGTCAAAGAGGGGCTCCTTGTCTTCCTGCAGGTCCCGGTTGTAGGACATGGGCAGCCCCTTCATCAGGGTCAGCAGCGCCACGAGGTGGCCATAGACCCTTCCCGTCTTTCCCCGGATCAGCTCCGCCACATCGGGATTCTTTTTCTGGGGCATGATGCTGCTGCCCGTCGTGAATGCATCGGAAATCTCGACGAAATTGAATTCACCCGTGGACCAGAGGATCAGGTCCTCACAGAAACGGCTCAGATGCATCATGATCAGGGAGGCGACGAAAATGAATTCCGCCACGAAGTCGCGATCGGAAACCGTATCCATGCTGTTGCGGGAAACACTAGGAAAGCGAAGCAGCCTGGCCACATAAGCCCGGTCGATGGGCAGGGAAGTTCCTGCCAGGGCTGCCGCCCCCAGGGGAAGGACATTCACCCGGCGATGGCAATCAAGCAGGCGCGACTCGTCCCGGGAAAGCATCTCCCGATACGCCAGAAGATAATGAGCCAGCAGAACCGGCTGGGCCTTCTGCAGATGGGTATACCCGGGCAGAATGGTCTCGACTTCCCTTTCCGCGAGCTCGCAGAAAACCGCCTGCAAAGTTCGCAGGCTCTCAACGAGTTCAAGGATTTCCGCCCGCAGGTAGAGGCGGACGTCCAGCGCCACCTGGTCGTTGCGGCTTCTGCCGGTATGGAGCTTCGCGCCGGCATCGCCGGTGCGCCGGATCAGCTCCTTTTCGATCGCCATGTGAATATCTTCATCCCGGGAAGAAAATTCGAAGCGCCCCTCCTCGATGTCATGCAGAATGCCCTTCAACCCCTCGACCAGAGAGCGCCCTTCCTTTTTGGTGATGATCCCCTGCCGGGCCAGCATTCGGGCATGGGCGATGCTGCCCTCGATGTCATAGCGAAAGAGTCGCCGGTCAAAGGATATCGACTGGGTAAACGCCTCCACAAGCTCGTGAGTCGGCTCCTGAAAGCGTCCTCCCCAGGGTTTGCACTGTTCCTTTGTTTCCTTCATTTGCTGAATCCGTTCACTTCTCCGGTTGCACTTGCCGCCTTATTTCTTCAGGGCTGCAATCCGCAGTCGCAGTGCGTTGAGTCGGATGAAGCCCGTGGCGTCCATCTGATTGTAAACCTGGTCTTTATCGAAAGTGGCAAAGTCTTCACTGTACAGGGAATAAGGCGACTTGCGGCCGGCGACGATGCAGTTTCCCTTGTACAGTTTCATCCGGGTCGTTCCCGTTGTCTTCTTCTGGGTGGCATCGATGTAGGCCTGGAGGGTTTCCATTTCCGGAGCATACCAGAAGCCGTTGTACGCCAGCTGGGCGTACTTCGGAATGAGGGAATCCCGCATCAGCATCACTTCCCTGTCCATCGTGAGGCTTTCCAGGGCGCGATGGGCGGCCCAGAGGACGGTCCCCCCTGGCGTTTCATACACCCCCCGGGACTTCATGCCGACGAACCGGTTCTCCACCATGTCCACCCGTCCGATGCCGTTGGCTCCGGCGATCTCGTTCATCTTTTCCATCAGGACCGCCGGAGTCATCGGGACGCCGTCGAGCGCTACGGGATTGCCCTCTTCGAACGCGATCTCCACGTAGGTCGGCTTGTCCGGCGCCGCTTCGGGGGAGACGGAAATGGTAAAAATGTCTTCCGTCGGTTCCGCCCAGGGATCCTCCAGGATGGCGCCTTCGTGGGAGATGTGCAGCAGATTCCGATCCGTGCTGTACGGCTTTTCCCGGGTGAGAGGCAGGGGAATGTTGTGCTTTTCCGCAAAGTCGAACATGTCCTCCCGGGACTTGAACTGCCAGTTGGGGTCCTTCCAGGCGGAAATGATCCGGATGTTGGGCTCCAGGGCCATATAGGTCAGTTCAAAGCGGACCTGGTCGTTGCCCTTCCCCGTCGCTCCGTGGCAGACGGCATCCGCTCCTTCCGCCCGGGCGATCTCCACCTGTCGCTTGGCGATGAGCGGTCTGGCTAGCGATGTCCCCAGCATGTAGGTCCCTTCGTAGATGGCATTGGCCCGCAGGGCGGGGAAAACAAAATCACGGGCAAAGTCTTCCCGGAGGTCGTCGATGTAGATCTTGCTGGCCCCGGTCTTCAGGGCTTTTTCCCTTAATCCTTCCAGCTCTTCCTTCTGGCCGACATCGGCGGCAAAGGCAATGACTTCGCACCCGTAGGTTTCGATCAGCCATTGAATAATGATAGAGGTATCCAATCCGCCTGAATAAGCCAGGACCACTTTTTTCACACCGGTTTCCACTGTCTTCTCCTTTCCCTACATCAAAATTTCCATGATTGCTTTCTGAACATGGAGACGATTTTCAGCCTGATCGATAATCACCGCATGAGGATCGTCCATGACTTCCGCGCTGATTTCCTCACCTCGATGCGCAGGCAGGCAATGCATGACAATGACCTCTTCCCTTGCCAGGGAAAGCAGCGTCTTGTTCACCTGATAAGGCTGGAAGACTTTAGCCCGCGTCTCCTGTTCCGCTTCCTGCCCCATGCTGGCCCAGACATCGGTATAGACGACATCGGCATTTCTCACCGCGTCCGCTGGATCTCGGAAAAGAGAGACTCCTTCCGCGGCCTCCTTCTTCCCCCGGTCCAGGATCGCGGCATCCGGATCATAACCTTCCGGGCAGGAAAGAGCGAGATGGAACGGAAGGCGCGCGGCGGCGTTGATCCAGGAGTTGGCGATGTTGTTCCCGTCCCCGATATAGGCGATTTTCAGCCCTTCGTAATTCCCTTTTTTTTCGCTGATGGTAAAGAGGTCGCTGAGGATCTGGCAGGGGTGGAGGAGATCGGTCAGCCCGTTAATGATAGGGATGGTAGCGACGGCGGCAAAATCCTCCACCATCTGCTGGGAAAAGGTCCGGATCATGATCCCGTCCAGGTAACGGGAGAGGATTCGGGCACTATCGGCAACGGATTCCCCGCGGCCCAGCTGTGTATCCCGGCTGCTTAAAAAAAGCGCCAGGCCGCCCAGCTGATACATTCCGACTTCAAAGGAAACCCTCGTCCGGGTCGAGGATTTGTCAAAAATCATCCCCAGGGTTTTCCCCTGCAGGGGGGTATAAGCCTGCCGCTTTTGATGCATCTCCTTGAGCATGCGCGCCTTGGCGAAAATTTCCTTGAAATCGGCCGGCTCCAGATCGTACTCATTTAACAGATCCTTCTTCATCGCTCTCCCATCGCTCTGTCCAGAATTTCCACCGCCTCGTCCACGTCCGCTTCCGAAAGGATCAAGGGAGGGACGAAGCGCAGCACGTTCTCGTTGGTGCAGTTGATCAACAGTCCCTTCTCCATGCACGAGCGGACAATTCCCGCTCCCTCGCTGGTCAGCTCCATCCCCAGGATCAATCCCCGGCCGCGGACTTCCTTGATCCGATCATGCTTCTGCTTCAACGCTTCAAGGCGCTCCCGCAGATACTGCCCCGATCGCCGGCAATTTTCCAGAATCCCGTCATTCAACATCGTCTCCAGGACGGCAAGACCGGCAGACATGGCCAGAGGATTGCCGCCGAAGGTGGAGGCATGGGTTCCCGGCACGAAGACCGACGCCACCCGGTCGGTGGCCAGCAGGGCGCCCAAGGGAAATCCATTGCCCAGGGCCTTGGCCAGAGTCATAATATCCGGCTTGATGCCGTCATGCTCGCAGGCGAAGAGACGGCCCGTCCGCCCCATCCCGACCTGAACCTCGTCAAGGATCATCAGGATGCCCTTTTTATCACATAGGGCCCGCACGTTGCGGAGATAATCCGGATCCGGCACTTTGACGCCCCCTTCACCCTGGATCGGTTCCAGGAGAACGCCGCAGGTCTGTTCCGTTATGGCCGCTTCCAGAGCCTGGAGGTCGTTGTAGGGGACATACCGGAACCCTTCCGGCAAGGGTCCGAAACCCACCTGGAATTTCGCCTGGCCCGTGGCCGTGATCGTGGCCAGGGTTCGTCCATGAAAGGAATCGGTCATGGTGATCAGTTCGCGTCGGCCTGGCGCCATCTTCTCGAAGGCATATCTGCGCGCCAGCTTGATTGCCCCCTCGTTGGCTTCCGCGCCGCTGTTGCAGAAAAAAACTTTGTCCGCAAAGGAGTTTTCCACGAGCAGCCGGGCAAAGAGGATTTGCGGTTCAATGTAGTAGAGATTGGATACGTGCATCAGAGTCGCGGCCTGTTGCTGAATGGCCTCGACCACCGCCGGATGGGAATGGCCGAGACTGCAGACGGCGATCCCGGCTACGAAATCAAGATACCCTTTCCCATTCTTGTCCCAGACCCGGACGCCTTCCCCCCTGGTCAGGACCAGGGGCATTCGGCGGTAGGTTCCCATGATTGTCTTTTCTGAAAGAGCAATCAGTTCCTCTGTTGTCATTTTCACTCCATCTCAAACGGCAGGTTCATCTCTTCCAGTCTTTCCTGAAACCGGCCGATTTTTCTCCATCCTTGGATTTCAAATCACCAACTCCGTGCCGATCCCGCGGTCGGTGAACATTTCCAGCAGAATGGCATGCTTCAGCCGTCCGTCAACGATATGGGCCTTGCTGACCCCTTCCCGCAAAGCCTTCAGACAGCACTTGACTTTGGGGAACATCCCCCCTTCGATGACCCCTCGATCGATCATTTCCAGGGCCTCCCGATTCGTTATGGTGTTGATCAGTTCTTTTTTTTCATCGAGCACACCGGCCACATCGGTCAACAGGATCAGCTTTTCCGCCTTCAGGGAGGAGGCCACCGCCCCGGCGACAAGGTCGGCGTTAATGTTGTAGGTTTCGCCCTTCTCTCCGGCGCCGGTCGGGGCAATAACCGGAATGAAGCCGTCACGGACCAGGGAGTAAATCAGATCGGCGTTGATCGCCTTCACTTTCCCGACGAGTCCGATATCGATGATTTCCGAGGGGGTATCCTTTGCCTTTTCCGCGCTGAGATAATACTTTTCCGCCGCGATGAGGCCGCCATCCTTACCGCTCAGTCCCACGGCCCGGCCTCCGACGTGATTGATCATGCCGACGATTTCCTTGTTGACCAGCCCGGTCAGGACCATTTCCACGATATCCATGGTCTCCTCATCGGTGACCCGCATCCCCTGGATGAATTGTGAAACGATGCCCAGCTTCTTCAGAAAGGAGCCGATCTGCGGTCCTCCCCCATGGACGACCACGGGGTTGATCCCGATATATTTCATCATCAGGACGTCTTTGGCAAAAGATTGTTTCAGCTCGTCATCCACCATGGCATGACCGCCGTACTTGATGACGACGGTCTTGTTATAGAAACGCCGAATGTAGGGGAGAGCCTCCAAAAGGATTTCCGTTTTCTCCATGGGTTCTTCGATCATACTCATAGCAGCCTCGTTATTCCGTAAATCGGGTCATCAGATCATCAGCGGCGATCAAGGGATTCGCCCGTTCCTCAACAGAGCGCCCTAAAGGATATAGCGGCTGAGGTCCTCGTCTTCAATGATGTTGCCGAGCTTGTCTTCGACGTACGCGCCGTCAATGACGACTTCCTGCCCGGACAAGTCCGGCGCGTCGAAGGAAATTTCCTCCAGGAGCGTCTCCATGATCGTGTAAAGCCTCCGCGCCCCGATATTTTCCGTCCGCTCATTGACCAGAGCGGCCACGTCGGCGATTTCAGCGATGGAATCATCGGTAAAGACCAGGGCGACCTCTTCCGTGGCCAGCATTTCCGTGTACTGTTTGATGAGGGCGTTGTTGGGTTCCGTCAGAATGCGGATAAACTCCTCTTTCCCAAGGGAGTCCAGTTCCACGCGGATGGGAAACCTCCCCTGGAGCTCGGGGATGAGATCCGACGGCTTGGAGGAACTGAAAGCGCCCGCGGCAATGAAAAGGATATGGTCGGTCTGCGCCATTCCATACCGGGTATTGACGGTGGATCCTTCCACAATGGGCAGCAGATCCCGCTGCACCCCTTCCCGGGAAACGTCCGGACCCGAAGGGGTGTCGCTGCCCACGACTTTATCGATTTCATCGAGAAAAATGATCCCCGATTGTTCTACGCGTTCAATGGCCGTCCGGGTTACCTTGTCCATGTCCACGAGGCGCTGAGCCTCTTCTTCCGTCAGGATCTCCAGAGCCTCGGGAACGCTGACGCGGCTGACTTTCTTCTTCTGGGGCATCATATTCCCGAACATCTCCTTGAGGTTGATGCCGAGGTCTTCAATCCCCGAGGAGGAAAAGATCTCGATCATCGGAGCACTGCGTGTTTCGGTCAACTCCAGATCCACATGGCGGCTGTCCAGTTTTCCTTCGTGCAGGAGGCGGCGCAATTTTTCCCGCGTCGAGTCATAGGGCTGAGGTTCTTCTGTTTTTTCCGGAAGTCGCGTGTGGTCCTCCATCATTTCGGAAACATTCCGCTCCGCCGGTTTCGGAGGCAGCAGAAGATCCAGCAGCCTTTCCTCTGCGATTTCAGCCGCGCGGGTACGGACCTTATCCTGCTCTTCCGCCCTGACCATGTTCACCGCAAGGTCGACCAAATCCCGGACCATGGATTCAACATCTCGGCCCACATATCCCACTTCGGTAAACTTGGATGCCTCAACCTTGAGGAAGGGGGAGTTGTCGATCTTTGCAAGTCTGCGGGCGATCTCCGTTTTTCCCACGCCCGTGGGTCCGATCATGATGATGTTTTTGGGTGCAATCTCGTCCCGCAGTTCATCTGGCACGTTCTGGCGCCGCCAGCGGTTTCTCAAGGCAATGGCAACGGCGCGTTTGGCGTCCGCCTGGCCGATGATGTGCCGATCAAGCTTTTCGACGATTTCCGCCGGTGTTAATGAGTTTGATGACATGGACAGTCTCCTTCCCGCAGCGCGCGTTACCCTCTGGACTTGATATTCCGCCCTTTTTTCTCTTCCGGTTCGCTTTCCTGTTCGGTATCCAGTTCTTCGACGGTAATGTGATCGTTTGTATAGATGCAGATCTCCGAAGCAATCTTCACCGCCTCCCTCGCGATATCCGTTGCCGACAAATCGGTATGCCGGATCATGGCGCGCGCTGCCGCCAGGGCGTAAGGTCCGCCGGAGCCGATTGCCAGGACGTCGTCGTCCGATTCGATTACGTCGCCGTTTCCGGAAATGATGAGAAAATGTTCCCTGCTGACCGCAATCATGAGGGCTTCAAGATGACGAAGCACCCGGTCCGTCCTCCAGTCCTTGGTCAACTCGACGGCGGCCCGCAGAAGATTCCCGTTATACTGCTCCAGTTTGTTGTCGAACCGGTCGAAAAGAGTGAAGGCATCCGCCGTTGTACCGGCGAAGCCGACAATCACCTCATCATGATAGAGCCTCCTCACCTTTCGGGCCCCATGTTTCATGACTGTTATATCCAGGGTAACCTGCCCGTCGCCGGCAACGGTAACCTTCCCGTTGTGCTTCACCGCCAAGATGGTGGTTCCTCTCATTTTCTGCATTTGGTTTTCAGTGACCTCCCCGGGCTTTTGGATGAGCCCTGTCATACACGGCCATCAGTTGGTTGACACTGACCGCGGTATACTTCTGCGTTGTGGACAGACTTTCATGACCGAGCATTTCCTGGATGGAGCGAAGGTCCGCCCCCGCATCCAGGAGGTGGGTGGCAAAGCTGTGGCGCAGCGTATGAGGACTCACCTTCTTTTGCAGACCGCTCATGGCGACATATTTGCCGAGAATTCTTGCGACACTGCGGGTCGAGATCCGCTCCTGCCGACGGTTCACAAAGAGCGCTGCGGCAGAACCGGGAGCAGCCTGCTCTCTCAATCCGCTCTTCCCTTTCCTCGTCAGATAATTCTGCACCGCCTGTCTTGCCGATTCTCCGACGGGAACGATCCGCTCTTTCTTTCCCTTCCCGCGAACCCTGACCAACCCCTGGGGAAAATTCATATCCTCCTCGTTGATCCCGGTCAGTTCACTCAGACGGATGCCGCTGGAGTAAAAGAGTTCGAGAACAGCCCGGTCCCGTAGACCAAAAAAATCATCCGGGAAGGGAAGATTCAGTAGGGCAAAGATTTCATCAACGGAAAGAACCGCTGGAATATACTTCTCCCTTCGCGGTGATGAGATCACTTCCAGGGGATTGGCTTCCAGAATCCCCTTTCGGTTCAGGTAGCGGAAGAAAGTCCGCAGGGCGGCCAGTTTGCGCGCGACCGTCACCTTTTTAACCTTGCGCCGATAAAGAGCCCCCAGAAACTCTCTCACCGTCAGGTAATCCACCCTTTGCCACAGGCCCTTTTCCATCCCCGATGGAGAACCGGAATGCTCTTCAAGATAAGCCTTGAATTGCTTCAAATCAATCAGATAATTTTTCCGCGTATGCGGGGAGAGGTTTCTCTCCACCTCCAGATAATGATCAAATTTTCTGATCAACTCGTCCATTTTTCGAATCCACACCGGCTGGAATTCAAGTTTCCCGCCACGGATGAACCCCCAGAGGGGGCCTTTTCTTTCTTTTCCCCCTGGGCATCTTCCCTCCAATTTGCCTTTCTACCGGGTTACCGCCTGCCCTAAACAACAACCCGACGCAGGATAACCAAAATAAGTGTATGGGCCAGGTATGAACCCGCCCATACACGGATGATCCACGCAACGTCGTTTCCCGGTTTTACGTCAATTCCTACATCTTATACTTGCCAAAATCGTCGTTCGAGAGATTTTCGAGGAATTCCTTCATTTTTTCCTGCTTGAGTTCCGTGTCGCCGGTATCGGGACCAAAATCAATATTTCTGGATTTTTCGATGACCTTTTCGTGGACGAATATGGGCGCATCGGCTCTCAAAGCCAGGGCAATGGCATCACTGGGCCGGGAATCCACGATATAGTCCTGGCCGTCTCTGGATAAAATAATATTCGCATAAAAGGTATTATTGCGAACATCATTGATTTCGATCCGAGACACCACGGTTTCCAGGACATTCAGCATGTTGCAGAGAAGATCGTGAGTCATGGGACGGGAAAACTTTATGCTTTCGAGTTCCGTGGCGATGGCGCTGGCCTCGAAGATGCCAATCCAGATGGGGATGGCCTTTTTCTCTTCAAAATCCTTGAGGATGACAATCGGGGTGTTGGTAATCGGATCGATTGTCAGTCCCGAGACTTTCATTTCAATTTGCATGGAGGTTCCTCCTTTAGAGCCTTTCTCCGCTCAGGGAATGCAAATGGGCCTCTCTAATCACTACGGATACCATCTCGCCAATAAGTTCAAGCCCGCCGCTGAAATTAACGATTTTATTGGTCGTTGTTCTTCCGGTAACATCGGTCCTGCAATTTTTGCTCAAACCTTCCACAAGGATATCCTCCCGTCGTCCCTCCATCGCCTTGTTTCTTTCCAGGGTATGCTGCTCCTGCAGAGCCTGCAGTCTCTGAAGCCTGTCCAGCTTGACCGGTTCCCTGACCTTGCCGTCCATTCTCACAGCGGCTGTTTTTTCCCGTTCCGAATATTTAAACGAAAAAAGATTATCAAATCTGATATGGTTCATCATGTCAATAGTTTCTTCGAAATCTTTCTCCGTTTCGCCCGGGAATCCGACAATGACGTCAGAGGTAAGGCTGATGTCCGGGCGGATTTTTCTCAGGCTTTCAACTTTTTCCACATATTGTGATTTCGTGTATCCACGATTCATCAGGGCAAGAATGCGATCAGAACCGGATTGGAATGGCAAGTGAATGTGATTGCACAACTTCTTCAAGTCTGCGAAAGCGGATATCAGGGATTTTGAGATATCCTTCGGATGAGACGTGGTGAAGCGGATCCGTTGAATCCCATCAATTTGTTCAATTTGATGCAGCAGCTCCGCGAATGCCCCTTCGCCCTTTGTTGTCCGCGCATAGGAATTTACATTCTGCCCCAGAAGCGTGACTTCTTTAACGCCCTGGTCTGCAAGAATCCTTATTTCCTGAAGAATATCCTCAGCCTCGCGGCTCTCTTCCCGCCCGCGGACATAGGGCACGATGCAGTACGAACAGAAATTATTGCACCCCTGCATGACGGTCACAAAGCGGGAAATCGACCCTTTCGGCGGCAGAGCAAGCGTTCCGATGGAGGGCGTCGACGGATGAAGAGTCGTTTCGACCCGTCTCGCCCCGTCCCGCTCGACGGCGGAAATCAAATCCGGGAGCCGGTGAATGTTATGGGTACCGAATACGAGATTGATATCGGGCATCCGGGAGAAGAGCCTGTCACCCATCTGTTGCGCAAGGCATCCCCCCACACCGATAATCAGATTTTTATTCCTTTTCTTCAGTTCCCGGAACCGCCCCAGTTGACTTTTCGCCTTCTGGGCCGCTTTTTCACGGATACTGCAGGTATTGACGATGACGAGATCGGCTTCCTCAGCATCTCCGGTGCAGACGTATCCCTGCTTTTCCATTAAGGCTGCGATCTGCTCGGAATCGTGTACATTCATCTGACAGCCGAAAGTCTGTATGTAAAGACGCTTTTTTCCCAATCTAATCAATAATCCTGGATATTTATTGCTTTTTAATATGCGGCTTGAACTTAGTCAACATATTTGTTTTTAAGGAATGCAAGGGATGACGGCTCTGAAATTCTCGTAAAAAACCTTTTTTGGCGGGAGCGTATGGTACGCCCGGTAGGATTCGAACCTACGACCAACAGATTCGAAGTCTGCGACTC
>CAZKRB010000073.1:0-14141 GCA_964555065.1 uncultured Syntrophus sp.
ACTGGTGACCTCATCCTTACCAAGGATGTGCTCTACCGACTGAGCTACGTGGGCGTTAAGATTTTGTCTGCGATACTTCCCGACTCTCGATGGGGTGATCCAGCCTTTCCAAGAGAAACCTCCGCGCCAGCCGATCCTTCACGATTGCATGGAAAGAGTTGCACAACCTCACAGATCCCTGAAATGAAACTAAATGGAGCGGGAAACGGGATTCGAACCCGCGACCCTCAGCTTGGAAGGCTGACGCTCTAGCCCCTGAGCTACTCCCGCTTACCGATGGAATTCGATGGATACAACCCGGAAAGTTCCTGTACCAAACCTTCATCCTCCGTATAGGGAGGCAGTAAATGGTGGAGGGGGGAGGGTTCGAACCTCCGTAGGCTGAGCCGACAGATTTACAGTCTGCTCCCTTTGACCGCTCGGGAACCCCTCCATTTTTGCAATACTTATCTGGAGCTGGCGATGGGACTCGAACCCGCAACCTGCTGATTACAAATCAGCTGCTCTACCTGTTGAGCTACGCCAGCACAATGGCAACCAATCGCTTCAACAGAGCTGCCGGCAACAAAATACCGGACGCCAAAACCCTGAAGCGGAGAACTTAATTTTATTGTCTGTTTTTGTCAAGCACATTTTGAACAATATTTTTTATTGTTTTCTCAATTCCTCCCGGTGGATGCCGCGACGTTTTCCTCCTCTCCGGATTCCTTCCCCTCTTCGATGATATCGGCGGAAAAGATGAAAACAGCCGTATTTTCATCCCGCCACGCATCGCAGGGAAGCCCGGCCTTATAGCAGGTCTGCTCCAGGAAAGTCAAGCAGTCCCAGTCATACTCCGTCGCCACCTGCGGCAGCAACAATCCGGAACTGCATCCCGACAGGATATACAGCCCGTGTCTCCCGATTTCGATTTCCTCCAGACTGCCGATCCTTTGCAAAGGGGAAAGAACGGAGATTTCGACCGTAAGGTCTTTTAATTCACTCAGGCGAAGAGGGGGGAATCTGGGATCCTCAAAGGCGGCCGCCAGGGCCATTTCTCTTACCGCGAACCCAAGAGGCCTGAAGGCTTGAATATAACCGATGCAGCCGCGCAGCTGCCCCCGCTTTTTCAGGGTGACAAAAACGCCCCTTTTCTCCTGCAGTACAGGGGAAAGTTCACTCATTGCCGGCTCATCAGAGGCTGGCGATCCCGGCTGAAGCCGTTTCTCGATCGCCGACCGGACGATTTTCAGCAAGGTCTTCTTATCTTCCGCCGTCAAATCCATCTCCGCCTCCCGTTCATTCCCGAATCATTCCCTGAAGGGGTGATCGGGACATCAAGATTCTCCTTTATAGAAAACCGCGGCCGCATATCCCACCACCCCGCTCTTGTCTCCCGTCACATCACCGGAATTGGCGTATTTTAAAACGGCCGCCCTCCCGGCGCCCAGCGTCTTGGCCACCATCATCGTCACGGCGGCAGGTCCGCCGCCGCAGGCCTCCCCGCTGCCGCTGTCCAGGACGTTCATCAAGCCGCGCTCATCCAGCGAACGGAGAGCTTCGAGAATGCGCTCGTCCATTTTCACCGCCTGTTCGTAACGATGATAATGGGACAAATCCGAGCTCCCCACGATCAGGATGTTTTTGCCCCGGGAAACGGAAACAATCGCATCGGCCAGAATCCTGCAGGTCTTATCATCCTGCTCGCCCATGATCAAAGGCACAAAAAGGAATTCCCCCAGCGCCACCTGCAGGAAGGGAAGCTGTATCTCTACGGAATGTTCCGCCAGGTGAACATCGGGCCGATGGGAAATCCGGGGATCCTCCTCCAGAAGCCGTTGACTGACGGCCTGATCGATGCCGACGACGCCCAGGGGGGTTTCATATCCCCCCTCTCCATAAAGGGAGATCCCTCGGAAGTAGGACCGATGGCTGGGGCCGACGACAAAAACGACATCGTATGTCTGCCCTTGAAGCTGTTTGTAGGCATGGGCCGCGACCTGGCCGGAGTACATGTATCCCGCATGGGGCGCAACAAGGCCGACAATCCGCCCCGATACCGCCGGGTCGGACACCTGGCTGAAGTAAGAATCAATCTCCCGGCGCAGCTCTCGGGAATTTCCCGGGTACCATGAGCCCGCAATCAGAGACCTCTTAATCCGCTTTTCGTCCATAGCGACCTCCCCTGCTCCATTGCAGTCCACCTGCTGGCTGACCGTTCCCGGTCAAGGCGCCCGCTTCTCCGGCTCCCGAGCGTGGCCCCCAGGGGCCCCCGTTTGACCCACGGACTCCGGCCGTTGATCATTTCAGGCGCCAAACCATGCCTTCCGGCGTATCGGCGACCACAACGCCCATTTCCAGGAGCCGCTGCCGAATTTCATCCGCCTGCTCCCACTGCCCATCCTTTCGCAGGGCCTCCCTTCGTATCATGAGCTGCCGGGCCTCCTCCCTGATTTGCTCCTCTTCAAACTTCATCACGCCCAACACGGCATCGACCTTTTGCATCGCCTCCAGGACGGCATCCCGTTGCTCCCGGGTCAAGGCCCCCTGCGCCAGCGGAATGCTGACTTTTTTGACGAAGGCAAAAAGCGCAGCCAGCGCCCCGGAAATGTTCAAGTCGTCATCCATGGCGGCGGTAAATCCCTGGCGGAGGTCGTACAGGGTCTGCTCCAGGTCGGGATCGCCCGCGCCCGCCTTGAAGCGGAGAAGACGCTGGATAAACCCGTTGAGCTTGAGAACGGTATATTTGGCCGTATCCAAGGCTCCGAAGGAAAAATTCAGCGGCTTGCGGTAGTGCGAGCTGAACAGAAAGAACCGGATTTCCTTTCCCGTATAGCCTTTGCATTCCAGATCCTCAAGGGTCAGGGCGTTGTTGAGGGAACGGGACATCTTTTTTCCGCCTATCATGACCAGTTCCGTATTGATCCAGTAATTCGCAATCCGTTTCCCCGTAGCCGCCTTCCCGATGGCCAGCACATTTTCGCAGTGGGGAAAGACAATGTCGGAGCCGCTGGAATGAATATCGAAGGTATCGGCAAGATATTGCTGAGCAATGGCGGCGCATTCCAGGTGCCAGCTTGGCCGGACGCTGCCCCAGCGGGTTTTAAAGTACGCTCCCTGCTTCAGCTCGTTCAGGGTGGGCCGTTTCAGCAGGGTAAAATCCACCGGGCTGTCTTTTTCGTAGCAATCCTGATCAATGGTCCTTCCCTGCTGAACTTTGGTGAGATCAACATTGGAGAGTTCACCGTAATCCCTCAGCTTGGAGATGTCAAAATAAACGGACCGCAGTTTTTCATAGGCGAAGCCCTTTTCGACCAGCTTTTCCACCAGGCTCACCATGCAGTCAAAATTTTCGCTTGCCTTGGGATAACTCTCATCCGCCCTGATGTTCAATTTGTTGATGTCCCGGAGGAATGCGTCGGCGCAGCGGGTCGTATAGAGGCCCAGTTCCATTCCCTCCCGCTCGGCCTTCTTGATGGAACGGTCCGCCAGATCGATGATGTTGAGGACGTGCTTGACGTTATAGTCGCGGAATTCGAGATAGCGGCGGATCAGATCGGACACCACAAACCGGCGGTAACTGCCGATATGGGGCACTTCATGAACGGTGGGGCCGCAGGAATGCATCAGCACCAGTTCCGGATTAACGGGACGGAAAAACATTTTACTCCGTGACAGGACATTGTAGAACCGGATGGTCGATTCCTCCTTGTCCATAAAGAGTTCCGTGCTGAGGTAGCGCTCGCCGCTATCCGGAAGAATGGCAACAATCACGCCCTCGTTCATCTCTTTCGCCTTCTGTACCGCCACATGCATGGCCGCTCCGGAACTCATCCCGGCCAGGATCCCTTCCTCCCGGGCCAATCTTCTGGCCATCTCATAGGCGTCCTCATCGAGGATGTTAATTTTTTCATCGAGACGGCGCCGGTCGTAAATGCCGGGCATGTAGGATTCCTTCATATTTTTCAGCCCCTGAATCCGGTGCTGAAGATAAGGTTCCACCCCGACGATTTTGACGTCCGGATTATACTCCTTCAGTCGCCGGGAAATCCCCATGGCCGTTCCCGATGTCCCCAGCGTGGCGATCACCATGGTGACGCCACCTTCAGTCTGCTGCCAGATTTCCTCGGCCGTCCCGAAATAATGAGCCAGGATATTATCGGGATTGTTAAATTGATCCGGGACAAAATAACGGTCCGGGTTTTCCCGCATCATGGCATAAACGGTTTCGATGGCGCCGTCCGTGCCCGTACTGGCCGGGGTGAAATACAGTTGCGCACCCAGGGCCTTGAGAATCTTTTTCCGCTCCTCACTGGCCGATTCCGCCATGGCAAAGCACACCCGATAGCCCTTGGCTGCGGCAATCAGGGCCAGGCCGATGCCGGTATTGCCGCTGGTCGCCTCGAGGATGATCTTATCTCCGGTCAGTTCCCCGCGTTTTTCCGCTTCATTGATCATATACAGAGCGGTCCGGTCCTTGATGGACCCTCCGGGATTGAAACTTTCCAGTTTGGCATAAATCTTTACCTGGGGGTTCGGATTCAGCCGGAGAATCTCAACAAGAGGTGTATTTCCTATCGTCTCAAGAATGTTCCCATACGGTTTTTCCATACTGATATTTCTCTTCCCTATGCCGCTTCCGACGTTGATCATCTCTTCGCCCTGTTCTTTTTAATCGTGTGCAAGGGTAATAATCCCAACATGGCTCCCCGGCAGCATCAGATTTGGAGATCATGATTTACAAACACTTATCCAGACGTGATTCTGGCGATGATTTTCGGATGTGATCCTGAATGGCGGAAAAAGAAGGGCGGCCCTTAACTGTCCAGCTTGGGGAGGGGAATTTTTATAAATTTTACGCCTTCTTCCTTCAACAATTCCTCTTCCTGCCGTGTCGCCGTTCCTTTAATATTCCTCGGATCTTCTTTGCCATGGTGGATTTCCAGGGCCGCTTCCGCAAACCGCTCACCGACGTCATCAAAATTTTCATCGAGGTATTGCTGGAATATCTGCTGCAATTTCAGTTGATTGATCTCCCGGGGATCCTTACGACAGGTTCCGCCTCCCTCGCGGTTCACAATCCTGGGAGGAGAAAGCAGCACCTCGGCTTCATTACTGCCACAGACCGGGCAGGCGATCAGACGCTGCATTTCCTGCTCTTCAAAGGCCTGTCGGTCCTTGAACCATCCTTCAAATTTATGCCCGTTTTTACATTTCAGATCATAAATAATCAAGACTGCAACCCCTTTTAATTCTCCGTTTTTACCAAATACCATGTTGAAAAGCAAAAAACAACAAAACGGGAACCGGTGGCAGGGTCAAGACATTCATGATCATAACGCTCTAGGTTAACGGCGCAAAAACCTTAATTTCATTCTGACTTTCATGCCTAAAATAGGCACGACCAATAATGAAAATAATCCATCCCTTGGATTTATTTCATATAAATTTTCATGCCGGGGCGGCACCCTCAAACGATGAAATTTCAGAGATTGGACCAGATGCCATTATGCAAACATAACTCTATAACCCTTTGTATGTATTATATACACATCCTATTTTCCGACTAAACTGCAAGTGGTTTATATAACCGGAAAACTTCGACGGGATCTCGCGATCGGTGAAATGACGGGATCGCTTCGTATTCCGGCCCCGTATAAGGCCAAAAGGCCGCCGGGCCTTCCCGGCAGCCTTTCCATTTCCTCAACGGCCGCCTGAGCCTCCCCCGGAGAGCCTCTTCTTCACCCGCCCTGCGATCCTTCCGCCATGGAACCGGGATGATGACGGGTGTCCATGATGCCTGAGAAACAGGGACCCGGCTCTGGAACTGGGCAGAGAGATTATTTCATGGGGGTCATACAAATAATGATGGACATTTCCGGATAAATTTTATATGAACTGCCCCTGTCGGGATGTGGCCCAGCTTGGTAGGGCACTGCGTTCGGGACGCAGGAGTCGCGCGTTCAAATCGCGCCATCCCGACCATTTTTTTATCCAGTCACCACGGAAGCCATCTGGAAGATCGGCAGGTACATGGCGATAATCATCCCTCCCACAACGCCTCCCAGAAACACCATCATGAAGGGTTCCAGGAGCGCCGTCATGGCGCTAACCGCCGCATCCACCTCATCGTCATAAAAATCCGCGATTTTAGCCAGCATGGCATCCAGGGCGCCGGTATGCTCGCCTACGGCGATCATCTGAACGACCATGGGAGGGAACAGCCCCGAAGCTTCAAGGGGTTCCGCAATCGTCTTCCCCTCGCTGATGCTCCGCCGCGTCTGCATCAGCGCCGCCTCCACGATCTTGTTCCCCGCGGTCTTGCTCACGATAGCCAGACCGTCAAGGATAGGAACGCCGCTGCTCATCATCGTTGAGAGCGTCCGGGTGAATTTCGCCACCGCGACTTTTTTCATGAGTGGCCCGAAGACAGGCAGCCTCAGAACCAGATTGTCCACCAGCACCCTCCCCTTTTCGGTGCGGTAAAACTGTTTGAATCCGAAGATGGCGGCAATGACGCCGGCAATCATGTAAACAAAATAGCTCTGCATGAAGGCGCTGGCATTGACCAGAAACTGCGTCGGCGCCGGCAGCGCCCCGCCCATGTCGGAAAACATCTTCTGGAAGACGGGGATGACCTTCAACAGCAGCAGCGCCACCACCCCGATGGAAATGACCAGAACCGTAATCGGATAGGTCAGCGCTCCCTTCACCTTCCGTTTGAGCTTCATGGCTTTTTCCATGTAGGTGGAAAGCCGCCCCAGGACGACATCCAGAATGCCGCCGCTTTCCCCGGCCGCAATCAGGTTGACAAAGAGGTCATCAAAGACCGCCGGATATTTTTTCAAGGCGTCCGTCAAGGATGCCCCGCCTTCAATGTCCTCCTTAATGGCCGTGATGGTCTTGGCAAAAACTTTGTTGGTCTCCTGCTGGGCCAAAAGATCGAGACACTGGATCAGGGGAAGACCGGAGTTGATCATTGTCGAGAAGATCCGGGCAAAGACGACGATCTGCTTTTCTTTGACCTTCTGTTTGAGGAAGGGAAGATATTCAAGAAGATCCTTGGGCTTTGACTTGATGGTGATCGATTTGAACCCCTGCCGGCGGAGCAGCGTCCTCAGCGTGGCCTCATCGGCGACCTTCATTTCCCCCTTCTTCAGCTCACCCCGCCGGGTGGTTGCTTCCCACAGTAACTCAGCCATGGCACTAACTCCTTCCGGTCCTGATTGTCGGCAGTTGCCCAGCCTTTATGCCGGCCTTAGAATCCTTCTTGATTTATCAAGAAATATGCCATCCGGTTTTTCTGCGGAACTCGTACATCAGGATCCCCGCCGAGACGGAGACATTGAGGGAATCGATTTTTCCCAACATGGGAATGGAAATCAGAAAGTCGCATTTTTTTCGGATCAGCGGCCGCATGCCCCGGCCTTCCCCGCCCATGACCAGGCCGGCGGAACCCTGAAAATCCGCGGCTGACGCCGGCGAAGAGGCGTGCGCATCAGTGCCGAAGATCCAGAATCCCCGTTCTTTCAGCTCATCGAGGGTATGGGCAAGATTGGCGACTCGGGTGACGGGGAGATAGCGGGCGGCCCCGGCGGAGGTTTTGATGACGGTAGGAGTAACGGAAGCGGCGCGATGTTCAGGAAGGATGACGCCGTTGGCGCCGAAACAGTGGGCGGACCGGATCAGCGCCCCAAGGTTGTGGGGGTCCATGATCCCATCGAGGATCAGCACCAGATCATCGGGGCAGGTGGGATGGCGATTGGCGATGACGGTTTCCAGATCCCGGTAACGATACGTTTCACACAGCCCGAGAACGCCCTGGTGCGAGGCATGGCCGGCGGCATGGTCCAGATAGGTCCGCTCCCGGATCTCCACGGGGATTCCCTGTCGAGCCGCCAGGGTCCTCAACTCGGCGATCGTTTCCCCGCCTCGGCCCCGGGCGATCACGATTCTCACCAGCCCTTCGCCGCCGCTGAGCAGAGCCTCCTTCAGGGGATTGATCCCGTAAATCACCTCCATGCCTGCTGCTCCGGACTCAGTGGGTTATCTTGCGTCCAGTCCCCGGGCGATTTCCCGGCAGAATTCATCCGCTGCCGCCACCGGGTCTTCCGCCGTCCGGATGGGTCGGCCGATCACGAGATAGTCCGATCCCCGCCGGATCGCCTCTTCGGCGGTGAGGGTGCGCTTCTGGTCGTCACCGGGAACCATCGCCAATCCCCGGATTCCGGGAGTTACAATCACGAAGCCTTCGCCGCACGCCTTCCGGATGGCCTCGACATCCTGGGCCGAGGCGACAACGCCGGACAGACCGGCATCCTGGGCCATGCGCGCCAGTTTGAGGACCAGCTCTCCCGTGGAGCAGGAGAAGCCCAGTTGCTGAAGATCTTCATCATTCAGGCTGGTTAAAACGGTAACCCCGAGAACCAGGGGCACGGGCCGCTCTCTCTGTTCGGCCATGTTTCGCACCGCTTCAACGGTCTGCTTCATCATGGTCGTCCCACCGAGGGCATGGACATTGAACATGGCCACCCCCAGCTCCACGGCGCCTTCCGCAGCCCGGGCAACCGTATTGGGAATATCATGAAACTTCAGGTCCAGGAAAACCCGTGATCCCGTTTCCTGAATCTGCTGAACCAGCGGGGGACCGAAGCGGGTGAAAGCTTCCTTGCCCACCTTGAAAACCCCCACATGCCCCGCCAGACGCCGGACCCAGGCCATGACCTCCTCCAGCCCGCCACCCATATCGAGGGCAAAGATCAGCTTTTCCGACGACTCCTTATTCGACATAGTCTTCATCACCGATGAATTCCGTCGTATCATCCACAATGAGTTTGAAGTCTTCCTTGGCTCCCATGAGATAATCCGGATGGGCAAAATAAACTTTGTGATCGGCAATTTCCCGGAGCGCCGCCACAATCTCACGGTTGTTGCGGATATTGGTTAAAGGTTTTGCCCCCTTGATCAGCTGCTTTGCCCTCTGCACCGTAAGCAAAACCAGCGCAAAGCGATTCCCGGCAACCTGCAGCGCATCTTCAACGGTAATTCTCGCCATGTTGAACAGGCCTCCCCTAATGCTATTTTTTCCGCCTGAAGTCGGAGTTAATCCCGCTCCAGGACCTGTTGTATCCGTTTTCCCATTCGTCCCGCCCGGCTTTTTTCCGCCCGGTAAATCGCCTGGAGACATTCTACCGCCTCCGGCAACGACTCATTGATGATGACATAGTCGTAGTCGTAGGCTTCATGGATTTCTTCCCGGACCCGATCGAGCCGCTTCCGGATCTCGGCGTCCGATTCCCCACGCTTTTGCAGCCTCGCCTTCAGCTCGGCCAAAGAGGGAGGCAAAACAAAGATATAGATACCACCTGAATAATTCTTTTTCAATGCCTTTGCCCCTCGCGTCTCGATATCGAGAATCATATCGCGGCCCTGCACCATGTATTCGGTCATCATTTTTCCCGAGGTCCCGTAAGACCGGCCGTAATTCTCTTCCCATTCGGCAAACTCACCCCGGTCGATGCGCTCCCGGAATTCCGCCTCCGAGATGAAGAAGTAATCCTGACCGTCCACCTCCCCCGGCCGAGGCGTCCGAGTGGTATAGGAAACGGAGAATTGAACCTCGGGGCACCGCTCCAGAAACATCCGGCGGATCGACGTCTTTCCCGTGCCCGAGGCGGCGGAAAGGACGATGAAGAAGCCTCGGGAATCGGGATCCGATTCATTCAATGTTCTGCACCTGCTCTCTCAGTTTCGCCAGTTCGCTCTTGATTTCGATGACCCGCCGGGAAATCTGGGCGTCGCTGCTCTTGGAGCCGATCGTATTGATCTCCCTGCCCATTTCCTGGATCAGAAAATCGATCTTCCGTCCCACGGCCTCGGGGCTGTCCATCATGGCCTCGAACTGTTCGAGATGGCTGCGAAAGCGGACGGTTTCTTCCGTGATATCGCTTCGTTCCGCCATCATTGCCACTTCCTGAACCAGGCGCGCCTCATCGATTGCCAGCCCATTGGTCAATTCCTGGACGCGGGCCACCAGGCGCGCGTGATATTCCTCAAGGAGCACCGGCGTTCTGCCGCTGATCTCCTCCAGGGAGTTCCGGAGCAGGTCAAGCCTTTCCCGGAGGTCACGGTAGAGGATGTCCCCTTCCTTCTTCCGCATGGCCCGCAGATTGGCGAGCGCCTCGTTGAAGACCGGCTCCACACCGGCCCAGCCGCCCTCCATATCCGGCACGACTTCCACGGGAATGAAAACATCCTTGAAACGCGCCATCATGCCCAGGGTGATGGGATCGGCGAGATTCAGTTCGCTCTTCATTTCCCCGAGGAGGGCCTGATAATTTTTCAACAGCGGAAGATTCAGGCTGTACCTGGCGCCGCCTTCGGTCCCGCCGTCCTGGTCCATTTTTATGGTGACGTCGACCCGCCCCCGGAAACAGGATTCGCCGATTCTTCGCTTGATTTCCATCTCCAGGGGTAGAAAAAGGTTCGGAAGCCGCAGGGAGACCTCCAGATAGCGGTGGTTGAGCGACCGCATCTCCACTACGATCTTTTTCTCACCTTCGACGGATTCCGCCCTGCCGTAACCGGTCATACTGCTGATCATAACATTCCCCTCATCCTTCGAAATTCGTCATCGGCACAAGGCGCACTGTCTCGGGCCGCTCAGGCGCCTTCATTTTTCAGGTCCTTCAACTGCTCGACATATCGAGCCCGGATTTTATTGAACATTTCAATGCAGGATTGCTCCGCGTAATCGGGATACGTCCAGGGAAGGGTGGAAAAGGTCCCATGGCTGTACATCAGAGTCAGATCGGCGTAAATCCCGTCCCGCAGATAAGGCCGGTGGGTATACCCCTTTCCCGTGGCCAGAATCAGATGGGCCTTGGCGATGTACCCGGGATCGATGTTGATCCTTCTCTTTGCGTCCACGGCAAAGCGCTCTTCCAGCCCGTTCGTCAGGTTTTTGACGTCGGGTAGACTTTCCGGACGGATCAGCGCTTCATAGGCGGCAAACCGCCTCACCAGGGCAGGCCCCATCTCCGCCGAATAGTAGGAGGTATACTCAAAGGGAAGCGGACGACTGAGGTAGTCCACCAGCCCGTACGTTTCGCTCAGGCAGTCCATGGCGTCCCGCAGAACGTCCGGACCTGCGGCAAAGAGGCTCATGATCAGCTTGACAGGTTCGGCGGCCTGCGGACGGCTCATAGGGCTTTTATCAGTTCCTGACGGGTTGCCGTCGCCGTGCCCACCTTGCCGACCACAATCCCTGCGGCGCAGTTGGCGATTGCGGCCGCCTCCCGGAACGTGGCGCCCGAGGCCATACAGAGGGCGAAGACGCCGATCACCGTATCGCCGGCACCGGTCACGTCGAAGACTTCCCGGGCTTCCGTGGGAAAGAGGGTATGCACGATTCCCGCCCCCCGGCCATCCCGTTCAAAAAGGCTCATCCCCTCTTCGCCCCGGGTAACCAGCAGGGATTTGAAGTCGTAGCGGGCAAGCAGCGCCTCACCCACTTTAACCAGTTCCGCCCCGGTCGGAGCGTCATAGCCCATGGCCTTCCCCGCTTCATGATGATTCGGCGTAATGATGTCCACCCCTTCATAGAGGGAAAGGTCTGCACGCTTGGGATCGACGCAGACCACGATCCCGGCGCCCGAAACCAGTTCGCGGATGCCGGCCATGAGGGTGTCGGTGACGACCCCCTTGTTGTAGTCGGAAACGACAATAGCCCCCAGCTGTCCGCGCAGCGTCCGGATATAGGCCAGCAGTTTCTCGATGCTCTCCGCCGCGGCCTCCTGACGGCTTTCCCGGTCAAACCGGACCACCTGCTGCCCGTGGGCAATGATCCGCGTTTTCAGGGTCGTGGGGCGGCCCGCCTCGGTCACAAGCCCCGACGGATCGATCCGCCGCCGCTGAAACTCCTCCCGGATCCGGCCGGCCATGGCATCATCGCCGACGATGCCGGCTCCGTAAACCTTTCCACCCATGGCGTAGATGTTGTTGATCACGTTGGCGCAGCCGCCGAGGAGCAGATGATCGGCCTTAACATCGACGATGGGAACCGGCGCTTCGGGAGAGATCCGGGAAACCTGCCCCCGGATGAAATGATCCACCATGACATCTCCGACGACCAGCACGGAGGCATCGGGGAAACGGTCAACGATTTCCTGGGCTCTTTTCCTGTCTATTACCTTTTTCATATCCGAGAATCAAAATCGTGGGGAAGTCACGTGAATCGGCTGTGTCAGCTAAGCGGGCGATGCTATTATCATGGGGCGGGTTTGTCAATGAATTTCTCGCCTTCTCGTCGGGATTCGCCCTTCGGGAAGGGATTCCGGATTGACTTCACCGGGATTATCAAGTAGAGGGAAAACCTTATCCTGAGGTTTATTTTGGTGAAGAGATGATGATCCGATCCATTCTTCTGCTGCTGGCGGGGGTGTCCATCACGGCTTTCTTCTGCTTCTGGGCGGTTTTTTTCTCCCTCCTCGGCGCAGGGGAGGACAGGATTCACAGATTCGCCAGGCTCTGGGCCAGGATACTGCTGTTTCTTGCCCGCGTTCCCGTCGAAGTGTCCGGCCGCCGCCATGTGCGCCTGGACGGCCCTCAGATTTTTGCCGCCAATCACCAGAGCGACGTGGACACTCTGGTCGCCCTGGCCTGCATGCCCGTTCCCTTCCGCTGGATCGCCAAGCAGGAGCTCTTTCGCGTTCCCCTCTTCGGCATGGCCATGCGCAACGCGGGATACATCCCCATCGACCGGAAAAATCATGCGAGCGCCATGAAGAGCATGGAACAGGCGGCCCGCACCATTCGAAAGGGCCATTCCATCATGACTTTCCCCGAGGGGACGAGAAGCAGCGACGGCACGCTCCAGCCGTTTAAACAGGGGACCTTCCACCTGGCGATTCAGGCCGGCGTCCCCATCGTCCCGGTAACCATTCTCGGCAGCAGCGCCATCATGCCGAAGCGCTCGCTGAAGATCACCCCGGCGCCGGTTAAACTGATCATCGACAAGCCCGTGGACGCCAGCGGCTATACCCTTGAAACCCGCCAGGGGCTGATCGACGAGGTGCACCAGATCATTCTCGGGAATATCGAGAAATATCAAAGGGAAGCAAAAGATTACAAAAAACTGGACTGATGGTGAATTCTTCAAATCAACAGGCATCCCGCTCTTCACGACACCAGGAAATTTCAGGCGTCATCTGCCTGACTGCCGCCCTGTTCCTACTTTTGTGCCTTTTTTCCTATTCCCCTCGGGACCCCTCTCTCGGCCATTTCGTCGCGGCGGAAGAACCGGTCCACAATCTCATCGGCCGGTTCGGCTCCCATCTTTCCTACGTGCTCCTCTGGCTGTTCGGACCCGCCGTTTTCCTGCTTCCTGCCGGACTGCTTCTGGGCTCCGCCCTTTATTTCATCCGCCGGGATTTTCAGGTAGATCAAAGGATCTTCTTCAGCTTCTCCGCCCTGATGCCGGCGGCCTGCGGACTCCTGGCCCTTCTGGCTCCTGGATTCAGCCTGCAAAACGTTCCCGATCAGCCCGGCGGCCTGCTGGGGGAGGGGCTGGCGAGGCTGCTGACGGCTTCGCTCGGTACCGCAGGCGCCTTTCTTCTGCTCCTTTTTACCCTGACTGTCTCCCTGATGGTCCTCTTCCGCTTCTCGCTTCTCTCTCTCGGAGGCCGGATCAAGACAGGGGTGGCCTCCGGGGGGCAGACCCTGATGCAGCTGTCCCGGAAAGGGAAGCCCCTCCTGGCCAAGAAGGAAAAATCGCCCCGCATCAGCACGCAGAAACCGGCGCCTAAACCGCCGACGGAAAAATCCCCGCGCCCCGAACCGGCGCCCCTGCGGCCCCTTCCCCACCGGGGCGGGTATACGCTGCCGCCCCTTTCGCTTCTGGACTACAAGGAGCGAAAAGACACGAGGATCAAGAAAGAGGCCCTGCTGGCCAATTCCCGGATCGTGGAGAAAACCCTGGCCGATTTCGGTGTGGAGGGGAAGGTGGCGGAAGTCCAGCCCGGCCCCGTTGTCACCCTCTACGAGCTGGAGCCGGCGCCGGGGGTCAAGATCAACCGGATCACCACCCTTTCCGACGATCTCGCCCTCGCCCTGAAAGCGCCCAGCATCCGGATCATGGCCCCGATCCCCGGCAAGGCCGCCGT
>CAZKRB010000074.1:0-7200 GCA_964555065.1 uncultured Syntrophus sp.
GGCATCAACGGCTCCGGCAAACACAACAACTGGTCTCTCTCGACCGACGACGGGCTCAACCTGCTGGAGCCGGGCAACACCCCCGGTGAAAACGTCCAGTTTCTGCTCTTCCTCAGCGCCCTGATCAAAGCCGTCGACACCCACGCCGATATCCTGCGGGCGACCTGCGCCTCCGCCGGCAACGATCACCGTCTCGGGGCCAACGAAGCCCCTCCGGCCATCATCTCCATCTTCATGGGCGAAGAGGTAACGGGAATCCTGGAGAAGCTGGCCAAAGGGCAGAAGGTGGCCGCAAAGGGCGCGCAGTACATGAAAGTCGGCGTGGACACCCTTCCCGAAATTCCCAAGGACAATACGGACCGCAACCGAACCTCGCCCTTCGCCTTCACGGGAAACAAGTTTGAATTCCGGATGGTCGGGTCTGCACAGTCCATCGCCGGCGTCAATGTGACCCTGAATACCATCGCCGCCGAGGCCCTCGACGAGATCGCCACCCGTCTCGAAAAGACCGGGGACAAGAACGCCGAGGCCGCGGCGATCATCAGGGAGATCTATACGAAACACAGCCGGATTATTTTCAACGGCAACAATTACAGTGAGGAGTGGGTCAAGGAGGCGGAAAAACGAGGGCTGCCCAATGTGCGCAATTCCGTGGACGCCTTGAAGGCTTTCGTCACGGAAAAAGCAGTTAAACTTTTCGGAACCTACGAAGTCCTGTCGGAGAAGGAACTGCATTCCCGCTACGAGATATACGTTGATATCTATGCGAAACAGATCAACATCGAAGCGCTGGTCGCCGTCGATATGGCCAAGAAACAGCTCATTCCCGCCGCCGTCGAATACGGGACGTTCCTGGCCGATTCCATCTCCAGCTTCCAGGCCGTCTCGGTGGGGGCTCCCGTCCAGGAAGACCTCCTGAAGAAACTCGGCGCCCTGCTCGCCTCATCGTACAAAAACCTGACCAGGCTCGAAGCGGCCATCGCAAAGGCCCAGGGGCTTGGGGATTGCGTCAGGCTGGCGGAGGCCTACCGCGATAAGGTTGTCCCGGCCATGCGATCCCTGCGGGAGGACATCGACGGAATGGAGATGTTGGTTCCCACCGACATGTGGCCGATCCCCACGTATACGGACCTTCTCTTCAAGCTGTAAAAGTCAAGAGCGCGCCACGCTGGCCACAGGATCAGCGATTGATCAGAAAATAACTTCTCGATTCATTTTATCAGGCAGATGACTTGAAGTTACTTAAAAGATGAGGGAATCAAGCAGAAAGGCCGGTCTCGAAAGAGGCCGGCCTTTCTGCTTGTAGGGAAACGGCAGGTTTGAAACAACAAAGAACAACAATTATGTACCTTTTGTCTCAACGCGCTACGTTTTTGTTCCTTTTTTCTTCCGGTTCAAAGCCTGCCGTGGCCGTCGGCGGGGACGGCGAAAATATTTCCCATCGTTTGGGCTGTATCAAAAAGAGAAAAGGCGTTATTATTCTCTTGTAAGATTAATACGTTGAATTGGCGGCTCCCGATTTTCCCTCGCAGTGGGGAGGGAAAAAGTTCCCTGAAAAGAATTCCGCAGAGGCAGCTCGACGCGTGGCATTCATCTTGCGCTTTAGGGGTATCTCAGGGCTTCACTCCTTAAATTTCCTGAGAAAAGGGGGCGTCTGCACCCCGGCATTCCTGACGAACGAAGAGACAGAGAACAGATGAACTCCTTAGAAGAATTCAAAAAGACCGCGGGCGATATCAGAATCCTGGACAGGGCGGAAGAGCGGGAAATGTTCTCCCATGATATCGGCGATGTTCCGGATATCATGACCCGGACCTTTTTCAAGACCCAGCCTGATTTTGTCGTCCAGCCGAAAAGCATCGAGGAAATCCGGAAAGTCCTGGCCTTTGCCAACGAGCGGAAAATTCCCGTTATTCCGAGAGGCTCCGCTTCGTGGGGTTTCGGCGGCGTCATCCCGACGAAGGCCGGCATCGTCGTCGACCTTTCTCCTTTCCGGAAAATCCTGGAGCTCAACACCCGGGAGAAGACGGTCACCGTGGAAGCGGGCGCCCGGTGGAGCGATATCGATCTGCTGGCCAAGAAAGAGGGCCTTTGCCTGATGACCTATCCTTCGAGCAAGTTTTCCACCGTTGCAGGCTGGATCGCCACGGGCGGCTATGGGATCAACAGCTTCCGGTACGGCCACCTGTCGAAGCAGATCGTCTCCCTGAAGGCGATCACCGGCACGGGTGAGCTCAAGGCGCTGTCCCCTTCCGATCCGGAGTTCAGCTTCTTTATCGGCAGCGAGGGCGAGTTCGGCATCATCGTCGAGGCCACCCTCCAGCTCCGGGATGTGCCCGAGGCCTCCTATGCCCACCTGCTATATTTCAAGGACGACCGCTCGGCGTTCGACTTCATCGACAGGTTCGTTAAAAACAGATTCTCGGAGAAGCTCAATCCCAATGTCATCCGCTTTCTCGACGAAAATCACCTCAATGACACCAACGAGGTCATCCGGGCCGAGATCTTCAAGAAGAGCGCCGGCGTTCTTTTCGAATTCGGCAGTGCCGAGGATGAAGAACGCTTCGAGAAATTCATCGCCAGATCGGGCGTCATTGAGACCGCTCCCCGCTATGCCGCGCGGTACCTCTGGAACGAGCGTCTCTTCGGAATGAAGACCAAGCGTCTGGGACCGACGATTCTGGCGAGCGAAGTGATCATCCCGATATCGGCGGCCGCAACCTACATCGAAAAGGCCAAGATCCTGGGCAACCGATTCGGCGTTGAAATCTGCGTCGACGCCTATATCCTCGATGAAAAGCGGGCTCTGATCATGGCCACCTTCCTGTGCGACTCGCGGAAGAAAAAATACATGATCAACATGCCGCTGGTTTCCATGCTGACCCAGGCGGCCGTCGCCCTGGGCGCCGAACCTTACGGCCTGGGCCTGTGGAATGCCGCTTTCCTCAACGCCCTGTACAGCCCACAGCGGCGGAAGGCCCTGAAGGCCTACAAGGCCAAGGTGGATCCGAACGCCATTCTCAATCCCGGAAAATTTTTCGCCGTCGACTCCACGAGGCTTGCCTCCCTGATGTTCAGCCCGGCGGTTTTCGGCGCGTCCATGAATCTCCTGACCCTCCTGTCGCCGATCATCGGGAAGGGCGCCACGATGGTTTTCGGCAAGGACGAGAAAATCGACCATCTTGATCTCGAGTTGAGCACCCATGCCTGCGCCAAGTGCGGCAACTGCCTCGCCGTCTGTCCCGCCTACCTGATCACGAAAAATGAAGGGGTCACGGCAAAGGGAAAAATCGCCCTGGCCAAGAAGCTCATGGAAGGAAAAGCCGTGACCCGTGAGGAAGCGGCCAATGCCTTCCTGTGCATGCACTGCAAGGCCTGCGAGGAGATCTGCCAGACCAATCTAGAACTGATGAGGTTCTGGGATGCCCTGGAAAAAAGGCTTGAGGGCATGTATGGCCGCCCGGAATCCCAGATCAGGGACTTTCTGAAAAGGGTCGACGACAGCAAGGAGTACTGGGAAATGGTGGAGCGAAACAGCTGATTCCACCAGCACCTCCCTAATTTCATTATCGTTTCACGCCCCTTCGGGACGGTTCATCAAAGAGTAAATTTCTTATCAGACTTACTCAAAAGAGAAGAAGAAAGACGATGCCAAAAAAATATCACATTTCCACAAAAGCGACCCCCCTGGATCTCGAATACCTCTTCAAGTTCAGGATCACGCGAGGCGAGAACTGCATCAACTGCGGCAAGTGCACCAAGGTGTGCATCTACGAAGCCCACAGGCGGGAACCGGGCGATCCGCGAAAGATGGCGGCCCCCAACACCTCCGTCTGCCGGAACTGTTTCCGGTGCATCCAGGAGTGCCCCCGGGGGGCTCTGGAAAAGTCCCTGAACCAGGATTTTCTGAACAACGACGGATCTTACTGGAAGTCCCATATGCTCCTGAGCCTCTGGAAGCAGGCGGAGGACGGGAAGGTGCCCGTTTCCGGAGCCGGATACCGGGGCCCTTTCACCGGCACGGGCTTTGACGGCATGTGGACGGATATGTCGGAGATCGTCCGCCCCACCCGGGACGGCATCCACGGCCGGGAATACATCAGTACCGCCGTTGAGCTGGGAAGAAAACTCAATCATCTGGCCTTTGCTGCCGACGGGAAGCTGCGGTCGCAGATCTTCGATACGGTTCCTCTTCCCCTTCCCATCTTCTTCGATCTGCCGGCGGACAACCTGAGCGGAAATGTCCAGGCTGCCCTGGCCAAGGCAGCGGCCGAGCTCGGCACCTTCCTCATTGTGCCCGCGGCCGCCCTGACTCCCGAGGTGGAACCCTATGCCGGCAACCTCATTCCCCTGCTGATCGGGGAAGAAATCGACCGCCACCAGGCTCTCGTGAAGAGGGCGCGGCTGGTGGCCCTCGAGGGGGACGAGGACCTGCTGAACCATTTCCCGAGTGTAAAGGAAAAACTCAAGAGCCTCAACAGCGCCCCGGTCATCATCCGGATTCCGGCGGAGAAAGACGTGGAGGACACCGTTTGCCGCCTTGCCCACGAGGGCGCAGAGATCATCCAGGTCGTCGCCGACTTCCGCGGGATGGAAGTCAACGGCTCTTCCCCCGCCAAGTCGAGGCTGCTCAAGGACCTCATCCGGGCCGTCCATCTGCGGCTCGTCCAGGAAGGAATCCGTGATGAGATCACGCTGATCTTCTCCGGCGGGATCGCCATGGCGGAACATGTCCCCAAGGCCATGATCTGCGGGGCGGACTTGACCGCTGTGGACCTGCCCCTGCTGGTCGCTGTCGGCGTCAGGCTGTACGAAGAGCCGGAAAAGCTGCTGATTCTCCCCGAAGGGCTGGAAAGCGTCCCGGTGCCGATCCTGGCCCAGCGGATGATCAATCTCATGGGCGCCTGGCATTCACAGCTCCTGGAGGTGATGGGAGCGATGGGAATCCGGGAAGCCCGCCGGCTGCGGGGAGAGACGGGCCGGGCGATCTTCTTCGAGGAGGTCGACGAGGACACCTTTGGAAAACTCTTTAAAAACAGAGAAGCTGTGAGACTATGAAACCATCAACCGTAACCATCAAAGAGACCCCTTCGCGCTTCAAGCACCAGGTGCCGAAGTACAAGATCACCCGGTCGGATGCCTGCATCAACTGCGGCACCTGCGCCCGAACCTGCCCCTATGGCGTTCATGAACGGGTCGAGGGGCACAACAAGGTCAATCCGCCCATCGACTACAAGTGCATCGGCTTCGAGTGCGAGCAGAAAGACTTCTGCTGCCTCGGCAAATGCCCGCGCCAGGCCCTGAGCCTGTCGCTCAATCCCATGTACGAGACGCTGGGGGACTTCCGCTGGACGGCGGACATGATCACGGCGACGTGGATCATGGCCGAGACGGGTTATCCGCCCACCCGGACCGACCTGGAATACCAGGTGGGCAATTCCGGGGGCGGCTTCGACAAGCTGCGGTTCAAATTTCCCGCCAATCCGCCGTACGTGGACCCGTCGGAAATCTCCACGGCCATCGAGCTGAACCGGAGAAACGACGGGCGGGCGAACGTGGTCATCTCGACCCCGATGTACGGCGGCGGCATGTCCTTCGGTTCCGTCAGCCTCCCCACGATGGTTTCCAAGGCGCACAATGCCTCCCTCTGGAACACCTTTACCTGCTCCGGGGAAGGCGGGTATCCGGAGATGCTGGTCCCCTACGATGACCATGTGATCACCCAGGTGGCCACGGGGCTCTTCGGAGTCCGCGAGGAGACGATCCAGCGGGTGAAGATCGTGGAGTTCAAATACGCCCAGGGCGCCAAACCCGGCCTCGGCGGCCACCTCCTGGGGGAAAAGAATACTGAAAGCGTGGCACGCATGCGCGAAGCCGTGAAGGGCACTTCTCTCTTTTCGCCCTTCCCCTTCCATTCGGTCTATTCCATCGAGGATCACAAGAAGCACATCGACTGGATCAAGGAGATGAATCCCCAGGCGCTGGTTTCCGTGAAGGTCTCCACCCCCAATGACGTGGACATGGTGGCCGTCGGCTCCTACTACGCCGGCGCGCATATCATCCACATCGACGGCGGCTACGGGGGCACGGGCGCGGCGCCGGATATCGCCAAGAAGAACATCGCCATGCCCATCGAATACGGCATCGTGAAGGTTCACCGCTTCCTGAAGGATGAGGGCGTCCGGGATGCCGTGACCCTCATCGCCTCGGGAGGCATCCGGACCGCCCACGACCTGGCGAAGGCCATCTGCCTCGGCGCCGACGGCGCGGTGGTCGGGACGGCGGAACTGATCTCCCTGGAGTGTGTCCGCTGCGGCAACTGCGAGTCCGGACGGGGCTGCGCCCGGGGCATCGCCTCGACGGATTCCGAGCTGGCGGACCTCTTTACCGAGGAATGGGCGACCCAGCGCCTGACCAACCTGTACCATGCCTGGAATGTCCAGTTGGTCGAACTTCTCCAGAAGTTCGGCATGAGAAGCGTCAAGGAGCTTGTCGGACGGACGGACCTGCTGGAGCATATCGATTACAGCAATTAAAGAAAGAAAGCGGAGTTTGCAGATCATGGATAACGCCGACAAAATATTATTTTCCCGCAATGAGCTTTGCCGCCGGGTGCCCGATCTCCCCTCGAATCCCGAGGAGGAGGGCGGCTGCGGCGTAACAGGATTTATCAGTTCCATCCCCGTCACCGGGAAGAATATCTTTGAGCCGTCCGCCCAGATGCACAATCGAGGCAACGGGAAAGGAGGGGGCATCGGCGCCGTGGGATTTCTTCCTGAAGCGTTGGGAGTTTCCCGGAAGGTCCTTGACGAGGATTACATGCTCCACATCGCCCTCCTCGAGGCTGAGGTGGCCGAGGAGATTGAAAATACCTTCATCAAACCGTATTTTCGAATTGATAAGTCCGAAAAACTGGCCACGATCGATGACTATCGCACGATCGGCCTGGAGGTCCGGCCCCCGGACATTCTGCGCTATTTCGTCCGCGTCAAAGAGGAAGTCCTGGACCGGTACATTGAGGACAACGATTTTTCCTCCCTGGACCGGCGGGATGCCGAGGACGAGTTCGTCTACCAGAACAGCTTCCGGATCAATTCGCAGTATTACGCTTCCCTCGGCGAAAAGAAGGCCTTTGTCATGTCCCATGGGCGGAACATGATGATCCTGAAGATCGTCGGCTATGCGGAGAATGTGGTCCGC
>CAZKRB010000074.1:7210-14058 GCA_964555065.1 uncultured Syntrophus sp.
GGATGACTTCAAGGCGCACGTCTGGCTGGCCCACCAGCGGTATCCCACCCGGGGCCGCGTCTGGCATCCCGGCGGCTGCCACCCCTTCAGCGCCCTCAACGAGGCCCTGGTGCACAACGGCGATTTTGCGAACTACCAGGCCATCTACGAGTATCTCAAGCAGCGGAACTACACCCCCCTGTTCCTCACCGACACGGAGGAGGCGGCGCTGCTGCTCGATCTGTGGAGCCGTGTCTACAAGTATCCCCTGGAATACCTGATTGAAGCCATGGCACCGACCTCGGAAAGGGATTTTGACATGCTCCCGGCGGAAAAACAGGCGCTGTATCAGGCCATTCAGACCCATCATGTCGGCGCCTCGCCCGACGGGCCCTGGTTCTTCATCATCGCCAGGAATGACGTGAAGAACAATCAGCTCCAGCTCATCGGCATCACCGATACGGCCATGCTCCGCCCCCAGGTGTTCGCCCTGCAGGAGGGTGAGGTGTCAATCGGCCTGATCTGCTCGGAAAAGCAGGCCATCGATGCCACGCTCATCTCCCTGGAGCGGGAAGATTCGCGCTTCGGCCCCGTCGCCGATAAGTACTGGAACGCCCGCGGCGGCAGCTACACGGACGGCGGCTCCTTCATCTTCAGTCTCCAGGATGCCGGAGACGGTTCGGAAAACAAGAAGCTTGTCTGCACGGACAAGTTCGGCAAGGTCATCGAAACGCCCAGGGACAAGGTTGTCTGTGATCTCTCCCAACCGGTGGTTCTGTCCGATGAAGGCTTGGAGATCGAAAAGAAGCTGGCCGGCTTCTTTTCCGAAAAGGACCCCTCGGCAGCGGCGCGAAACATCTTCGCCTATCTCCGGGAGCAGATCGGCGGGTTTGATCCCGACCGGTCTCGCTTCGCCATCGAAACCGTCAAGCGCTACGCCCTGGAAAAGGATGCGTTCAAGCAGGGGGCGATCGAGGCCCTGACCTTCTTGAACGACCGGCGATTCGACACGGGCCGCCTCAAGAGGAGCTCCCTCCAGCATGTCCTGAAGGTCGCCCTCGATGAGATTTTTGCCGCGACTCCGCTGATTTCGGAGAACGGGGACGGCGCTTTCAGCCGGATCGATTTTTCAAGCCGCAGCCAACTGCGGCCGCCGCGAGGCAAGGAAAAGACCCTCGTCATCGACGCGGAGCGTTTCGAGCCGGAAGGCGACCTCTGCGATGCCGTGCTGATCGTGGCCGCCTACCACCTCGGCTGGAAGCGGTTCATCGTTTACCGGTACCGGGGCCAGCGCTTTACCGGCTGCGGGTTCGGCCCGGCCGTCAGGGATGTGCGGATTGACGTCTACGGCTCCTCGGGCGACTACCTGGCATCGGGCATCGACGGCCTGGAGATCCAGGTTCACGGCAATGCCCAGGATCAGCTCTGCCAGATCATGAAAGACGGGAAGCTGGTCGTCTACGGCGATGTCGGCCAGACCTTCATGTACGGCGCCAAGGGCGGCAGCGCCTACATCATGGGGAACGCCGCAGGGCGGCCCTTGATCAACGCCGTCGGGAAGCCCCGGGTCATCATCAACGGAACGGCCCTGGACTACCTCGCGGAGTCCTTCATGGCCGGCGATCCCCTCAACGGCGGCGGATTCGTCATCCTCAACGGCATCGGATTCAACGACTCCGACGGGTCGATCCGTGAATACGAATCGCCCTATCCGGGATCGAACATCTTTTCCCTCGCCTCCGGCGGTGCGATTTACGTGAGGGATCCCCGGCGGAAACTGGTCGATGAACAGCTCAATGGCGGAGCGTTTGTCGCCATCAGCGAGGCGGACTGGAAGCTGATCCTGCCGTACCTGGAGGAGAACGAAGCCCTCTTCGACATCTCCATCGACAGGCTGCTGACCGTCGACGGCCGGAAAAGACCGCCGGCGGAGGTCTACCGGAAAATCGTCCCCCAGGCGGCCGGAGCCGCCGCGAAAAGCGACGACGGGCTCACCGAGTGGGAAGGAGGCGGACCGGGGGCAATGCCCTGCGGCGGCGCGTCCTGAAACGCCGCCAGCCGACGGAGACCATAGGATCGGGAGCGGACAGGAGAAACGGCCGCTCCTTTCCGGCAGACCACTTCCGGATAGGGGCCTTGCAGGCGGAAGGGCGAACCGCATCCGGACCGGGACTGGAAGAGAGACAAAAACAGCGGAGGAAAATATGACCTTTTGAAACCGCGTCCGATAGACGGACAGCTTTCCGTTGCTGCACTGAGGGGTCGTCTAAAGGTAGGACACCAGGTTCTGGCCCTGATAATCGAGGTTCGAGTCCTTGCCCCTCAGCCATCCCGGCTCAACGGATGGACTGCATTTCCTGTCCATTCTCCCCGTGGTTCTCTCATCTGAGCAAGTTGGACAATTGACTCTACGATAAAACGCCACAAAGGGGGATGGTGAGCTAACGGGGGAGATCGTCGCCCCCGGCGCCGGCTTCAGCGCTCTGCGTTTCCCACTGCCCGACCCACTTCACATACCCGTCGGCATCAAATTTTCGCTTCAATCCCCCTGCGTTCATGTAGCGGACGTTGCCGAAAATGTTCCGCTCTCCCCAGGGGCGGTCGTGCTTCCCGAAACACCAGGCGACCCCCATGAACCCATTGGGGTCCCTGCCGTCCAATTCATACCGGTTGTTGAGGTAGAGGGCGGTATGGTAAGCCTCTTCCGGAGTTGGACTCCACTCCAGGATTTTCTTACCCCAGTACATTCTCATGTAACCGTGCATCTTCCCCCTCAGCACCATCTCCCTCTGCGCCGCGTTCCAATAGGGGTCGTGCGTTTTCCCTTCCTCGAGCTCCCCGCGGGAGTAACGATAGGGGCGGGGGTCCTGCCCGTGAGCTTTGAGGCTCCTGATCGCCCAGCCGGGAAGGGAGGCAAAGGTATCGTAGCGGTCATTGTAGAAGACGAAGTTGATGCCCAGCTCCCGCCGGACAATGAGTTCCTCGAGATAGGCCTCAACGTCGGCGGCTCCAGAGTTTGAGACTCTCAGGGCGATGTCCAGGGGCGAGATCTGACCGAAATGAAGATAGGGGCTCATGAGGGAGAGAGAATCCCGCGTGGGATCATTTCTGAGCTCGGCATAATGCGCCAGTTTCTCAGCGAGAAAAATCCGGAGATGCCTGCCCGCCTCCTCGGATCCACCCCGAAGATAGGGGACGGGCTGGACGCTCCGATCCACGTCAAGGTGTGAAAGGGCCTTTTCCACCTCCTCGACAGGAAAAGATTGTAAATCCAGGGCAAGGGAATCGGCCAGGGGCTGGGTCTCCTTCAAAGGGACCAGGTACGACGAGAGCTTCCCACGGATTTTTTTCCGGATCGTGGCTGCGGAATACTCCTCCTTAGGCGACGCTTCTCTCACCGGAACAACGGCATCGCATTCGACCTGGACGAGGGGACAATTCATGGATGCGGCCCCTTCCTGTCTCCAGGCTTTCTGTATCCGGAGGTAGCCCCGGTCCACGACGACCAGGGAAGCATCCCGGCTCATCCTGACGGCCCCCCGTTCCGGCGAACAGCACTGAACCACGAGCTGTATGCCTCTTTTTGCCAAGGCTCGCTTTGCATCGCGGAGGCCCTCCAGCATGAACCGGTAGTGCCGCTGGTTGCCCTCGGGAAAAGAGTTCGTAATCCCGAAAAAGGCAACGACCGGCCGGCCAAGGGCATTGGCCTGCCGGATGGCATATTCCAGGGCGTGGTTGCACTCGGCTCTTTGGGAAGCCTGCATCCAGTACAGAACATACTTCCCTTTTTTCAGCTCCGCACTGTTGAGCACCTCGACTCTTTCCTCTTGAATCATGATCCCTCCTCGGCGTCACGGCATTCATTGCGTCATCCCGGCGGCTGCGGCTCCGGATTCCATTTGAGACCATCCCGGCAAACAAGTCCCGCTCAGCGTTTGTGCTTACGGGGGGCAGACATCGGGGGGCGGAGCTGGCGCATCTGCCCCCGGCGTTCGGCCAGTCCCCGGGAGACAGGGATCGGCGACCCCGTCTCATAGTCTAAGCCACTGTAGTACATGGCGGCGGCCGGCGTCATCGGCAGGGGAATAAAATCCTGCACCTGCTGCAGTTTCCAACGCTCCCGGCGAACGAAGTCTTCAACCGTTTTCATTTCCTCCGGGGTGGAGCCGGGGAAGTTGGAAATGAAATAGGGAACCAGGTACTGTTCGCGGCCCGCGGCCCGGCTTTCCTTTTCAAACAGTTTGCGAAAACGCTCAAAACAGTCCGCCCCCGGCTTGCGCATGCGCCGCAGGACAGCGGGGTGCAGGTGCTCCGGCGCGACCTTCAGGTGGCCGGAGGTATGATGGCGCGCCAGTTCGCGGATGTATTGCGGCATCTGCAGGGCCACATCCATGCGGATGCCCGATTGAATGAAGACATGCTTGACCTGCTTGAGAGCACGGATGCGGCGCATCAGCCGGACGGCGGCTTCTTTATCGATTTCCAGGTGGGGACAGAGGTTCGGGAACAGGCAACTTGCCTTCCGGCACTTCCGGCAGGGCTCCCGGACCCCGTTGCGGCAGCCGTAAAGGTTCGCCGTCGGACCGCCCAGATCGGAAACAGTTCCCTTGAACGTCGGGGACTTTGCCACCCTGCGGACTTCGCGCTCAATGGAATCCGGGGAACGGCTTGACAGAAAGCGCCCCTGATGCAGGCCGAGCCCGCAGAAGCTGCATCCTCCCCCACATCCTCTCACCACGGTTACCGAATCCCGGATCATGTTGAACGCGGGAATCGGTTCGCGGTAGGAGGGATGGGGCAGCCTCATAAAGGGAAGTTCATAGACCCGGTCCAGGTCTTCGCTGCTCAGCGGCTCGGCCGGCGGTTCGATATAGAGCGCCCTTTTCCCGTGGAACTGCACCAGGGGCTTTCCGGAAAAGGGATTCTGCTCCCGCTCGATCAGCCGCGTCAACCGGATCAGCGCCCTCTGATCGGCGCTGCATTCCTCCAGGGAGGGCAGGATCACGCAATTTTCAAATTTCTCCGACTCGGATTCCCTGGCTCCCAGGAAGCGCGCGGTTCCCGGGATGCCCGCCGGCGATTCCCCCCGCTTCGTCCGCTGTGCGATTTCCCGGATTGCCCGTTCACCCATGCCATAGACCAGGATCTCGGCTCGGGTATCCTGCAGAATGGAAGGGCGGAGTTTGTCCTGCCAGTAATCGTAGTGAACCACGCGGCGCAGGCTGGCCTCGATGCCGCCGATGACGATCGGCAATTCCGGAAAGGTCTGCCGGGCCAGTTGGGCATAGACGACGGTGGCCAAGTTGGGACGTCTGCCGGTTTTCCCCCCTTCGCTGTAGGCGTCTTCTCTGCGCTTCCGGCGGGTCGCCGTATAGTTGGAGACCATGGAATCCAGGTTTCCGGCCGTAATCCCGCAAAACAACCGCGGACGCCCCATGACGGCCAGGCTTTTCGGATCGGTCCAGTCCGGCTGAGCGATAATCCCGACCCGCCAGCCATCGCCCTCCAGCACCCGCCCAATCACGGCGGGACCGAAGGAGGGGTGATCGACGTAGGCGTCGCCGCTGATGATCAGCACGTCGAGTTCCTCCCACCCGCGAGCGGCCATTTCGCCTGCGGTCAGGGGAAGAAACTGCGCGTTACCGGAAAGCTTTTTGATCGGCATGAGCCCTTCTTTCTCTTTTCTAACCATACCATTCAGTGGATCTTACCGTGCACCTCCGATGCGGGGCGCCTTCTCGGCTCATACCGGAACGGAAACATCCGCCAGGCTGTGCAGGCTCACCAGTATATCCTGATAAGGACTCCCGGGTCCAGCCATTGACTGCCGACGACAAGGCCACGTCAATGTCTGCCAATTTGCTATAAATAGCGGACACTTAAACAATAGCGTGTTGCGCTTTTTCTGTAGTAAATTCAGTGCATCATGTTCTGATATGACTTGACCTTGCTGCCGTCGCATGATCCCATCCGGATGGCAATTCCAAGATGACTTCACCGCCTGGTTACTTGAGTCGTGGTCGAACACGAAAAGGCATTAGCGCATACCCCCCATATCATCAACCTGTTATCTCCCAATTCCGAGAGGCGGCATCCTCGTGCACTGGGAGAAATATGAGATTCCAGTCACCCCCGATCCCGGCAACAGAAAATTTCCAGCAATATGCCGAGTTGTTGCATTGGCTCGTTATCGATTTCATTTTACCTTTATCCCCGATCCTGTGGTACCATTCGCCCATCCCGTTGCAAAGGACAGATTTCTTATCAGGAATCAGGGAAAAAGCGGGTTCCCTTGCAGCGACCGCCTCCAGAGTGAATAGAACCTTTAAAGATGCCAATTATAAATGTTTCATGAAGAAATATGATGTCCTCGTGATCGGGGCTGGAGCAGCCGGCTTGATTGCCGCCGGAAGGGCGGCGGAACTTGGAGCCCGTGTCCTTTTACTGGAAAAGATGGAGCGGGCGGGTCGGAAATTGCTGATCACCGGTAAAGGTCGCTGCAATATCACCAACCAGGCCCCGGTTTCTGAATTTATCGCTCATACGTACCCCAACGGCCGGTTTCTCAGACATGCATTTTCTCAATTCTCTGCCCGGGATATGATCGATTTACTCGCCAGGCATGGCGTAGAGACGGTTGTTGAGCGTGGCGGAAGAATCTTCCCCGCCGGCAATCAGGCCTCTGAGGTTGTCAATGCCCTCTTGCAATGGGTACGCAACTCCGGGGTTGCATTGCAATGCAACTGCAAAATTGAAAAGCTGCTTGTTACCGGTCAGACCATCACCGGGGTGGAAGCCGTCTGCCAGGGGAAAAAGATGACCTGGGATGCGGATACGGTCATTCTCTGCACCGGCGGGTGTTCCTACCC
>CAZKRB010000075.1:0-11060 GCA_964555065.1 uncultured Syntrophus sp.
TCCTGTATCTGTTCCTCTTCTGTCTGATTCTTTTCCCTCTCGCCCTCCGCTCCATGCGTCAGCGACTGATCAAGTGATTCACTTGATCAGGGGATATTTTTTGTTACGGCGGAGTTGAACAGAAGGAGGGGGAGGGGAAGGTATAGACTTGCGGCGGCTCGGGCCGCTTCTTCAGTTTCAGGTGAAAAGCGTTCCTGTCATCGCTTCGAAACGGTCACCAGGGAAGAAACGCAGTTTGACGAAACGACGAACCCCCCTCGGGATCCCGCCACAAAGCGTGGGGAGGTACACTTCCTGCCTCGTTACAATGATCAGGGAATTCAGGTTGTGTCTTCTTGGGCCGGAAATCTGAATCACCGCCCGTAGGCCAGTTCGAAGGCGTCTTTAATCCATTCGATATGATTCTTTTCCGCCCGGAGACTGACGGCAACCACATCAAACCGTGCATTCAAACTTTCTAGGCGATTCGCCTGCAGGTAGTAAAGGGAGATTTTCGATATCCGTCGCTGCTTTTCCGCACCGACGGCGAGTTGAGGCATCCCGTAATGATCGGAACGCCTGCTCTTCACCTCCACAAAAACTATGGTATCGCCATCTTTGGCTATCAGATCAATTTCCCCGAACCGGCAGCGGTAATTCCGCTCCAGGATGCAGTACCCGGCCTTTTCCAAACAAGCCGCGGCCATCTGTTCACCCAGCTTTCCCGTTTGAAGGTTCCCCATCGACCCATTCACTCAAAAAGCGCGGCGCTCTGCAGACAAAGCGGCGGTTTCCGCTTTATTTTGAACGATCGGCGATGAATCTTGCACAGGCCGTAAGCCTGGATGGCTTCCAGGTGCTCCTTTGTTCCGTAGCCCTTGTTTTTCAGGAAATTATACTGGGGAAACTGCCGGTGGTAAATCTCCAGGATTCGATCTCGTGAAACCTTGGCAATGATAGATGCGGAGGCAATGGAGACACTCCGGTTGTCTCCTTTCACAAGGGTCTGCTGAGAAATGTTCCGGGGAATGCGGTGGAGCCCATCCACCAGAAGGTAATCCGGTGCAAGCGAAAGGTCATCTACCGCCTCGGCCATCGCCATCAGGGTTGCCTGAAGGATATTGACCTGGTCGATGACCTGAACCTCGATCACGCCAATGCCGACACTCAGGGCATCCTCCCTGATCACTTCAAAGAGTTTTTCTCTCTTTTTTGCGGACAGCTGCTTGGAATCCTTGATCTCCCGATGGGAATATCCGGGCGGAAGAATGACGGCAGCGGCCACGACGGGACCCGCCAAGGGGCCTCGACCGGCCTCATCGATACCGGCAATAACCCGATAGCCGCGCTGGTATGCCTCCCGTTCAAAACGGTCCATCCTGCTCACAGCCAGAAAAAAGTTGAAAAACATTTTGCCGAGGCTTCATCGGCATAGCCTGGCTGACCGCATTTCCTTTACCCCATTGAAGGGTGAACGAATTCCCCCCTGCCCGATCCCTGCGGAATCACACTTTCCGGAGTTCCTTAATTCGCGCTTTCTTGCCTTGGAGACCTCTCAGATAGTAAAGGCGGGCTCTGCGCACACGTCCGCGAGTTACCACATCAATGCGATCGATGGACGGGGAATGGAGCGGAAACGTTTTTTCGACCCCGATTCCGTAAGAGATCTTTCTCACGGTGAAACTTGCCTGAGAAAGTCCTCCTTTTTTACGGATGACAACCCCTTCAAAAGCCTGGATTCTCTGCTTCTGCCCCTCGATAATGCGGACATGGACACGCACGGTATCCCCGGGTCTGAAATCGGGAATATCACCGCGCATTTGTTCTCTTTCCAACATTGCTATGACATCCATCGGACCACTCCTCCTTGATCTTATCCTTGATTTAATAGGTGCACGGACACGGACTTTTTATTCCGGGACCTTATCCTTGCGGTTCCGCTCTGCCCCATATCCGGTCCAGAATGATGGACACCGCGGAACGGACGGAAAGATGATTATACTCCGTTGGTCCCTTCAGGGCCGAAAGCCGATAATCAGCACGGTTCAAAATTTCCGCCGCCAGCCCGGATCCCGTACCGAAAACAAGGACATAGGCGGCTTCCTCCCGCATGATCAACTCTTTCAGAGTCTCACAGGTGATCACCCTGCCCGATAAACCGGCCCCCGTGACCACCAGACGAACGTCTTTTCCTGACCGGCTGGCAATCTCGGCCAAAACATCATCCAGACTCGATTTGACACGAACCCGCTGAAAGGCTTCCCGCCGCGAGGGATTAAATACGGCGCCGTAGCCATCCTGCCAGTGAGAAAGGATTTTCTCCACCAACCGGACCTGCGCCTCCAGCGGGGTAACAACATAATAGCGCCGAGCCCCATATGTCCTGGCTGCCCGCGCTATATCGTGAACATCCATATTGGCAACAGCCGTGGTTACCACACGACCGTTTTTATCGTAAACCGGGTAATGCAGGAGAACCAGATCATATGGAGGCGGATTCACCTCCCTCGCTTCTCTGCTCAACGATCGCGGATTTCCGACTCTGCCTGTCTCAATTCCCCGAGGAATTTTTCATCTTCCTCCGACAGAATGATTTTTTCAATCAGGTCCGGCCGGCGCAGCCAGGTTCGTTTCAGCGCCTCCTGTCGACGCCAGGTATCGATCCATTTATGATTTCCGGACAAAAGAATTTCCGGAACTTTCCAGCCGCGATATTCCGCCGGTCTTGTATACTGAGGGTATTCGAGAAGCCCGGACGAAAATGAATCCAGAGCCGCCGAATCGGCATTTCCCAGCACACCGGGGACCAGTCGGGAAACGGCCTCAACCACCACCATGGCAGACAACTCACCGCCGGTCAGGACGTAATCTCCAATGGAAATTTCTCGATTGGCCACCTGCAGCCGGATTCTCTCATCAACCCCTTCATAGTGGCCGCAGATGAGAACGATCCGGGGATGCGTTGCAAGCTCTTCCGCAATTTTCTGAGTAAACACCTGCCCCTGGGGGGTCAAAAGAATGACCGGAACATTTTCCCTCTCCGGCGCAATGTTCCGCAGAGCCTTGTCAACAGGCTCGACCTTCATCAACATTCCGCCGCCGCCGCCATAGGGAGCATCATCCGTCATCCGGTGACGGTCCTCCGCAAAATCCCGGATATTGTGCAGGCGGATTTCAATCAACCCCTTCTCCTGCGCCTTCTTCATCAGGCTGCAACGGAAGGGAGAATCAAACATTTCAGGAAAGGTGGAAAGGATATCGAAGCGAATCATGAATCCTCTTCCCTAAAGCCCCTCAAGCATTCGGACAACCATTTCCTTTTTTTCAAGATCAATGTTCAGAATGACTTCTGAAATCGCAGGGAGAAGAATTTCCCGCTCCCCGCCGCCGCAGACATAGACATCATTGCTTCCTGTCGGGAAAATGCTCTCGATATGCCCCAGCAAGCGCCCCTCTTCCGTTATGACCCGCAAGCCAAGCAAGTCACGCCAATAATACTCGTCTCCCGGAAGTTCCAGCCGTTCACTCTCCGGAACAAGCACCCTGCTTCCGATCAACGCTTCCGCACTTTCCAAAGTATCAACCGATTCCAGTTCCAGAAAGAAAAAAGTCCTATGGGGAGTGATTTTCCTGACGGCATACTCTCTGGGTTCCTTATTCTCTTTCGCAATAAGGACCTTACGAAGGGAAACGAACTCTTCGCCCCTCTCAATATAGGAGGTCGCCTTCATCCGTCCCTTCAGACCATGAGATTTTACGATTTCCCCGATTTCAAAGAACTTCATGACTCCGTCTTACTCAATGATCTCCAGAACCGCCCTCTTGCGAAGCTTGGTCGAGGCCGCGCTCAGGATCGTTCTCATTGCCTTTGCGGTCCTGCCTTGCTTGCCGATTACCTTGCCCAAGTCTTCCTTTGCAACCCGAAGTTCAATCACGGATGTCTGTTCGCCAACAACCTCGGAAACTTCCACAGCATCGGTGTTATCTACCAGCGCCTCGGCGATGTACTTGATCAAGTCTTTCATTGTCGTAACCTCCACGGAATGATCCTCAATTAAACCTTTAGCAGAAATCCACTCTTACGGCAATCCTCCTCGATTAATCTCCTTCTTCACTGGCCGCAACCTGATAAATCCGTTATCAATCTCCTTGCACCGCCGGGGCGTTCAACACAAAATGGACTTGCAGAGGTTAATTCTCTTCCGGGCAGACTGCGATCAAGCTCCGGCTTTGATCCCTTTTTTCTGAAGAAGCTGAGAGACTGTCAAGGTCGGTTTTGCGCCCCTGGACAGCCACTCCAACAGCCTGTTCTCTTTAACCGTAACCTCTGCCGGATCTTTCCCCGGGTCGTAATTGCCCACGATTTCCAGGAACCTTCCATCTCGGGGAGATTCCGAATCGGAGACAACAATTCTATAAAACGGTTTCTTCTTTGCCCCCATCCGCGCTAATCTTATCTTGACTGCCATTCTTTTTTCTGACTGCCTCCCAACAAAATAATTTTAAAAAATTCTTAACTTAACCCTTAACATAGGTTTTTCTTTTTTAAAAGGGGAAATTACCCCGGCGCAACGCTTTGATGCCTCCCTTCGAGGTCATCTTCTTCATCATCTTTTTAACGTCTCCATAATTTTTCAGCAGCCGGTTGACGTCCTGAACCGTCGTTCCGCTCCCCAGAGCAATTCTCTTTCTTCTCTGTCCATCGATCAACTGATAATTGAGCCGCTCCTTTTTCGTCATGGAATCAATCATGGCCACAATCCTGACCAGTTCCTTCTCGTCCGGCGCTGCCTGTTTCAAGGATTTTATCTTACTGAAACCGGGGATCATCCCGATAATTTCCTGGAGTGAACCCATCTTCTTGATTTGGAGCAACTGTTCCCGGAAGTCATCCAGGGTAAATTCATTCTTCCGGATTCTCCGTTCCAGTTCACGGGCTTGTTTTTCATCCACCACCGTCTGGGCTTTTTCAACAAGGCTGAGGATGTCACCCATTCCGAGAATACGGGAGGCCATCCGTTCGGGATGAAAAATTTCCAGGGCGTCGATTTTTTCCCCGATCCCGACATATTTGATGGGCTTGCCCATGACCGCCTTGAGGGACAGCGCAGCTCCGCCGCGGGCGTCACCATCCATTTTGGTCATGATCACGCCATCGATTCCCAGAAGTTCATTGAATTTCGCGGCAACGTTAACCGCATCCTGCCCGGTCATCGCATCGGCCACAAAAAGGATCTCCGAGGGATTGACGGCGTTTTTGATCTGCTTCAATTCCTCCATCATCTGGGTGTCAATGGCCAGACGACCCGCGGTATCCATGATCAGCACTTCATAGCCCTTCCGCTTCGCTTCTTCAACGGCCCTCACGCAGATCTTTACGGGACTCTCGCTGCTGTCGGCGCTGAAGGCTGGAGCGCCGACTTTCTCCGCCATCACCCGCAGCTGCTCCATGGCTGCGGGACGATATACGTCCGCGGAAACCAGGCCGACCCGCTTTCCGCTTTTGGCCAGGACTCGGGCCAGCTTTACGGAGGTCGTCGTTTTGCCGCATCCCTGAAGACCGACCAGCATGATCGGGGCGGGAAAGCGATTCCCGAATTTCACCTGACTGCTCGTTCCGCCCAGCAGCTCCACCAGCCGGTTGTGTACAATTTTTACAATCTGCTGGCCCGGGGTGATGCTTTCAAGGACATCCTGTCCGACCGCCCGTTGACGGACGTCCTCGATGAAATCCTTCACGACCTTGAAGTTGACGTCTGCTTCGAGCAGGGCCATGCGGATTTCTTTGAGAGCCTCCTGGACGTTTTCTTCATCCAGTCGTCCCCGCCCTTTCAGTTTTTTAAATACCCCTTCCAGCTTTTCTGCTAAATTCTCGAACATAAAAAAGATCCCGCGCCTTTAGTCTCCATTGTTCCAGAAGTGTTTCCCCTGGATTCCACCCTTTTCTCTTGATCTGTCATTTTTCCCGGCAGCGTCATCTTTTTTTTCGACACCACCGTGGCAGGTAAGGCCTCACCCTTCCCTTCTCATTCCGGCCGGATGAAACCTTTAGAACCCCCTATTTTCTTCTCTACCGCGGCTGCAGCTTCTTTCGCTTTCTCCTGGCTTGACAGTCCACTGAGCGTCAACCGGTACCATCGCCCTTTCCCCGGCAAATCCATCGGCACGATTCGGGCGGTATAGCCCAGGCTGTTCAACTTCGCGGCCATCTGATCGGCTTTTCCCTTATCCCGATAGGATCCGACCTGAACCAGATATTTTTTCGCTTCCGGTTTCTTTCCCTTTTCCTCTTTTTTTACATCCTGCCGGTCTACACTCCGGGCGGTTTTCTTTTCCGCGGCACTGATTTTTTCGGCCGTTGCGTCAATTCTCTTCTCATCGGCGACTTTTTTGTCTCCCTTGGGCTCGGCCTTCTTTTCCACTATGAGATTTTTATCTGTCCGGGAAACGCCTCGTTTTTCCGCAACGGCAGCTGCGGACTCCACGCCTTTCTCTTTCTGCTCATGGGCCGGTCTTGCCGTCGGCGGCTTCTCCTTTTCGCCCCGGGAAAGGGTTTTTGGCTGATGGACGGCGCCTCTTTCTGTTTCACTCTCCACAGGCTCTTGCCGCTCTTTCTGTTTCAGATCAGGACGATCTCCCGGCAGAAAACCTTTCTGAGGAACGGATGGAGCCGCCGGAAGCGACGCGCCTCTTTCCCCGGCATCCGTGGCCGGACCCGCGGCGGATTGCTGCGCGCTCTCCCCTGCGGATTGCGGAGGTCTGAGGCTGTTGCTTTTCTTGGACAGGGTATCATAGAAGGAAAGATCATACTCGGCGTTCTCATTCGCCGGACGATCTTTGCCCGCCTCTCTGACGGCGACCACCGTTTTCGAACTTGCCCCGTTTTCCGCCAAGCCCGCCATACCCAGCAATTGTTTCGCAATTCCCCAGGAGTACTTCTCCGGATAGGCATCGATCTCTTTGCCGACTCTTACCCCAAAGAGGAAAGCGAAAAAGACCAGGAGCGACATCCCGCCGGCAAAGAGGGTAAGGCCCCACTTCCCCAATCGGAATTCAAAACGTCTGACGTTATCTCCAGCCATGGCTCATCCAAAGCTTCATTTTGAAGCGGTTCACATCTTCTCCGGCGCAGACACTCCGAGGAGGGTCAGTGCATTGTTCAATACGGTCTGTATGCATTTCACAAGGAAAAGCCTCGCCCTGCTCACGGCTTCATCGTCCGAAATGACCTTGTACTTGTTGTAGTAGCTGTGGAAGAGCCCGGCAAGATCATTCAGATAAAAGGTGATGCGATGGGGTTCCAGGGTCCGGGCGCTGCCCTCGACCACTTCCGGAAAACGGATGAGGGTCTTGATCAGGGCGATCTCCTCAGGGATCCGTAAAAGCTGCGGATTGATCTCCCCGAAGGCGGGCGTCTCGAAACCCCGTTCCTGCGCCATGCGGAGAATACTGCAGATCCTCGCATGGGCATACTGGACATAATAAACAGGGTTTTCGTTGGACTGCTTCTTGGCCAGTTCCAGGTCGAAGTCCAGATGGCTGTCCGAGCGGCGCATGAGGAAATTGTACCGTGCGGCATCACGTCCCACTTCCTCGACCACTTCCCTCATCGTGACGAATTCGCCGGAGCGGGTGGACATGGCTACCGGTTTGCCGTCCCGCAGGAGATTGACCAGCTGCACGAGAACGACCCGCAGGGCGTCTTTGGGATAGCCGAGGGCCTGAATTCCGGCCTGCATCCGCGGAATATAGCCGTGATGATCCGCCCCCCAGATGTCGATGACCGTGTCGAACCCCCGCTCATATTTGTTCTTGTGATAGGCGATATCGGCGGCAAAATAGGTGGGTTCGCCATTCTTGCGAACCACAACCCGATCCTTGTCATCTCCGTAATCGGTCGTTCTGAACCACAGGGTTTCCTCGGCGCGATAGATGAAGCCCTTGTTTTCCAGATCGGACAGCAGGCCGGCAACCCCGTTGTCGACGTAGAGTTCCCGCTCGCTGAAATACTTGTCGAAGACGATGCCGAACGTTTTCAGGTCCTTCTTGATGTCCTCGAGGATGATTCCGGCGGCATAATCGGTGAAAAAGCGGATGTTCCGTTCTTCGTCCCTGGTCAGGTAGAGGTCGCCATCCTTCCGCAGAATTTCCGCTGCTATTTCCCGGATGTAATCGCCCTGGTAACAGGTCTCGGGAAATTCTACCGCCTTTCCGAGCAGTTCCCGGTAGCGGTACCAGACGGATTTTCCCAGGTTGTTCATCTGGTTGCCCGCGTCATTGATGTAATATTCCCGGAAGATGGTGTAACCGGAAATTTCCAGAATATTCGCGATGACATCGCCGACGACGGCCCCCCGGGCATGGCCGATGTGCAGCGGCCCCGTGGGATTGGCGCTCACGAATTCAACCTGGATTTTCCGCCCCTGGCCCGTTTTGGCGGAACCGTAACGTCGCCCCTGGGCTTCGACATTTTTCAACTGCTGTGCCCAGGCCTCTTCACGAACAAAGAAATTGATAAATCCAGGGCCGGCAATCTCGACTTTTTCGAGGAGATCCCCCCCTTGCTGGAGATGACCGGTAATCATCTCGGCAAGGTTACGGGGACTCTTTCTTGCGAACTTCGCCATGATCATGGCGAAGTTTGATGCATAATCCCCGTGAGCCGACTCTTTCGTCATTTCCATTTCCACCGGGGGGAAATTTCCCGCCTCCAGCAGCCCTTCCGCGACACAGCGGTTAACCGCCTCTTCAACCAAGGCCGTCAATCGATTTTTTATGGAACGATCCGTCATCATTTCCTGAAACCTTAATCTTTAATAAGACCCATTTCCAATAAGGACTGGGACAGGCACTTTTGACATTAAAAAAAGTTGGCCGTCAAGACCAACTTTTTGGAATCAGAGCAATGCCTGGATACTGCCAACAAGAATCTACCCAGGTGCCGGATCTTCCCGCCACCCCATGGCCTCCCTGCTCAGGAACTGCGATCCTTTTTTTCCGCCTCGTCCATATCTTTCTCTTTGATGGAAAGGTCGCGACTGTAGTCCGGGCAACGGACATTTCCCAGGGAATCGGTGACCACATTGAATCTTTTCTGACAATTGGCCCTCCATGCACAGATGGCGCAGATCTTTCTTTCAGACATTTTAGGACCCTTTCACTACGGCCTGAAACATTGGCACACTCTCATAATTAATGAAGAAACGACCTATTTCTTCGGATGAAAACAACATCCGGAATATTCAAGACGATTCAAACGGGAAGAACGCTTACCTTGCAGGATCATAACAAAATACGGGCGGAAACCTGCGTCAAGTTTGCGGTTACACTATCTTTATCCGTTTATGAAGTCAAGATATTTTATATTTCAGGTTCCGTTTAAAAGGAGCTTTCGGGCGGGGAAATATTTTACACTACTCCCGCGCCTTCCGGGCACAACCTAAGGATGAAAAGATTGACCTTGAAATGAAGAAGTGCGTCACGGCAATCCACTGACAAAAGAATTTTCTCCAGGACTTTTAATCGAAGGCAATGTGGTCCAGAAATTCGCTGGCTTTCCATTGCACGCTATTCCGGTTCCTCCCTCCCGACTCCTTCCCACCAATCGGCTGGCAGCTTCCCGTTGGTCTTTTTCTCCAGTTCGTCCGTTAATTTCCACATCTCAGCGGAGATATTGCGGTTATCTTCTGTTGCTTTATTCTTTGCCTCCAAATCCTTATTTTTAGTGGCCTTCCTGAGACGTGCCAGGGTCTTGTTCAGGTCGGCTTTCAGCTTTGCCATTTTATCCTGGTAAGCCTTCAAATCAATCTTTACGGGAGGTGTCTGGGTTGTAAGGTCCTTTTCAGTCTTCTGTTCAGCTTCTGCAGGGCGTCTTTCCGATGCCTTGACTTCATAGACGTCGGCTTCATCAATGGCGCATTTTTCAATTCTTTTCACCAGATTCTTTTCGATCCCCATCGTGCCCCCCCCCGCGTAGAACTTCAATTCCTGATTTTCTTCCCAGTACTGGGCTATGGAGAGCCGGCCTCCATTTTTGAGATGAATCATGTAAGCGGTGTCTCCGATGGAAGGGGTCATCAGTCCCGAAATGAGGATTAAACATAACAGGGCATATTTTTGCATGGCGGTCATACCTTTCTGGTTAATCCATTACAGAACATTTCGCCAGGCCGTCCGTTGAACCTGGCTAATGGCATCAATGTTGGCAAGATTGGCCAACGCGGCGGAACTGTAAAACAGGTTGATGCTGCCTGTAAGATCTATCAACTTGCTCGCATGACCGATCGTAATGAGGGAACCGAATATATTGCCGGTGCCGGCACCGAATACTCTGCCTGTACCCCTCAGTATGACAAGCCCTTCATAGCAGAAATTGCCATTAACTTGAAGCGAGCCGCCATTGTCGATAATAATGATGCCCGCACCGTTCCCGGAACCATTCAGAGTCGTACCGTTAGGAATCACCGTGACGGCAGGATTGGCCCGCGTGCCCAGGGTCGATTGGTACAAGGGGGCTCCAGTGGCGCCACTGGCAAGGATCTCGTCCACGAAATCATTGTATTCCGTTTCCCGGCTGGGACCCAATGTTTCCGTTGGAACCCCCCCCAGATGGGCGGTTTTATTTCCAGTAATGGTGGGCGCCATGACTGTGAACAGACCCGGCACGGCGGGCAATGCGGTTGCCGTCGTGTTGCAGGCACTGCCATTGCAGTTCGGGTCAGCTGGGACAGGATAATCGTGACCGTCCACAGCATAGCCACCGCCTGCACCTGTTTTAAATTGAACTGCAGGCCCGCCGCCATACATGGCCACCGCACCGTCAGAGGCAGCAGGACATGAAGGTCCCTTCTTGATATAGGCCTCAATTGTCCTTGAGGCATTATTGGCCGCCGTGCCGGTCATTTGAAACTTGTAACTGTTCGGCGCTAGATAGTTAATCGCCACTGAGGTATTAAAGTTGAAGCCCGTCGGACAGCTTACCGTAATCATTGTCGGAGTACCGGTGGTGGTGGGATAGGTCACCGTATTGGTGCGCAAGTATGCAATGACCTGTTCCACCCCCGCCTCGGCATTATAGAAAG
>CAZKRB010000075.1:11160-13053 GCA_964555065.1 uncultured Syntrophus sp.
TTGGTGCGCAAGTATGCAATGACCTGTTCCACCCCCGCCTCGGCATTATAGAAAGCTCTTTCCCCCTGTGTATAATTGCTGCTGATCTTGAGGTCCGTCGTGGTGGTCATGACCGCCGTCGTTCCCAGTAAAATCAGAACAGCCATGATCAACAGGGCAACGACAAGGACCACGCCCCTTTCATTTTTCGCGAATTCCATCGCTCCACGGATTCTCTTCACGGAAAGTTTCCTCCTGCCCTTTGGTCATTACAGATACGCGAGATTTCTTGGCGTCACATCGGATGTCAAGGTATAGGTCCGGTAGCCGTTGTTTGTGCCATAATTGGGGTCTTTCTTGGCCGTCCGGACGCGAATCTCAATTTTTATCTTTTTAATATCTCCAGAGGTTGCGGTCGTTATTCCGGCCCCATCATAATAGAAATAATTCAAGGCCTCGATATTCTCTGCAAAAGGCTGATTCCCGCTGCCCGTATTCCTGGTGATACGCAAATTGGCTGAATCATAGGCGTAAGTAATATTTTCATGGGTGTCGTCAAGGTCGCCGTCTCCGGTCAAGTCCTGCGTGAAAGATATGGAATTAGCAGCGGCGCTGGAAATTCCGGAAGAGGCGGATGCCGCCGGATCGTAACCGGCCATTTGAATTTCCGTGACCATCATATCCATGGCGGCGCGGGCATTCTGCTGCATTTCAACAGTCGTTTCCTGAACACTGAAAGACTTGTTCTCAGCCGCGAACAGATTATAGAGACCGGCAAGAACCAGCAATCCGACCACCATGGCAACGATCATCTCCACCAAGGTAAAACCGGCGGAACTTTCCCTCGGACCGATAATCCTTTTTTTTAATTCATGCCCCGTTGCATAGGGCTGATAGATTTTTCTTTTCATAAGTATTACTTGCCGATGATGGTTGAGGCGGAAACGTTGTGTGTTGTGCCGCTCCATGTCCAGGATACTTGCACATTGACACTTTTCAGATTCGCCGCCGGCGTATCAGGGGTAACGGTACAATTCCTTGTATAAAGCGCTCCCGTAGAAGATCCCGAAACGGCGCCGTTGGATGCGGCATAATCGGTGGCATTCACGACATTGTCGTAGCTTTTATTCTTGATATCCTCAAGTTTGTCCTTAGCCAGCGTTGTTGCCATGGTCGTCATCTTGCTGAATGCATTCCCTTTAATGACCGTCGTCGTTAAAGAGAGCAGCCCCAGCAGAGCGATCAGAAGCAAAAAAATCGCCACCATAATTTCAATCAGGGTAAAGCCTTTTTTACTGGAAATTCGCGATACCATGATTTTCATTCCCCCATCTTCCCATTCCAGATCAAACCCTCCTCTCCCCAAAGGCCGATATCCGCTCCCGGCGGGACAATTTTCCTGCGCCTCGGCCATCCCTGTCCCGCCCCCTTCGATTCCTTGATGTTCGGGTGTTGTCCGCTATTTTCGGTCGACAAAAATAAACCTTCTACATTAAATCCGGCGTCAGGCGCCGATTATGACACGTCCCGTAATCGCCAGACTGACGATTTTTGAGCCGGCAGAATTGGACAGGGTAATCGTTGCGCCATTGGCTGTGCCCCGGGGATTAAATACGGGATTGGCCGTGCTGCTTAACGTCACATCCGAATAATCCGTCTGCACGCTCTTCGTCCGGACGCTCTCACCTGAATCTGAACTGCCGTTGCCATTGTCATCATCCAGGATCTGATATTCATGGCTATTGACGAAGGTGATCTTGAATTCATTGTTCTGGTTCACCGCCTGCATCCGGGCATGCATAAGATCGGACATAATCTGGCGGGCGGCGCCGTTCAACCTGCGCTGCGCCATGAAAGACGTATAGTTTGGAGCGGCGATGGCGGCCAGGATGGCCATGATGGCAATAACGATCA
>CAZKRB010000076.1:0-12206 GCA_964555065.1 uncultured Syntrophus sp.
CCCATCTCGCCGCCCAAGGCGTCGATTTCCTTGACGAGCTGCCCCTTGGCCAGTCCGCCGATGGCCGGATTGCAGGACATCAGCGCGATGGAGTCCAGATTGATATTGAGCAGGAGCGTTTCGCACCCCATCCGGGATGCCGCCAGCGCCGCCTCGCAGCCGGCGTGTCCCCCCCCCACGACGATGACTTCAAATGACCTCACGCTACCCTCTTGCAGACGAGCCCGAAACCCTTTTAATCCCCATTCCCGATCCCGGCGCACTCTGCAGCGGCGGCCTGATCGGCTCCGGGGCACATGCTGATGTGCGCCGGAGCCGCCTCTGCTCCGCCGTCTTGAGTTTCTCTTGAATCCGGGATGGAGGCGTCCCGGTTCTGTCCCTTGAAAAGAATGGGCACATCATAGTATAAAGCGCAAAAATTACAAGAGGAGACCGACTTTCGTGTCCGCATCAAATCCCGGCAGCCGTCCAAAACGATATACGGATCTGAAAACGTACTGGAGAAACCGCTTCGGCTGCACCGTTTATAAGCTGCCCGTCGATGCCGGCTTCACCTGCCCGAACCGGGATGGTCTGCTGGGAACGGGGGGATGCATCTACTGCGACGGCCGGGGATCGCGGCTGCGCCAGGAAGGGCCGCTGCCCTCCGTGAGCGAACAGATCCGCTGGGGTCGGGAGTTCTACCGCCACCGCAAGGGCGCAAAAAAATTCATCGCCTATTTCCAGACCTTCACCAACACCTACGCCCCCTGTGAGCAATTGCGAAGCCTTTACGATGAGGCCCTGGCCCAGGAAGACGTCATCGGCCTTTCCGTGGGGACCCGCCCTGACTGTGTCCCTGACGGCGTCCTGGAGCTTTTGAAAGGGTACGCCCGGAAGGTTCATGTTTGGCTGGAATTCGGCCTGCAGTCGATCCACGACGAAACCCTGCGGCGGATCCGCCGGGGGCATACGGCCGCCCAGTTCCATGATGCCGTGGCGCGGGCCGCCGACGACCATCTGCTTATCTGCACCCACATCATCGCCGGACTTCCGGGGGAAAGGCCTGAAGAGGTCCTGGAAACGGCGGCAGCGCTGGCCTCCCTGCCCATTGCGGGGATCAAGATTCATCTCCTGCTGGCCCTGGAGGGCACGGTTCTGGGGGAAGCGTACAAGAAGGGAGAGGTCACTCTCTGGACTCAGGAAGAGTACGTCAAGACGGTCTGCGATATCCTGGAGATCCTGCCGCCGGACATGGTGATCCAGCGGCTGACGGCCGACGGCTACCAGGACATCTACCTGGCCCCGGCCTGGGGAACCAACAAGATGAGCGTGCTCAACGCCATCGACCGGGAGTTGGAGCGGCGGAATACCCGGCAGGGATGTCGTTACCGGGGTGATCGGTCAATGGTGGCTGAGATTTAGCAGTCGTCAGAAATAACGTTGCCGGCTCAATGGAATCGCAGCCCTCAAGAGGTTCCCGGCATCCGGATCGCTCTTCCGGAATCGGCTCATGCTGGTGCCGACGATCGCCCGCTTCGGTCCGGGACGGAATCCCCGGCGGAGACCAGGTTCCCGGCGTTCTCTCTCCCTTAGGACTGCTGCGGGAGTATCCTGTACTCCTTGATTTTCTGCCGGAGCGTGGGGCGGGAGATTCCCAGAATCTGGGCGGTATTGGTGATATGCCAATCCGTGTACTGAAGAATTTTCCGGATGTGCTCCCTTTCCACTTCCCGCAGACTGAGGGCAACTTCGGGTGAGTAGGCATCCTGTGCGGCGTCTTTTTCTAAAAAAGGGATAAGGGCATCCTCCACGATGGTTTCGCCGTGCGCCGAAATGGCCGCACCGGTAAGAACGTTCCGGAGTTCCCTTACATTGCCCGGCCAATTGTATTCCATCATTCTCATCAGTGCTTGCTTATCGACCCTTTTAATGCTTTTACCCAGTTCCAGATTGATCTCCTTGAGCATATGATCGATAAGGAAAGGGATATCCTCCCTGCGCTTTCTCAACGGCGGCACGGTTATTCTCGCCGCACTCAACCGGTAATAGAGATCTTCCCGGAAAGCGCCTGTTCTGACCAACTGCAGCAGATCTTTGTTGGTTGCCACAACAACCCTGGCCTTTGAGTTGAGGAATTTTTCACCGCCGACGCGCTGAAATACCTTGTCCTGCAGAAAACGAAGGAGCTTGGCCTGAAGTTCGATGGGAATTTCTCCCATCTCGTCAAGAAAAATCGTTCCCTCCCCTGCAAGCTCGAATTTCCCTTTTTTTGTGGTGAAAGCGCCGGTAAAGGCCCCTTTCTCATGGCCGAAAAGCTCGCTTTCGAGGAGGGTTCCCACAATCGCCGAACAGTTGATGGGAATGAATGGATGATCCTTGCGTGGGCTGTAGTCGTGGATCGCCCTTGCAATAAGCTCTTTCCCCGTTCCCGTTTCTCCTTCGATCAGGACCGTTACGTTATTTCCACTGAGCATACCGATCATTTTGAAGACTTCTTTCATCGGTTTGCTGTTGCCGATCATGGGCCCTTTTTGAAGAAGATGCCGGACCGCGGGCAGTTCTTTCTCTTTATGGCGCTGCGCGTTCTTCAAGGCTCTGCAGACTGCATCTTCCAGCTCATCGACATCGATCGGCTTGGTGATGTATTCGTAGGCCCCCAGCCTCATGGCCTTAACCGTTGTTTCCATGTCGTGGTAGGCCGTAATCATTATAACCCGGATTGAAGAGTTTTCTGTTCCAAGACGACGTAACACGTCTATACCATCCATGTCCGGAAGTCTGATATCAAGGATTGTTACATCCGGGTGAAAGGTTTTATGGGCATCCAGACCTTCCTTGGCGGTGGCGGAGCAATGAACTGCATAACCTTTTCCGCTGAAGAAAATCCTGAGCAGCTGCAGCTGCGACTCATCATCATCGATTATAAGAATTTTGTTCTTTCCCATCTTATCTTCTGATTACCGGTATTGTGAAACTGAGAGAAAAACCCTCGGATGTAGATGATGCCGTAATCGCCCCTCCATGAGCCGCCACGATCTTTTTTACGTTTGAGAGGCCGAGGCCCGTGCCTTTCTTTTTCTTACTGAAGAAAGGATCAAAAATATAGGGCAGATCCTCGGGAGATATGCCGGGGCCGTTGTCTGTAATCTCCACGGCGATAAAGGGCTTGTGATCAATTTTGCGGGACCGTGTTTTGATCGAGATGACTCCCCCCGGCGGCAGCACTTCGACAGCGTTGAGAAGGACGTTGATCGTGACCTGTTCAATCTTATCCCCATCCATGAGTGATGGAGAGATGCTTTTGGAAAGCTTTTTGATCACGGTAAGTTCTCTTTCCCGGATCGTGACTTTCAGGAGCGCGAGGCTTGAGGAAATCAGTTCATTGATCGAGAAAGGTTCAAAGTTGAGTTTGACGGGCCGGGAAAAGTCGAGCATTTCTGTCAGGATCCGCTCCAGATGCGAAATTTCCCGGGCCGATATTTCCAAAGTCTTTTTGTTGTCCCCAGCAAAGTCCGTACTTTTCAGAAGCATTCCGATGCTCATCTTGATGGATGACAGGGGGTTCCGGATTTCATGGGCGAGGGACGTGGTCAGCTGCCCGATGTGAGCGAGTTTTTCTGATTCACGGATGCGCTCGGCCATTTTTGCTCTCTCCGTGATATCCCGGCAGATGCCTGCCCATGCGTAGCCGCCCTCATACCGGATGCGCTTTACCTTGTTTTCGGTGGGGTACAAACTGCCATCCTTATGGAGTCTTAGATAGGCATATTGCTCGGATTCACTTTCCTGGTTCAACTCCTTCTCGAAATAACCGGTTACTTTGGACACGTATTCAGGCGCCACAAAGTTGATATAGGATTGATGGATGACCTCCGACAGGGGATAGCCGTGCATGCCGCAGAACGCCCGGTTTGCAAAAATGAGTTTCCCCTTCTTTTCTACAAAATAACCATCGTTGATCTCTTCCACGAGGATCCGGTATTTGGCTTCCGACTCCAACAAAGCTTTTGTCCGCTTGATGACCTCCTGTTCGAGGTTTTGTGCATGGTCCCGGAGTGCCTTTTCATGGAGGGATTGGAAATAATCGCTGAACTTGATGACCGTGTAGGCGAGGCAATTATTGAGCCTTTCCAGGGCGGAGGCGATCTCGTTTCCCGGCAGTTCATTCGTAAGAATGGGGGTGACAAGGATCCGGTAATATTCAAAAGCCATTTGAACATCTGAAAGGATGAAACCGCCGGTAAACCGTTTTCTGGCGATCGTCTCGATAAAATGGTCTATCTTCGAGAAATCCCTGTTTACAACTGCGGCATAGTTTGCATCGACCGCTTCCAGATTGATAGCAAACACAGTTTCAAACGATTCCTGCCTGTACTTATCATTATCACTGTAGTGTGCATGAAGTAAATGGCTCCATTTTAGGTTGATCTCTTCACGATGGGTCAACAAGATATCTTTTAATTCCATGTTTTTTCGATACCACAGAGCATGCCGGCAGTCAATCGAACGAGAGAATACTGAAGTCTGTTGCAGCGATTCAGACATCTGCCTGGGTTAATATCGCCCTGCAAAAGCACGCTTACCTGTAATCGTAAAAGCCTTTGCCTGCCTTCCTGCCAAGCCACCCGGCCGTGACCATCTTGATCAGAAGCAGAGGCGGAGCGTACTTTGGATCTTTCGTTTCCTCATAGAGACTCCTTGCAATCGATAATTCCGTATCCAAACCGATAAAATCCAGGACCTCAAGCGGACCCATTGGGTGATTGACGGCCTGCTTCATTGAGATGTCGATCTCATCGCGCGTTGCAATCCCTTCTTGCAGCATTCGCACGGCGCCAAGTAAAAAAGGAGTGAAGAGGCGTGTTACAATAAACCCCCCCACATCAGGAGCTACGACCACCGTCTTGCCTAAGGTCTTTCCCCACTCCTTGACCTGATCGATTGTGTCCTCGTCCGTCATAATCGTCTTGACCAGTTCCAACAGCGGCATCACCGGTGCCGGGTTGTGGAAATGCATACCCATGACCTTCCCCCTCCGCTTTGTTGCCACAGCCATGTCCGTGATCGACAAGCCTGAGGTGTTGCTGCCGAATATCGTCTCGTGTTTGCATAGATTGTCCAGCTCCGCAAAAGTCTTCTTTTTAAGGTCAAGATTTTCAGGGAGTGCTTCTTCGATCAAGTCACAATCCGCCAAGTCCTCCATCTTCGTACTCCATTGGATCCTCCCCAGCATTGCATCTTTCTCTGGAACTGCGAGTTTACCCTTTTCGATTCGTTGCATCAGCCGTTTTTCGATGCCCTTTAAACTCTTCTCCAACGTCATGGACCGTGTGCCAACGGCAACAACTTCAAATCCAGCCTGAGCAAATACCTGCACAATGCCCGATCCCATCTGTCCGATGCCGATTACGCCAAGTTTCGCTATCGCCATTTTGTATCTCCTTTCGGTTTGAATACGAAAACCAACGGGCCTATCCTTCACTTTCCAACATAGACGCACACTTCCTCGCCCGATGATTTATGCGGAATCTCAATGACCACTGCCTCTGCAATTCAGGGATGGCTGTCCAGAGCATAGTCGACCATGGCGCGCTGTCCTGATGTCGCGCTCAGATTATTCCGAAAATATAAACAACGCAAGTTAAACTCACAAGTTACAACATCTCCAGAGATCAACACCGATACGCTAATGAAATATTCTACCTACTCAACCGTAAATGTTTACAGGTGTAGCTGGAAAATAAATTTTCATACTGGATAATTATTTTCCAGCTAAGAATGACCTACCATAGAGACAATATAACGTAACATATAGATATGTTTGGTATATTGATTACTATATAGCCTTGGCATATCCCTTGCCCTAATACCCAAAAAACAACTTGATGGAGGTGTCAACATGTTAGAAGGATTTGTTCCTTGGCCGGAAGAGCTCGCGAAGCGCTATAAGGAAGCCGGATATTGGGAAGGGAAAACGCTGACTGAGAAACTGGAAGAATCGATCGCGGCTGTTCCCGATAAGGAAGCCCTGATCTGCGATGGGGCGAGGCTCACCTACCGTCAGCTGGGTGAAAAGATCGACCATCTTGCCGTCCAATTCCTAAAAGTCGGATTGAAACCGGGAGATAAGGTGGTCTTTCAGCTCCCCAGTATTGAGCAGTGTGTGTACTCCCTCTTCGCGCTAACGAAAATCGGTGTCATTCCCATTCTGGCACTTGCTGCGCATCGTCATACGGAAATAGAATACTTTTTCCAAATGAGTGGGGCGGTAGGATACCTGATTCCTACAGAGTTTCGCCGTTTCAACTATGCCCAAATGGCTCAGGATGTACAGAAAAAATCACCGAGTCTCAAGTATATCCTGGTAACCGGTGCAAACGTACCGGAGGGAATGATCTCCATCGATGAACTTCTCGCCCAGCCTTTAGGAGTCGATAATCCCGCCGAATACCTTAAAAAGTTCCGTCCCGATCCTTACGATGTGGCTCTCATGCTCCTGTCCGGTGGAACAACGGCCCTTCCGAAACTGATCCCCCGAACTCACTGCGATTATGTCTATAATGCGGTATCGAGTGCCGCTTATGCAGGATTTACCAGCGACGATGTATTTATGGGCATCCTTCCCTTTGCGCACAACTACACCCTCGCCTCCTTCGGTTTTATGGGCGCCTGGTTTAATAAAGCGAAAGGGGTGCTCTCCGCTTCCATTGATGCCGACAGTTGTTTTTCTCTCATAGAAAAAGAGAAAGTCACTTTCGTAGCCTCCGCTGTCCCGGTTGATGTCATGTGGCTGAACAGTCAAGATTGGAAGAAATACGACCACAGCTCACTGAAAGTGATTCAGAACGGAGGCGCAAGGCTTGCCCCTCAACTGCGTCAAGCCCTGAAAGACAACTGGGGGGTCATTCCCCAGGAGGTATACGGGACTGCGGAAGGGCTGCTCAACTTTACCCGTCTCGATGACCCGGAAGATATGATCCTGACGAGTTCCGGCAGACCGGTTTCGCCGGCTGACGAAGTAAAAGTCATCGATGACAATGAAAATATCGTTCCCATTGGACAGCAGGGCGAACTGGTATCCCGGGGTCCTTATACGATAAATGGTTACTTCAATGCGCCGGAACACAACAAAACTGCCTTCACGAAGGATGGCTTTTACAAGTTGGGCGACCTTGTCCGGATGAATGAAGCCGGATTCATCTTCACGGAAGGCCGGAAGAAGGACGTGATTAATCGTGGTGGGGAAAAGATCAATGTGGAAGAGATGGAGACGATCATCCTTTCCCATCCCAAAGTGAAGAACGTGGCGATCGTTGCCATGCCGGATCCGGTCTTTGTTGAGAGGGCCTGCGCCTGGATTATTCCGAAGGATGGCCAGACCGTCACCTTTAAGGAAGTGTCCGATTTTCTGCAGGGGCAGAATATTGCCAAATTCAAGTGGCCTGAACGGATGGAGTTCGTAACGGACTTCCCCTTGAGCCCTGCGGGTAAGATCCTGAAGAGGGAACTCAAGGAGAGGATAGCTAAAATGCTGGAGGAAGAGCAGGCAAAAAAAGGAAAATGATTGCGACTCAATCCCGTGTTTAGACAATAAAATAGAATAAGTAAATTCTGTATCAACAGGTTGGGTTATTCATTACAGGACGATGTGATAACGATGAATCGTTATCACATCGTCCCTTGGAAAACATGCGAAGGATACCGAGCGAGGCCCATCTGGCTCTAGTTCGCTTAAAATAAGGAGAAGGGTATGATGCAAGATCGTAAAATGGTAGGGCTTATCGCAATAGCTGTTCTTGGTTTGCTCATCGCTGCCGTCAAACCCTTTGCTCCCGAGTTGGCGTCAATGGGCCACTATATCATGGCTTTGATCGTCATTGCCTTGGGGATGTGGATTTTCCGTCCCGGGAACCTGCCCTTCATGGCCGGATCCGCAGTTATCCTGGGCGGTACCCTGGCCATCTTTTTTGCCTACAAAGCGGGTCTGGTGTTTCCCCCGAACAAAGTACCCTTTAAAGCGCCGCCGCAAATTTTTAATGCTGTGATGGGCGGCTTCACCTCTTCCGCTGTCTGGACTCTGATTCCGGCACTATTTTTTGGTTTTGTTCTGCAAAAGACGGGGCTGGGTAAACGATTGGCCTATATGGTGTTGAAAAGTTTTCCCGCGGGTTGGGCCTCAATGGCATTGAGCTGGCTTATTATCGGTGTAATCCTTTCAGCACTGACCCCTTCCATTACCGTGAGGGTGGCCATTGTCATCCCCATTGCCCTGGCGATTGTGGAGGCCTGTAAACTGGAATACCGCTCCAGGGGGTCTGCCTATATCTGCCTCCTTGCCTGGGGAATGTGCTTATTTCCGGGTACGGGCTGGCTGACCGGTTCCTTGTCCGGACCGATCATGCAGGGATTTTTCCCCCCGGAACTGAAACCCATGGCTAATTTTGCAGATTGGTTCAAAATTTTGGCCTTGCCCTGGTTTGTGGTTACCCTTGTGTATGTGATCCTGGCTTTCATCCTTGCCAAACCGAAAGAAGCCATCGCCATCTCTTCTGACATGTTCAAGGATGAATACAGGAAAATGGGTCCCATGTCCCGCGATGAACTGATTGTCCTGCTCGTGCTGGTGGGTGCTCTGGTCATGTTTTCCACGGAGAAGATTCACGGGATTCCAACCCCGGCAGCGGCACTGGGAGCCTTGTTTCTCCTCGTCATGTTCCGAATCATTTCCGGGCCGGAGATCAGCAGCGGCATCAACTGGGACGTGGTCGTGTTCTTTGGTGTTGCCGTTGCGCTGCCCCCGATCTTCGCGGTTTCCGGAATATCAGGCTGGTTTGCTCCCCTGATCAGCGGACCCATCCTTGGATTAGCGGGATCACCTCTCTTATTCATGATCGTCATAACCCTTGGGCTCATGGCTATCCGGTTTGTGGACGTGCCCTGGGGGTTCACCACTTGTGCGCTGACCGTTGTCTTGCTGATCCCGTTATTGCAGGACTTCGGTTATCATCCGCTGGTCGTGACCATGGCATACCTGATCGCCGTTAACTTCTTCCTGCTGTCTTACCAACAGCCCTTTCTTCTGATGGCTGAAGGAATGACGCAAGGCCGAGGGTGGGCGCCGGCCCATGTGACTTTATTTGGCGTGATCTATATTATTTCGGCTTTCGTTTCCTTACTGGTGGCTGTGCCTTACTGGAAGATGATCGGCGTTATGCCTTAATTTATAAAACAAGAAAAACATTCAGTATGTCAACTCTTTCACAGCTTATGTGAATGACCAATACACGGAGGTAAGAAGAAACATGCGGTACGGAGAAACAGGATATTACTTAGAAATTGATCTGGCTACCGGGAATATTGAACGGGTGGAATCGGACCCGAAGACTGTTGAAACCTATTTCGGGGGGCTGGGGAGCGCCCTGAAGATCTTCTGGGACAGGACCACACCCGAGACCAAAGCATTTGATCCGGAAAATCTCCTGATCTTCAGTAATGGTCTTTTGTCCGGAACACCGGCCTTCAGTACGAATCGCACCTTTGTGATCACCATTTCCCCGGTGTCCAACCTGCTGTGCTATCCCACGGGGGGAGGACATTTCGCGCCGGAACTGAAGTATGCCGGCTATGACAAGGTGATCTTCAGCAACAAGTCTCCCAAATGGGTGTATCTCTGGATTCACGATGGCAAGGTGGAACTGCGGGATGCCGCGCATCTGGTGGGCAAGGGCGCCCGTGAAACTCAGGAGCTTCTCAAGGCAGAGCTGAACGAGCCGAAAGCCCAGGTTGCCGCCATCGGCCCAGCCGCGGAAAACAGGGTGCTCTACGCCAGCATTGAGATGGACAGGGGGAGCGCCAGTCGACTCGGAGCAGGGGCCGTCATGGCCGACAAGAAGATCAAGGCCATCGCGGTTCGGGGAACCACGGATGTCCAGCTCGCCGACGGAGCAGCCTTCATCAAGCATTTGGAGGAGGTGCGTGCCTACAGCAAGGATCGTATCGAACATCATCTGTCGCACAGGCATGTCGAGCCGATTCATGACGGCCTCGGGGCGCCACAGCTGATGAGGGATGCGGAGGACAAGTGGCATACGCAGAATTTTGCCTGGGGGAATGCCCGTTACCGGAGAAAAGACTTCTGGACCGAGGAAATCGAGAAGAGCTGGGAAAAAAGCCAGGGAGATGCTGTCCGGCGGATGATCAGCTGTTTTAACTGCCCTTCCCAATGCGGGGCAGTGATCATGCGCAAGGGTGAACCCACCTACATGGCGAAATGCTTCTCGAAAATTTCCTATCTTTTTGGGTCCGGCATAGACTCCCTGGATTGGAGTTGGGAGTTCATTGAGCGTACGTTTGACTTAGGACTGGATTCCTACTCAGCCCCACAGGTCATGGCCTTCGCCGTTGAACTGAGAAGAGACGGGATTCTGACGGAAGAAGATTTTGCCGGGACGGACGACTATTCTCCCTGTCCACCCCCGGAGGACAAGAGCGGTGTCTTCTACTGGCTCCTTGACCGGATTGTCAAAGGGGAGGGGATAGGTAAGATTCTGGCGCTGGGAACCAAACAGGCGAGTGAAGTAATCGGCAAGGGGGCGGAGGCCTATGCGCACAACCTCATCAAGGGAGTGGAGCAGATGAATATTAAACTGGGCATGCTGGATCCCCTCTATTTCCTCATGTTTGCTACAAGCGAAAAACAGAGTATCACCTCGATCGAGGGCAACTGGCCCCAGGCGGCCTTCCGCAAGGTTGAGGATCGGGAGGAGTGGGTGAAAGACTGGCCCCAGATCCCCTTTGAGCGGTTCAAGCAGTATCTCCTGGATTGGGAGCCCAAGGGAGACAAGAATGCGGCACCCTACTACCCACCCCCACCCATGGCCTCTGAGATCGTGGACTGGATGGAAGAGAACCACGTCAACGATGACTCCCTGGGGTTCTGCTCCGGCGTGTCGGGGTTCTGCTTCAAGCCGCCCTTTCATTGCCACAATTACTACAAGTTCGTAAGTGCGGCAACGGGGGTAGAGTTGGATGAATTTTCACACAGGAGAATCGCTCATCGGATTCGGAATCTCCACCGAGCCTTCAACATGAGAAGAGGCATGACCCGGGCCGACGACAAGCCGCCAGAAGATCACTGGAAGTTCCGCTTTCCCGATCTCGAGGAAGAACTTATAACGGCCTACTACCATTTCAAGGGGTGGAATGATGAAGGAGTTCCCACCCGCGTTCGCCTGGAAGAACTGGATCTGGGATATGTCGCGGATGAATTGGAAGAGAGGGGGATATTGAAGAAAGTTCCCCCCCCGACAGCAGAGGAGCTTGAAGCGTATAAAAAAGAACGGATGTACAAATGGGGATACTAAAAGAAGCATTTTGCACCTGCGGGTTGGCAATGTAAGGGGATCGTCGAAAAGATCACTTCGCTTAGACCGAGATATTATCGCCAATATATGGAAAAGAGAGGGTTATTGAAAGATGGCCAAAGTTAAGAAGATCGTAAAGAAAATTACCGTTGATGCAGCAAAATGCAACGGCTGCCGCGCCTGTGAGGTCATGTGTTCCGGCTTTCACTCCACGCCGCAATGGAGCTGTGATAATCCGGCAAGGTCCCGAGTTCAGGTCACCCGTTATCCGTTGAAAGATATCTTTCTTCCCATATTCGCAGGGGAGTATACCCCGGCCGAATGCGGGGGAAGAATCAGCTATAATATTGACGACAGATCGTACGACGAATGCGAATTCTGCCGCGCTGTCTGCCCGTCCCGGGGGAGGTTCGTTGAGCCCGATTCCGGTCTTCCGCTGGGATGCGATATGTGTCAGAGCGATCCCCCTCTGGAAGAGCCGATGTGTGTGCATTGGTGTCTGCGGGAGGTCCTGAAATACGAGGAGCGGGAGGTCGAAGTGGAGGAGCAGGTTGAGGTGGATGCCGTGGAGAAAGCGCTGGCCGCCGTGGCGGACAAGTACGGCTGGGACAAGATCATGCGGACCGCTGGCCGGATGACGCAGAAAACCTGATCCAGGACGTCGAACTCCCCCCTCCATGCCCTGGGAGGCCGCAACGAAATCTGAATCTGGCGAGCTATTTCGGATAGATTCATCAAAAGAGAAATTAGGAAGGAAACCCGTGGAAACGATAGCCCCCTTCAAAGAGATTATAACGGAAATCAAAGCGCACGGCGGAGACGCCTTCAAGCGATGCTTCCAATGCGGCCTGTGCGACAGCG
>CAZKRB010000077.1:0-12135 GCA_964555065.1 uncultured Syntrophus sp.
AATGCATGGCCTGCAAGCAGTGCTTCCCGCTCTGCCCCACCGAGGCCCTGCAGGCCGCCTTCGTCCTGGTCCAGGGCCTCACGGCGCCCTGAACTTTCGCGGAAAAGGCGGCGCGCAGGAAAAACGGGTTGAAGGCACAGAGAGAATCTATCGCAAGGAACGGAAGAACGGGAAAGACATGGATTTCGGGTGTCGACCGTGCCATCATTTTCTGACCGACCATACGAATCAAGGACTTAGCCGGATCCGGTTAAGTCCTTTTTTTATCGCTGGGAAGCCGTCCGGTTATTCGTCAGGCTCCCGGGGCAATTCTGAACGGGAAAAAGCCGGGGACAGCTGAACCACGGCCGAAACGACTATTTGGGGGGGGGACAGGGCCTCTATGAACCCATGCGTATTCTGTGAAATGATCGAGAAAAAATCCTACAACATTTTTTATCGCGACCCTCTATGCGCCGCCGTCGTGGAGTTCTGTCCGAAAAATGTCGGTCATTTTTTGGTGATTCCCCTGAGGCACGTGGTCACCCTGGCCGAACTCACGGACCAGGAATACCTGCAAATAAGAAGAGCGACCCTGGACATCCTGACGAACCGCTGGCGCGAGATTGATTTTGTGGGGCGGTATGAATATTTTGCTTCCATGGCGGAGGAGTCGGATATTCGGGTCATCGACCGCTGCAACAATGCCATCGACTTGATCAACAGGGAATCCGAGCTTGTTCCGGAAGGCTATTCCTGCGGCTTCAACGAAGGTCTCAATTCCGGAAAGGAACATGAGCATTTCCATCTGCACGTTGTTCCGGCCTACCATGACCGCGCCAATGAACACGGATTCCGCTTCATGTTCTGACGCGCTGTTAAAGACCATACTTTTCAAATCCAGCCAGAAGTTTGTCGACCATTTCCTCAAGCCATTCAGCATCGGCTAGGGATCGACCCGAGGCGCCTCATCCGAATCCTACCAGCCGACCGGAACCCCATACCTGCTTGTGTCAAAAATGATATATAATCGATATTATTTATAAATTGACGAATTCTAGTCCGTGTGATAGAGGGAAAGGCAGTTTTCTCTATGGAACGAAAAGGAGGTCGTCATGCCCCCTGCTTACAAAAGCGTACCCGCGGTTGACAAGTGTTTCGCTGTCCTGGACCTGCTTTCGAAGACGGACAAGCCTTTTGGGATCAGTGACATTTCAAAGAAATTGGCGCTGAACAAAAGTACGGTTTTCAACATGATCTACACCCTGATCGACCTGAAGGTTCTGGAGGATCTGGGGGGCGGTAAATTCGGATTCGGCCCCCGCCTTTACATGCTGGGGAGTGCTTCGGGCAAACGTTCGGAACTGATCCAGGTGGTTCATCCTTACCTGGAAAAAATCAATCAGGAGACAAAGCTGTCGACCTTCTTAGGGATCCGGTCCGACTTGAGAACCGTGCTGATCGACAAGGCGGATTCCGCTCATGGGATCAGGCTTTCTTCGGAAATCGGCATGCAGATGCCTGCACTTGGAGGGGTGGGGATCAAGGCCATGCTGTCTCAGTTAAGCCAAGCCGAGGTGGCCGGGCTTCTGGAAAAAACGGACTTCAGGAAGTACAGTCCCGCGACCATCATGGATAAAAAGAGATACCTGAAGGAGATCGACAAGGTCCGCAGCGAAGGCATTGCCTTGGACCGGGAAGAGTATATGGAAGGGATGGTGGCCGTGGGGGTTCCAATAAAAACCCCTAACCGGCAGATTCAGGCCGCCGTCTGGGTCGTGGGACTAAAGCAGCAGATCCCACCGGAGGCGGCCCTGAGTTTGAGCGAGCTGCTGAAAGGGATTGCCCGGGAAATTAATCAGCGGCTGGAACGATAAGGCAGCTCCCAAAAGGAACAAAGAGGGCTTTTTTGACCCTGCCCGCAGCAAAAACCCCCGCCGGAAAACCACTTCCGGAATCTCCCTCTCCCCTTTGATATGAAAATAAATCCCAACAAATGATTATTTTTATCCTTCGTTGGGCCCGTCCCGGGCATGAGGGTTAGACCGTTTGCTGAAAATCCGTCAGGCTCATGACTTTGAGCAGGGGATAAAGGGGAGTTTTCCTCAGTAGAAAGAGAACCCGGTCCCGTGTCTCGGGGAAGCGGGAGGCACAGCAATCATCCAGTACGATAACCTTGAAATCATGGCAGACGGCATCATAGGCTGTGCTCAGAACGCATACCTCGGTGGAAATGCCCGCAATGACGACCGTCTCTATCCCCATTTCCCTCAGAGTCACGTCGAGGTCCGTCTTGAAAAAGGCGCTGAACCGGGGCTTGTCGACGATCAGGTCTCCCGCTGCCGGCTTCAGCTCTTCAATGACCTGGGCGCCGGCCGTTCCACGGATGGCATGGGGGTTCATCCGGGACGTAAAGAGAAAATCGTCGGGTTTCAGGGCATCGTTGGAATAAACGACAGGGATGGATTTCTCGCGGCAGAACCGGATCAGCTTCTGAAGGTTGGGGATAATTTTGTGACCTTCTTCTCCCATGGGCAGAGGGCCATCCAGCCGGATGAAATCCTCGAGCATGTCGGAAATAATCAGTGCCTGTTTCATGGGCGCTCCGGAAAAGAAAGATTTTTCTATGTTATTCCTGGTTGACGGATCGTCAGGGGATGGGATGCTAATAATACAAACATGTTCAAAATTCAACAGGAATTGGAGGCTCTCTGCCGCCTCCAATTCCTGTTCCTGAAGATATCTTGCGAAATATCTGTTAAAACTTACTGGGCGGATTCAACCTTGCACAGCAGGGCCTTGAAGTCAGGATAGCCGGTAATCGGGTCGCGGACATCCATGTCGGTCAGCAGGTTGACGTTCGCCTGGGACCAGCCGTGGGGAACGGATACGATGCCGGGCAGAAGCCTCGGCTCTTCCTTTGCCCGCATGGTGATGCTGCCGTTGCGGGTGGATAGCTTGATGCGCTCCCCGTCCTTTACGCCGTAACGGGCGGCGGTTGCCGGATGCATCTCCGCAAAGGGTTCCGGCTCCTGTGCGCGCAGGTGCGGGACGTGCCGCATCTGGGTATGCGTAAAGGCTTGCCGCCGGGCGCCGCTGATCAGAATCAGGGGGAACTTCTTGGCAAGTTCCGGAGTGCTGATCGGGCTCTGCGCCGGTTCCAGATATTTCGGCAGCGGGTCATAACCGGCTTCTTCCAGCGTCTTGGAGTAGATTTCGATCTTTCCGCTGGGAGTGTTGATCTTCTTGTTTTCGTAGGCGAAGTAGTCCTGCTTGTCGAAATACAGTCCCATCTCGCTTGCCTTCAGCTCCTCGGTAATACCGCTGGGTTCCAGAAGGTGATCCATCACTTCTTCGTCGGAATTCCAGGGGAACAGCTCACCGAAGCCCAGCCGCCGTGCCAGTTCGGTCCAGATCCACCAGTCAGGTTTGGACTCACCGATCGGTTCGATGACTTTCTTGTGATACATCGCAAAGGGTTCGCCATGGACGACGCCATAGACGTAAGCCAGGGCATCCTTCTCCATGAAGGTGCAGGCGGGCAGAACCAGGTCGGCCATTTCCGCGGTTTCCGTCATGACGATGTCGATGGCCATCAGGAAGTCCATGGATTTGAAGGCTTCAATGAACTTGTTCGCTTCCGGGAAAGAAACCGCCGGGTTGGCTGCGGCTACGATCGCACCGCGAACCGGATAGGGCTTGCCTTCCAGGGCGGCCTGGGGGAACAGGGTGGCGATGCCGTAAGGTGATTTTCTGCCCCAGAGGGAGTAGAACAGCGGATACTGATCGGCGCCGATAGGCACCTCGTCCATGGGCAGACGGAGGTCGGTCATGCGCAGGAAGGGGATCGTGACCCAGGTGCCCGGCTTGTCAATGTTTCCGGTGACGATCTGCAGGATGGACAGCAGGCGGGAAAGCTGCAGGCCGTTGACGTGCTGATCAAGCGTGTTGATCCCCTGGACGATGCAGGCGGGTTTGGACTGGGCGAAGATGCGGGCGATGGCTTTGATATCCGAGGCGGCAGCCCAGGTAATTTCCGCCGCCCACTCCGGCGTGTACTGCTGGACATGCGCTTTCAGCTCGTCAAAGCCGATGCAGTATTTCTCCACAAATTCCTTGTCGTAGAGACCTTCGTTGATGATGACGTGGAGCATAGCCAGCCCGATGGCGCCGTCCGTGCCCGGCCGAATTGCCAGGTGAAGCCCCAGCTCGGAGAGCTGCGTCCGTTTGGGGTCAATGGTGATCAGGTCCAACTCCCTCTTTTCGATTTTGTCCCGGATCATGTCGGCCAGCATCCCCTTGGATCCATCCGGGTTATGGCCCCAGAGAATGATGCAGTGCGCATCGGGTGGATAATCCATGGGGTAGCGTCCGAAGGTCATCTGACGGGCAAGAATCCGGGAGCGGTAACAGATGTTTTCCACGGACAGCAGGTTGGGGGTTCCGTAGGCTGATTTGAATCGCTGCGCAAATCCGGCCACTTCGATATTTTCCACGCCCATGGAGCCGCAGAAAATGGCTAGAGCCTTGGCGCCGTACTTCTCTTTGAGGGCCGCCAGCTTTTCAGCGGCGTAATCAAGGGCTTCGTCCCAACTGAGCCGTTCCCAGGAGTTGCCTGTGCGGCGCATGGGATATTTAATGCGGTCCGGTGAATAGACAAATTCGGCGAGATACTCTCCCCGGGGGCAGATATACCCTTTGCTGACCGGATGCTCGGGCAATCCCTCCACCTTTACCATTTTTCCGTCTTCCAGCGTGACCTTGATGCCACAGTCCCAAACGCATGACATGCAGTCGCTGATCACTGTTTTGTGTTCCATGGTTCCTTCTCCTTTTCCTGAAATAGGTTTTAAATTTAAGCTATTTATAGCATAATCCACAGCGCAATGGTCTTTTTCCTCCGGGAAAAAAGACAAGAGATGATTTATGCTATAATAAGCATAACAAATTCCATACGCATCCTTTTTCCCTCTTCAACAAACAATTCCAACATCCCCCTTTGCCGCTTTACAGATTTTTACCTAAGCGGCAGGTTTAATCCCATTAAAAACCAGGTCGCTGATCTCTCCATAATTTTTCAGAAGATCTTCCTTTTCCTCTTTGAGCAGCCAGCCGGTGACGCGGTGCTCCAGAAAGCCCATAAGCTGCTCACGGATGACACGCCCATCGACATCCCCTCTGATGAGGCCCTGTTGCTGTCCTTCCAGGATCAGATCCAGGACTTTGTTGTTGAACATCGCTACTTTATCAAAGGTTTTACACTTGAAAAAGCTTCTGTTCACGCGCATCTCGAGCATCAAGATTCGGGCGTACTCCGGATTGGTTTTAAAAAAATAGAGGTAGAACCAGGTCAACTTCCTTATCTTATTGAGGACATCATGAATTCCCTCGAGGTGAAGATCCAGCTCCTCGCAGAACGTTTCCGTTTTCTCCGCAGGAATGGAAAAGAAAAGATCTTCCTTGTTCTTGAAGTACTGGTAAATCGTACCTTCGGCTATGTTCGCTCTCTGGGCGATCTCCGAAATGCCGGCACTCTGGAAATTGCTGTTGCCGAAGACTTCGACCGCTGCCTGGAGTATCTGCCGTTTTCTCAGATCTTTTTTCTTTGCCAAGGGAAAAGCCTCTTTGAAATAAATGAATGATGTTCATCATCAGTCATTAAAATGTATTTGTCAATCTGTATTTATTGACATAACTATATTTTCTTATGGGCAGTTGCGAAAAATGAATATCGTTCACATATTTTGGTAACGTCCTGCCCTCCCGAAAATTACTTTTTCGGCAGATCCATTTTTGGGAAATCCACCGATTCTTCATGGTTTTGCCATAAATGAATAAAGCTCATTATTTTTTCCGGTAAGACAATTATCCTCTATCTGCCATAGTGATCGTATTTAGTCTAGGTTATATTTTCAGGAAGACCGATTTTTAATCCCTGAATATTCAGATCCGTGATAACAAAAATGAGTAACGTTCATTTTTTTTCTTGACTAAGCAATGCTTGTATTGTAGCTAGTTGTTCCTGGGCGGTCCGCGGAAAGCCAACGGCAGATGCTTCAAAGCCGAAGCGCCGCGGCATCAATAAATAAAAAACCCTAAGATCTGAATTGCAGGGCAAACAGGGTCAATGGAGGTCGATGATGGAGATTGCGGTGGGATTGGAAAATAAGAGCATTGAGGAATTGCATGAAATAAATAAACACCTTGTCGCTTTGATTCGGGACAAGGAAAGGGAGCGGGAGAGGGAGGAGCGGGGAAAGTTTTCCATCGGTGACAGGGTATGGTTTCGACGGACAAAAAATGGCGAGATCATTCATGGAACCGTGCAGGGAATCAACCAGAACACGTTAAAGGTGCAGAAAAACGGATCCCATGTTCGCTGGGCGATATTGCCTTCCTTGTGCAACAAGGAATTGGAGCAGCTTTTTTTGCGCTGACAGGAAAAACTTCCAAGGAAAAACCAAGCACCAAATGACAGACCGGGGCTTCCTTGGGGTTTTCCGAAGCGTTCCAATGTAATGCCGATATTCAAATCAACATGTCGCCAGTGAGGGTAAAGAGTGCTCTCCGCGTTTCCGGCCCGGGCATCGCTGGGTGCCCGGGCAACCTGAAAGAGCGGCAGTAAGAAACGCTGGCCCGCTCCCCTTTTGGCAACCGTAAGGCCGCTGACGCTCTCCCTTTTTGCCGGCAGTAAAAGCGCTGGCTGTCTCCCCTCGGCCCAACCCGGGATTTTCCTTCCCTTGGTCCTATCCACCTGACTCAATTCCCCTGAGCGCACTTCCCGGCAAGAGTAGGTCATGTCCACCTTCGGCAAAGATGAACGGCAGAGGGGGCAACGGCCAACAGGCAGCTGTCAAGAAGTCCGGGAGCTGCCCTTCCCCGCAGGTTCACAAACTCATAAAGGCAAAGCAAGCCTTGCTTGAATCCTTCCCTTCAGGTCGGTCTGAATGATACCGGTCGTCTTTGGCTGTCAGTGAGTCATTTAAAAATAGTATCCGGATATTGATAAAAAGGGGTGTGGTGGATCATGGAGAAGTATCTGTGCGCCATGTAATGACAGTGCTGAGCATACTTCAATTAAGTTTGGAGAGTCCAAATCGTAATTAAGCCTAGATGTGAACGCTGTTTCAATAAATAAAAGCATAAGATATAGATTTACCTGATATATTGATTTATTACAATACTGGGTGGAAAGGCATAGTCAGGCAATAATATTTATGAGCATTGTTCAAATTTTTGCTTGACAAAGTAAGTACGATGTGGCTAAACCGCACGTAAAAGTGTAATGAAGATACAGAGAGTATCTGTCTTGCCAGCAGGAGCGATCTGTTGATCAATATTTAGGGGTAAAAAAATGAGATACGCAGAAACGGGATTTGATTTAGAAGTAGATCTAAACAGAGGAAACGTTGAGAGGGTACGGACGGATCCGAAATTAGCAGAGCTTCACCTGGGAGGGCAGGGTTCGGCAGCAAAGATCCTGTGGGACAGGGTTCCTCCTGAAGTTGAAGCATTTTCTCCTGATAATCTGCTTATTTTCAGTGCCGGTCTTTTGCACGGCACGCCTGTTCCAGGCGCCAACCGCACCAGTGTCAGCACCATCAACCCCCAGTCAAACCTTTATGTCAATTCCGGATTCGGAGGATTCTTCGGGCCGGAAATGAAGCACGCCGGATACGACAAGATCATCATCCGCGGCAAGTCTCCCCAGCTCGTTTACCTGTGGATCCACAATGACAAGGTGGAGATCCGAGATGCGAGCCATCTCCAGGGAAAAAGCGCCCGTGAAGCCGCCGCCCTCATCCAGCAGGAATTGAAAGACGCCAGAATTCAGGTGGCGGCCATCGGGATTGCCGGAGAAAACCGGGTTGCCCAGGCGACCATCGAGCATTCCAACTCCAGCGCCTCTCAAGGGGTCGGCGCGGTCATGGGAGATAAGGGAGTGAAGGCGATCGCTGTTCGGGGGAACAGGGAAGTCAAAGTCGCCCGGCCGGATGCTCTCTGGGAGTTGTGCCTCAGCCAGTATCAGGGGATTTACGACAATCCTTCCTGCGGGGACGTTTTCCTGCGCGAAGGGGACGAGGCCTGGCACGTCAAGAATTTCGCCTGGGGAGAAGCTCAGGGGCACGCCAGAGGTTATTGGGACAAAGCGCTTCAGGATGAGTGGCAGGTGCGTCTTGAATACGTTCGGACCTATCTGCAGTGGGAAAATTACAGCCAGGTCATGGAAGAGATGGAGGAGACGGTTGTTGAAACCAGCGAGATGCTTCGCGGAACGGCTTGCTACAACTGTCCGAAGGAGTGTCATCAGGTTGTTTCCCTTCCGCAGTCCGGCAAATATTTTCTGAAGTCTTACTGCAAGCTTGCCTACGCCAAATCAGCCTACCCGGACACGAAGCTTAACTATAATGTCCTCTACGCACTTCAGGATTACGGCCTGGATGAACTCTCCATGCATCACGCCCTTGCCTTTGCCGTTGACCTCTTCAAGGCCGGCATTTTAACGGATGCGGAGCTGCCGGAATTTCCCGCCGACATCGAAGGGCGATTTACCTATCTGGCTGAAAAAATCGCCAAGCGGGAAGGGGTCGGCGATGCGCTGGCCAAAGGCCTCTATGAGGCGGCCCGCCAGATTGACAGGGGAGCAGAAGCCTATGCTCGCAATATCACGAAGAAGATCGAGCAGGCCCCTCTGCGGCAGGAAAAGGTCGACACCCCTTATTTCCTGATGTATGCGGCGGGAGACAAAACCAATATCACTCAGATCGAAGGTTCCTTCCCCCGGCAACCCATTTCCGATCCGGAGGAGCGGAAAAAATTCGTAGAAGGTTGGGACGCCGCTCCGGAGAAATACAAAAAATGGTTCCTGGAATGGGAGCCGGGCCAGCAGCTTCCCCTCGAAGCGGCGGTCAATGTTGCCGGCTGGAATGAGGCCATGCATTACATCGACGACGCTATCGGAATGTGCACCTGGCTGTCTTCGTTCCGCGGACAGTTCGGTGGCCGGCCTCCCTATCACCTTTACAATCTTCCACAGTACATCCTGCTGGCAGCAGGGATCGAGCTCGATCCGGAAAAGCTCTGGGAAATTGCGAGAAGGAACCGCAATCTGGTCAGAGCCATCAATGTGAGGAGGGGCATGAGAAGGGCTGACGAGCAGCCGCCGGAAGGCCACTGGAAGGAACGGGATGCCGAGGCGGAGCAGAAGCTTCTCGATGCGTATTATGAATTCAAGGGTTGGACAAAGGACGGGATTCCAACCAGAGAGACGCTGGACAGCCTGGGATTGGATTACGTGAGTGAAGACCTCATGAAAAGGGAGATCCTGAAAGGGTAGCTTGGCGCTCCCTGGGAGAAGGCTTTATCCGGATCAGGACAATTTAGGGCAGGGTAAAAAAACAGCAGAGGTAAAAAAATGAGATACGCAGAAACAGGGTTTAATTTAGAAGTCGATCTAACCCACGGAACCATCAAGCGGGTGGCAACGGATCCTAAGTTAACCGAACTTTATCTGGGGGGGCAGGGTACCGCTTTGAGAATCTTGTGGGACAGGGTTGGTCCTGAAGTCGATCCCCTTTCCCCTGATAATGCCCTCATCTTCAGTGCCGCTCTTTTGCATGGCACACCGGTGGTCGGCGCGAATCGCACCAGTGTCAGCACCATTTCTCCGCAGACGGGTCTGTATGTAAATTCCCTGATGGGAGGGAACTTCGGGCCGGAACTGAAGTTTGCCGGTTATGACAAAATCATCCTCACGGGTCAGTCCCCCAAGCTGGTTTATCTGTGGATCCACAATGACAAAGTGGAACTGCGCGATGCGGCCTTTCTCCAGGGGAAGGGAACCCGGGAAACCCAGGCAATCCTTGCCAAGGAGTTGAAGGAACCCAAAGTGCAGGTGGCGGCGATCGGGCAGGCCGGAGAAAACATGGTCTATACGGCCAGCATCGAACATTACAATTCGAGCGCCGCTCGGCACGGGGTTGGCGCGGTCATGGGATCGAAACGGCTGAAGGCCATCGCGATCCGGGGAACGAAGGACGTCAATGTGGCCCATCCTGCCGAACTCTGGGCGAAAAGCCAGGTGAAGTACAAGGAAATCCATGAGAACCCAAATGCCGGGGACCCCATGGCCCACGATCATAACGAAAGCTTCCATGTGGACAATTTCGCCTGGGGCAACGCACGGGTCCGAAGGAAAGGTTACTGGAGCAAAGAGCGGGAAGAGCGATGGGTGGCGCTTTGGAAAAAGATCCGCCTCCGCGACACGAGCTGCTACAACTGCCCGAAGGATTGCCATTATCTGATCTCCTACCCGGGTCGCTCCACCTATCATCTGAAATGCTTCAACAAGCTGACTTACACCATGGCGGCCTTTGAAGAGATCGATTTCAATTACGATATCCTGGGCCTGACAACCGAGTATGGACTGGACGGATTTTCCACGCCGCAGGTGCTCGCCTTCGCCATGGAGCTTTACGAAGCGGGGATCCTGACCAGTGAAGACCTGCCGGACTTCCCCGAGGATAACCGGGGGAGGTTCTTCTATCTGCTGGACATCATGGTTCATCGGAAGGGAATGGTCGGCGATGCCTTGGCCCATGGGGTTTACCAGGCAGCCCGGATCATCGGCCGGGGCGCTGAGGAATACGATCACAATACCACGAAGAAAGTGGAGCAGGTGCCGCTGAAGCTGGGCATCGTCAATTTCCCCTTCTACCTCATGTACTGCACCGGGGAGAAGATGAACATCACCCAGATCGAAGGGTCCTTTCCCCAGGCGCCCCTGAAGCTGGAGAAGCGAATCAAGTTTGTGGAGAAATGGAGTGCGGCGCCGGAGAAATTTAAAAAGTATTTTATGGAATGGGAGCCCCGGCAGCACATGCCCATCCATGCAGCCGTCGAGTCCTGCGATTGGAATGAAACGATGCATTTCGTCGATGACGCCATCGGGACCTGCGCCTGGCTGTCGTCCTTCCGGGGCCAATTCGGCGGTTCGCCCCCCTACCATATTTATAACCTTCCGGAGTTCATCTCCCTGGCCACCGGGATGGATATGGATCCGGACAAGCTCTGGGAAATCGCCCAGAGGAACCGGAATCTGCTGAGAGCCATCAATGTCCGAAGAGGATTGCGGCGGGATGTGGAGAAGCCGCCGGAAGACCACTGGGCGATCCGGGATCCCGAAATGGAAAAGAAGCACCTGGATGCCTACTACGAATTCAAGGGTTGGACAATGGACGGCATTCCCACCAAGGGGAGGCTGGAGGAACTGGGGCTGGGCGACGTGGCAGAAGACCTCATCAGGAGAGGGATCCTGACCGGGGACGAAGAGTATGTCAAGCAAGAAGTTCCGTCACTATTAGAAGGGAAATAAAGTCAGGGGGTAAAAACCGTGAGCGATAGCGTAAAGACATTGGTAAAGGAAATAAAGGTGAATCTGGATAAATGCATCGGCTGCCGGGCCTGTGAGCTGGCCTGTTCGGCTTTTCATGCCAAGCCGAAATACAGCAGCATCAACCCGGACCGGGCCCGGATTCGAATGGTCATTGACGAGCAGAACGACGTGTATGTCCCGGTGCGTGGCGGGGATTATACCAAGGCCGCCTGCAGCGGCCGGCATAGTTATGTGATTCGGGGAATCGAGTATCCCCAGTGCTCCTTCTGCGGGGCTTCCTGCCCCTCCCGGGACTGGTTCAAGGAACCCGATTCCGGCCTTCCCATCGCCTGCGACATGTGTGAGAACGTTCCTCCCCTGGAAGAACCCATGTGCGTCCAGGTGTGCCGGACCGGCGCCCTGACTTACGTGGAGTATGAAGAGGCGTGCGTGGAAGAGGCGAAGCCCGAGGAGATGGAAATCGGACTGGAAAGCTTGGCGGACCGCTTCGGTCTGGACAAGGTCATGAGTGCGGTTGCCCGGATGGCTCAACAGGGCGTCACCGCCGAGTGTAAAGAATAAAAGAGAAGAATATTAAGGAAGGAAACCCGTGGAAACGATAGCCCCCTTCAAAGAGATTGTAACGGAAATCAAGGCGCACGGCGGAGACGCCTTCAAACGGTGCTTCCAGTGCGGTCTGTGCGACAGCGTCTGCCCCTGGAACCGGGTGACGAACTTCAGCATGCGCAAGCTGGTCCGGGAGGCCACCTTCGGCCTGACGG
>CAZKRB010000078.1:0-12084 GCA_964555065.1 uncultured Syntrophus sp.
GCTATCTCCAAGATCATGTAAACAATACTCTATACGAATTCATGGTAGGAGGAAGGGTGGAAATTTTTTCACCCTTCCAAATCAGTGCTATCGGCGACTCTGCCGCCGAATAATGTGAACCGCGGGAGAGTGTGCCGACAAAAGGTGGAATACATTCAGCCTGCAGGATGCTGCATAAAGTTAAAAAAGATGGGACTGAGAAGGTGCGAATTCTCAATCCCATCCGGAAAGACTGCGCTAAAGAAATTACAGAGTGATGAGAGAACGCTAACGGACCTCGTCACTCAACCTGGATCAGCAGGAGCGAGCACGCTTCCGATCAGTCTTCCGATCAGCCGCCAGGGTCATTCCCGCGTTATCCGTGCTCAGCTGGCAGGAACCATCACGATTCCGAGTGCGCTTATGGACTGCGGCCAAGGTCATCCCCGCGTTATCTGTGCTCAGCTGGCAGGAACCATTACGTTTCCGATCACGATCGCGCGTCTGGCCAGCGGCCAACGTCATCCACGAATTGTCCGTGCTCAGGCTCTGGCAGGAACCATCACGCTTCGGATCACGCTTCCGATCACGATCCTGCTTCCGGTCAGCGGCCAACGTCATCCCTGAATTGTCCGTGCTCAGGCTCTGGCAGGAACGATTCCGATCACGCTTCCCCGATCCATTGCCTTTGCCTGCACCATTTCCTGCAAAGCTCAACCCGCTGCCCAGAAACATCAGGGCCGTGACGACCGCTACACTCATTGCCAATCTTTTCTTCATTTGACTTTCCCTCCTCATAAATGATTTTACTTGCACCGCCCTTGCGATGCCCTGTTGAAGCCCTATAGGGCAAGACATGTGCCATGGGGGAAGTACCGTTCGGAGTCACTGATTCTGCTTGAAATTTGCACTGTGGCAGCGCTTCCTTTCCGGGACCGTGCGGTGCAGCTTCTGCGCAACTTCTGCAAATCCTGCATACCGCCGGAAGCGGTATTTCTTTTCTCGCCTTTTCTTGACTTCAAAACGATCATTCCCATATATAAAGTCACTAAGAGATAAAGTCACAAAGAGGCGACAAGAAGCGACGTCCCATGAATCCATCCTGGTGTGTCAATGAAGCATAATTTCTTCCGAATGGGCCTGTTCCTGCTGTTGACCTTTTTCTCCGCTGCCCTCATTTACGTCACCTCCCAGAACGTGGGCATCGCCCGCTCCCTTGCCGCGAAGTCCCTGGAAAACACCGCCCTGGCGCTGTCCACGGCTGCGGAAAACGCCCTTCGCCTCTACGGAAGCGGAGGGACGGAGCAGATTCAGGAGGTTCTCTCCGACCGCGTCATAGCCTATGCCCTGATCGCTGCGGCGGACGGAATGATCCTCTATCACACCAATCCCGGCCGGGTCGGCACCCGCCTGACCGAAGCAGAAAGGGGGGGATGGCAGCCCGGGCCGGCAACCAGCCGGCAGATCATCATGGGAACGGGCGTCCCCGGCTATGAGTTCAATTTCACCCTGCACCGGCCGGATGGCGGCACGGAACTTCTGCGCCTCATCCTCCACACCACCCAGTCGGAAATGGTTGCGTCCTGGACGAACAGGATGCGGTGGATCGTCGGCTCCGCCCTGCTGCTCCTGTGGACCGGGGGCTTCTTCCTGGAGCGGACGGCAACAAGAGCGCTGAAGTTGCAGGCCCGGCAGCAAGAGCAGGAGCGCCTCACCCTCATCGGCCGCATGACCGCCGTGCTGGCTCATGAGATCCGCAATGCCCTTGCCGGCGTGAAAGGCTACGCGCAGTGGGCCCACGAAAAAACAGAGGACTCCCTGCCGGCCAAGATGGCCCTGGCCGCGGTGCTGCAGGGAACTGGCCGGATCGAAACGCTTGTCAACGAGCTGCTCCTCTTTGCGAGAGACGAGGCCTTTTCCCTGATGCCCGTCGATCTCCTGCCCGTCGTCCGGGAGGCAATCGGGGAGGTTGTTGTGTCAAGGGAAGGACAGGGGGAGATTCCCATCGAGGTGAATATTGAAGAAGGCGTGCGGGTGAAAGCGGACCGGGAAAAGCTCTACCGCACGCTGATCAACGGCATCCGGAATGCCCGGGAAGCCGCCGGACAGGGCGGCACGATCCGGATAGTCGCCTCCCTTGACGACCGCTGGGTGAACGTGTCCATTGTGGATGACGGCATCGGCCTTCCCGAGGGGAAGACCGACCGGATCTTTTCGCCGTTCTTCACCACGAAGACCGACGGTACCGGTCTCGGCCTTGCCTATGCCAGGAAGGTGATCGAGGGCATGGGAGGGACCATTGCCTTGAGCAACCGGCCGGATGCCGCCGGGGCCGTTCTGACCATCCGGCTGCCTTCTGCTTGAAAGGGAGTGTCATGGGAAAATCTATTCTTGTTGTCGATGACGACCGCCTCCTCCGCTCTTTCATGGCCACAATCCTGAAAGAGGACGGCCATCGTGTCGAAGAGGCGGCATCCGGCCGGGAAGGGCTGGGCAAATTCCAGAGCGGAGATTTCGATCTGGTTCTCACCGACCTGCGCATGCCGGACATTTCCGGATTGGACCTGATCCGGGAAGGCCGGGCCTTGCGCCCCGAAGCGCGATGGATCATCATCACCGCTTACGGATCGATCGGCAACGCCGTAGAGGCGATGAAAGTCGGCGCCTCCGACTACCTGACCAAGCCTTTCAGCAACCCCGAAGAGCTGCGCCGCGTGGTGCGCCGGGTGCTGAAGGAGGCGGACCAGGAGCAGAAACTGTCTCTGCTTGCGGAAGAGCTGGGCAGACAGTACCCGCCCGCGGAACTGATCTTTCTGGGAAAGTCGATGGAGCCGATTCAGCGGATGGTCGAGGAGGTCTCCCCGACAACCGCGACCGTCCTGGTTTCCGGCCCGAGCGGAACGGGCAAGGAACTCGTTTCCAGGATGATCCACCAGCTGAGCCCCCGCAGGGACGGGCCTTTCGTGAGTGTCCACTGCGCAGCCCTGGCCGAATCCCTTCTGGAGAGCGAACTGTTCGGACACGAAAAAGGGGCCTTCACCGGGGCCACGGCCCTCCGCAAAGGCCGGTTCGAGCTTGCCGACGGCGGCACCCTTTTCCTCGATGAGATCGGCGACATTTCGCCGGCAATCCAGGTCAAGCTGCTCCGGGTGCTTCAGGAAAAGAGCTTCGAGCGCGTCGGCGGCAACCGGATCGTTACCGTCGACGTGCGGATTATTTCGGCAACCCACCGGGATTTGAAGGCGGCCGTTGCCGAGGGCCGGTTTCGCGAAGACCTGTACTACCGCTTGAATGTCTTTCCTATCGTGCTCCCCTCGCTCAGTCAACGCCGGGAAGCCATCGTTCCCCTGGCGGAATACTTTGCCGGAAAATACGGGCGGTCCTTCGGAAAACGGATCGAGGGAATCTCCGCGGATGGAAAGAGGGCTCTGCTGGCCTACAGCTGGCCGGGAAATATCCGCGAGCTGCAGAATGTTCTTGAACGGGCCGTTATCCTTTCCGCAGGCATCATTGACGCCTCGCTTCTCAATCTGGAAACCGAACCGGAGCGGAGGGAACTGGCCGAAGGTCTCCTCAAATCCAGCGAAAGGGAACTCATCCAGCAGGCACTCGAAGAAACCAGGGGGAACAGAAGAAGGGCGGCGGAGCTTCTCGGCATATCCGTGCGAACCCTGCAGTACCGCCTCAAGGAGTACGGCCTTTAGGCGAAAGACCAGGCTTTTTCCGCCGATGCAGATTCTGCGCACACCCGGCCCGCAGAGGGGATAACGGTCAGATAATAATCAGTGATTTCAATTTGTTACGCATGAATGTTGCGATGGCATCGCCCTTGCTCCATGATCTGTAAAGTGGAATAAAGGGGAAAGAAGCATGATTTATGCAAGGGCACAGGTGATAGCGCACCGGCAAGCCGGCAATCGGAGCACCCGGGGATGGCGGGGGACGGTACAGGTCGTTTCCTCTCTCCTGGCCGTCCTTTTCCTGCTCGTGTCCGCAGCAATGGCGGCGGGCGGAACCGTCCTGCCCGAAAGCGGCATTCGCTACCCTGACGGCTTCGACATCAACACCGTGGGCATCATTCGGGGGAAGGCCTCCCATATCCGGATCCCGAAGAGCGGCCCCGTAGAGTTTTCCGTTGCCGCCGGGCGGGAAGTCTACACGGTCCTGGCCTCTCCCTCGTGGTACTGGAATGACCTGAAAGGCAATTCCATGGAAGGGATGGATGTCCGGGTACTGGGCTCGAAAACGCTGGGCCGGGATGGAAAGCTGTACCTGATCGCCCAGGAAATCCAGATCATCCCTCTGGACAAGTTCCTCATCTTTCGCGGCGCGGACGGCTCCCCCTTTTGGCGGGGCGGCGGCCTTCCCGGTGAAGGCAGGAGAGGCTTCGGTTCCCCCCTGCGCGGCGACGGCAGCGGCCGCGGGATGGGTTCGGGTGGCAGGGGAAGAAGATAGGGAGTGAAGAAAGGAGAGAAGGGAGATGAGATGGGCAGATTCCTGATGATTCCGCTCTTGGTCATAACGGCATTTTTTTCGGTCGTTCCGTCATCCCAGGGTGCGGACTGGGTTCTTGGAACAAAACTGGGTTATGAGTCGAACGTGATCCGATCCGTGGATGACGAGAAGGGGGATACGGTTTTTTCGGCCTATGCCGCTTACGACCGCTCTCCTTCGGGAGAAACACGCCTTGAATGGACCCTGCGCTCCATCCTTTCCGGATCGGTCTATACGTCCGAAAGCGATTTCAACTCCGTGACGGGAACCGTTTCTCCGGGAATCTCCGTCCACCTGAAACCTTCCTGGGATCTGAACATCGCGCCCTACTTCCGGGGAAAAGTGGTAAGCGATTCGGAGCAGTCAGCCATCGCCTGGGGCCTGCGGGCGACCCTTACGCAGAAGTGGAATTCCCGATTCTATTCGGGGGAATACTACAATTATACGGACAGCAACGCCGAAGAGGATGTCTATTCCTATTGCGAGAATGCCGTCGGCGTTTTCGCCGGTGTGAACTGGACCCGGGCATTCTTCACCGAGATCGGCTATGAGTATGCCCATGGGGATTCCTTTGTTTCCACGACCCGTTCCCCCCGAGAAGAAGCCGGCTCCGGGAACGGCCAGGATCAAAATCAGGGAAGCCTTAACCAGGGCAGGGTCAACGGTCAGGGCCAGGGAAGTGAAGGGAATCGGGGCGAGAATCAGGATCAGGGCCGAGGAAGTGAAGGGAATCGGGACGAGGCTCAAGGGCAGGGAAGCCGGAAGGGCTTCTCATCCGCTTTCGACGAGTACGTCATCAAGGACACCGTCGATCGGCATTCCTACGGGATCAACATGGGTTACAGCTTCAGCAAATCCCTTTTGGGCACTTTGGAGTACACCTACTCCTACGAGAGCGGCCGTGTCGGTTCGGTGGTCAACCATTCCGCTCTCGTCGGCCTCGAGTATCGTTTCTGATCCCCCCTTGGGGCCGCTTGAATTTCGGTGCCCTGGTGGGAGAAGATTCCGTCCGGCAAAAGCCGTGAGCTTCAAGATATACACGATCCTTAAGACCGGCAATGTTCAAAATGCGTACGAAGCGATGCCTGCCGGAGAAAACATTGGACTCATGCGTCCCTGCAGCGTAAATGTATAGGGAACGGACAACCGGAGGCTTTATCTGTTATCAAGCCTGAAGCGGCCATGCAGACGATGGATAATATGGAACTTCAAAAATCGTGAGGGACGGTTGAAGACGGCCTTCGATGATCGAAAATGAGGAGAGCGGAAATGAAAAGATCTCTTGCGTGGTTCATCCTGCCGACAGCCGTTTTGCTTGTCTCCTGCACTAGGGAGGGGCTTGGGCCTCGAGGGTATGATGGATGGGGTCCCGGAATGATGCATTATGGATACGGATATGGAGGCATGTTCATGGGGTTATTGTTTTTTATCCTGATCGTCGTGCTGGTATATTTCGTTATTCAGGCCATAACCGCAAAGGGACGGCCGCCCATTCCGCCTGAGAGCCCTCTGGATATCCTGAAGAAGCGTTATGCGAAAGGTGAAATCACGAAGGAAGAGTTTGAGAAAATAAAAAAAGACCTTGAAAATTAGGCGGGCCGGGCTTCCGCTTTCTTGTCTTCTTATGGGTTTCAGTCGTTTGATTTTTCTTTCTTTTTAAAAAACTCGTAGTAGAGCAGAGGGATGACCACCAGGGTCAGTCCCGTGGCGGCGACGGCGCCGAACATCATGGCGATGGCCAGCCCCTGGAAGATGGGGTCGAAGATCATGACGAAGGAGCCGACGACGACCGCCGCGGCGGTGAGCACGATCGGCCGGAACCGGACGGCGCCCGCGGCCAGCAGGGCGGATTTCAGGTCTTTGCCCTCCCGCTGCTCCTGTTCGGCAAAGTCGACGAGCAGAATGGAATTCCGCACGATGATCCCCGACAGGGCGATGAAGCCGATCATGGAGGTGGCCGTGAAGAAGGCCCCGAAGAGCCAGTGACCGGGAAGAATCCCCACCAGGGTCAGGGGAATGGGAGCCATGATGACGATGGGGGTGAGGAAGTTTCGAAACCAGGCCACCACCAGGACGTAGATGATGACCATCACCGCGGCGAAGGCGAGGCCCAGATCGCGAAACACGTCGAGGGTGATCTGCCACTCCCCGTCCCACTTCATGGCATAGGTATTCTCCAGCCAGGGCTGGACGGCATCGTACTGCCTCAGTTCATACCCTTCCGGGAGCTTTAGCTTTTTCACGGCCTCCTTCATCTTCAGGATGGCGTAAACGGGACTTTCCTCCGTGCCGGCCACATCGCCGAGGACATAGGTCACGTTCTTCAGGTTCTTATGGTAAATCGTCTTCTCCCCCAGGCTCTCCCGCATGGTCACCAGTTCAGCCAGGGGCGCCAGCCCTCCCGCCCGCGACGGCACATGCATAGACGTGAGGGTCGAGGGGTCGGCCCGCACCTCCAGGGGCATCCGCAGGAAGATCTCCACGGGCTCCTTCTCTTTTTCCAGGTGGACGAGCCCGGCCGCCATGCCTGAAAGGGCGATCCGCATACTTTGGGCGATGGCCTCGGTGGAGATGCCGTTTTCCGCCGCCTTCGTCCGGTCCGCCTCGAAGAGAAGCTTCTTCTGATCGTCTTCGACGTACCAGTCCACATCGACCACTCCGGGGGTCCGCTCAAAGATCCCGCGGATCTGCCGGGCGATTTCGATCTGCCGTTTCGTCTCCGGGCCATAGACCTCGGCGACCAGGGTGCTGAGAACCGGGGGACCCGGGGGAATTTCGGCCACCTTGATCCGGGCGCCGTACCGGTCGCCGATTTCCTTCAGTCCCGGCCGCAGGCGCTTGGCGATGTCGTGACTCTGGGCCCGGCGATCACCCTTGGCCACGAAATTGACCTGGATGTCGGCCACGTTCGCCCCCGTCCGCAGGAAGTAGTGGCGCACCAGGCCGTTGAAATTGAAGGGCGCCGCCGTCCCCACATAGAGCTGATAATCCGTCACTTCGGGCGCCTGCTTCAGGGCTTCTCCCAGCTCCCGGGACAGGGCCGCCGTCTTCTCCAGTGCGCTCCCCTCGGGCATGTCGATGATGACCTGCAGTTCGCTCTTGTTGTCAAAGGGAAGCATCTTCACCGTCACCAGCTTCAGGGGAACAAGCGCCGCGGCCAGCAGCAGGAGGACGGCCACCCCGGTCAGGGCCAGGCGTCTCTTCACTGGTTGATCCATCAGGGGCGCGACGATCTTCTCATAAAGGGGCGTCAGGTCTCTCTCCGGCTTTTCCTTTTCTCCCCTTCCCTTTTTCCTCAGCACCTTGTACCCCAGCCAGGGGCTGACGATGAAGGCCACAAGCAGCGAGAAGAGCATGGCCGCCGAGGCCCCCACGGGGATGGGGCGCATGTAGGGTCCCATGAGGCCCGACACCAGGGCCATGGGCAGCAGAGCGGCGATGACCGTCCAGGTGGCCAGAATGGTCGGGTTCCCCACCTCGTCGACGGCCCTCACGGCCTGGTCGATGCCGGGGCCGTGGCGTTTGAAGTGCCGGTGAATATTTTCGACGACGACGATGGCGTCATCCACGAGGATGCCGATGGAGAAGATGAGGGCAAAGAGCGTCACCCGGTTGAGCGTATAGCCGTACAGATAGGTCGTGAGCAGGGTGAGGGCCAGCGTGACCGGGACCGCCACCGCCACGACGGCAGCCTCCCGGACGCCCAGGGCCAGCGCGATCAGGATGATGACGGAAATCGTCGCGATGAGCATGTGGTCCAGCAGCTCGTCGGACTTTTCCTTCGCGGTCTCCCCATAGTTGCGGGTCACGGTGACGTTGACCTCCGAGGGGATAAGCTTCCCCCGGAGCGCAGCCACCTTGGCCAGCGCCTCCTGGGCCACCGTGCTGGCGTTGGCCCCCTTTTTCTTGGCGATGGCGATCGTGACGGCTTCCCGCTGCGGCGCCGGGCTGCCGGAAATCCCCTTATGCCCGGCGGCGGGTCCAAGCCCCATAAAGACATAGCTGCCCGGCTCTTCCGGGCCGTCCTGGAGAATGGCGACGTCCTTCAGGTAGACCGGCCTGCCGTTGCGCACCCCCACAACGACCCGGCCGATCTCATCGATGCCGCCCAGAAATCCCCCCGTCTCGACCAGGGTTTCACGGTTTCCCGAGGGATAGGCTCCCGCGGGCAGGGAGACGTTGGCCTTGCCCAGGGCATCCATGATCTGAAAGGCGGAGGTCTGATAGGCTTTGAGCCTTGCGGGGTCGAGGACGACTTTCGCTTGACGCCGCTGACCGCCGATGACGGAAAATTCGGCTACGCTCTGGTCCTTCTTGATCTCCGTGCAGAGTTCAAGGGCCACCCGCCGCAGCTCATAGCCGGAAAAGCGGGGATTGTCGCTCCAGAGGGTCAGACTCAGGATGGGAACGTCGTCGATGGACCGCGCCTTGACCATGGGCTGGGAAACGCCGGGGGGGATCCGGTCGTAGTTGGACATGAGCTTGTTGTACAGCTTGACGAGGCTGTTCTCCATGTCCTCGCCCACGTAAAACCGGACGATGGTCAGGTTATACCCGGGCTTCACGATGGAATAGAGGTACTCGACGCCCTTGATCTCCCAGAGGAGCTTCTCCATGGGGCGGGTGACGCGCTCCTCCACTTCCCTGGTCGAAGCGCCCGGATAGGCCACGCTGACGTCCAGCATCGGGACGGATATCTGGGGCTCTTCCTCGCGGGGCGTCACCAGGACGGAAAAAAACCCCAGGAGCAGAGAGGCGATGACGATCAGGGGGGTGAGCTTCGACTGGATAAAGGCGCGGGCGATCCGGCCGGCGATTCCCGTGCGGCTGCCTTCCGGGCCGTTCATGAAGCGGCTCCCCCGGCTGCGCCTTCCGCGATCCGGCCACCGTCAACGGCCTTTTCGAGCCCTGCGGTGATGACCCGCTCTCCGGAAGTGAGACCGGAGAGGATCTCAATCTGGCCGCCGTAGACTTTTCCAGTCCGGACCAGCCGGTAGGTCACAACCCCCTCGGCATCCACAACATAGACGCCTGCAAGCTGCCCCTTCTCCACCACTGCCTCCGAAGGCACGAGAAGGGCAGCGCGCTGTCCCCGGGGAAGGGACACCCGGGCAGAGAGGCCGCTCCGAAGGCCCTCGTCCGTCAGGGCGACCTTGACGAGGAAGGTCCGGGTGGCCGGGTCCACGGCGGGAACGATCTCTGCAATTTTTCCCGTGGTTTTCAGGCTCAGTGCATCAATGGAAACCGTGGCCGGCATCCCCACAGAAAGTCTTCCGGACAGCGATTCATCGACAGCTGCTTCCAACAGGAATCCCCCCTGGCTCTCGATGGTGAAAAGGGGCATTCCCGGAACAGCCATGCTCCCCGGATCGACCCGCCTTTCCGCCACCACGCCAGCGGCGGGCGCCACGATCCGGGAAAATCCCTGCCAGACGCGGGCCTCCTCCAGGCCCGCCCGGGCCTGTTCGTAACCGGCATCGGCGATCTTCTTCGCCGTTTCAATCTGGTCGATCTCCTGCCGGGACAGGGCCTTTTCATCGTGAAGTTTCCGGTAGCGGCGGTAGGTGAGATCGGCCATAGTCCGACCCTGGTCGGCCGCTCTCAGCGCCTGCTCCGCGGCACGCACCTTCTGGACGGCATCCCGGTCGTCGAGCACCGCCAGAAGCTGTCCGGCCTTTACCGTCTCACCCGCCCGGACATGAACAGCCGTGACGGCCCCCATGATCCGGCTGGCCACCAGGCTGGTAATCCGGGCCTTCACGGTCCCCGACGTTTCATACGCATCGGCGATGACCGTGGGCTTGACGGCCGTCAACGTCACCCCGGAAACCGCCGGCCGCTGCACCTTCACCTTGCCCGGCTCGACTTTGTCGCCGCATCCCGAAAAAAGGACCAGCAGAATCAGAACCGCCAGGGAACAGAATCGCCGTGAGGCCGTCACTCTCTGCGGAAGGGTCACTGTTTCTTCTCCTTTTCCAGCTCCAGATCCTTGAGGATCGTCCCGCTCTCCCAGCCGAGGCCGAGAACGGCAAGGCGGAATTCGTTTTCCCTCGCCACGAGGGCCGCCCGGGCCCGATCGAGGACGATCTGGGTATCCAGCAGATCCACGATGGGGGAGAAGCCCTGCTCATAGCGCATCCGGACCAGCCGTGTCCCCTCCTCCGCCGTTTTCAAAGCCTCCCGGGCCAGTTCCAGATTGGCCTTCGCCTCGCTCAGCTCCAGTTGGGCCTGATAAAGCCCGTAAGCCACGGCATTCTTCATTCCCCGGAGGCGTTCCCGGACACCGTTCGCCTCGTGTTTCGCTTTTGACCGCTCAGACTCCCGCTTCATCCCGTCGAAGAGGTTCCATCTCAGAAAAGCGGAGACCTGCCAGCTTTCCCCTTCACCGCCAAAAGGATGAGAGGGATCGTTCCACTGCCAGCCCCCCCCGACCCCCAGCATGGGCAGATAATCCGACTCGGCCAGCCGGATATTCTTCTCGGCATTCTCATAGCGCAGTTCCAGAGCGCGCACATCGCCCCGCCTCCGGGAAGCTTCCGCATAGACATCGGAGTCCCGCGTCGGGAAATCGGGGATCTCTCCGGCGACATCGACGGAATCCGCCAGCCCCAGCTGCAAGCCGAGCATGCGCCGGGTCAGGTCATGCTGCTTTTCAAGGGTGACCTTCCGCTGCCTGGCCTCCGCAAGGGCGGTGCTTGCCCGCAGCGTGTCGGCGATCATGCCGAGTTCGACTTCATGGCGAAGCCTGGCAATCCGGTAATGTTCACGGGCATCGGCAACGCCTTGATCGGCCACCAGGAGATGGGCTTTGGCCGTCTGAACGCCAAGCCAGGTCCGGCAGACCTGGAAGGCGATTTCTTCCCTCTTGCGGTCCAGGTCGATCCGGCCGGCCTCATGCTCGCGCTTCGACAGGTCCAGTCCGATCCAGGCCTTCGGTACAAAGAGAGGCTGCTCGATGCCGAAGAGGGTCTGGTAGTCATCGATGGGGTTGGGATTGTTGAGGCTGTCAATGGCGAAATCCTGCTGGGTGAACTGTCCCTGGTTCAGCTTGGCCATGAAGGCGTAGGTGGGATTGTTGGTGCGCAGGTACCGCTCCTCGAAAAACACCCGGGGCAGCAGGCTGCTCCTCGCCAAGCCGATCTCGTCCTTTTTCACAGCCACGGAGCTCTCCGCAGTGCGGATTTCATGGTTGTGCTCCAGGGCATAGCGGACGGCCTCCGCCAAGGTGAAGGAGGGCCCCTGCGCCTGGGAGGGAGCGGCCGCAAAAACCAGAAGCAGGGTCAGCACCAGGGCGGCAGCGGGATCGGAAAGACTTTTCATGCAAGATCGCGGCGACATGAGATGACGAATTCCCCTTCCGGACAGCCAGGGCGTCCGGTTTTGATTTTTATCTGCGATTATAGGGGAAAGTCGCCGCCTCAGACAAGGAAAAGGTGAACGGCAAAGTGAAAGAGAGGGCTTTTTCTTTCTGTCCCGCCCGGGAGAACGATGGTCGCGCATCTCCACGGGGAAGGCGGACCTGAAGCCGTTCCGCCGCCCAGGGATATCCTGGCAGACCTTAGGGATTGTAAAAATATAACTATTACAAACACGTTCGAGGAGATATGGAGT
>CAZKRB010000079.1:0-11955 GCA_964555065.1 uncultured Syntrophus sp.
TTTTGCGGATGTCCTCCGGGGCGATGCGCACCAGGGCGTCTTCGGGAAAGGCGGAGAAGGCGTTGTAGGCCTGATCGGCCAGGATGTTCCGGTCGGCGAGGTACAGGATGCGCGGCCGCCGGGTGGGCTCCCCCGGCCTCTTCCAGTCGTTGAGGTTCCAGCGGCTATGGAAGAGCTTCCAGGCGATCTGGAAGGCGATGACCGTCTTGCCCGTGCCGGTGGCCAGGGTCAGCAGGATGCGCGAGTTCCCCTCGGCGATGGCTGCCAGCGCCCGCTCGACGGCGAGGTCCTGGTAGTAGCGCCCCTGATAATAGCCGCCCCGGTCCTCGAAAGGCACGGCGGCGAAACGGTCGCGCCAGGCATTCGGCGTTGCAAAGGTAAGGTTCCACAGCTCTTCCGGTGTCGGGTACTGCGCCAGTCCGGTTTCAACGCCTGTGGTCATGTCGATGCCGTAGATGCCCTGGCCGTTGGTGGCATAGGAAAAGCGGATGGCGAGCTTCCCCGCGTAATCCTTGGCCTGACCCACCCCCTCGGTCAATGCTTTGTCCCACGCCTTGGCCTCGACCACCGCCAGCTTGGTGTTGCGGTACTCCAAAATGTAATCGGCCGCCTGCGCCTTCCCCCTGCGACCGGCCCCCTCGATCCGCCCCGGGGTGATCGGGTACTCGCGCCGGATGCGGCTGCCCTCCACCACGCCCCAGCCCGCCGCTCTCAGGGCAGGATCGATAAATTCGGCTCGGGTTTCGGCTTCGTTCATCTTTTGTGTCTCACGGATGAGATATTAATGTGCTTGTGTCTCACTTTTTGGCTTTTATGAGACGCAAAGGATTTTGTGTCTCATAGATGAGACTTAAAATATTTCTTTCCCCTCTGCGATGTTCAACAATTCCAGAAAGGCGAAAATGCCAGGCCGACGCCCCTTGCCCTCTTGAATCGTGTACAGGAGATTTTCGTCTCGTAAAAGGGTCAAAATGCGGTTAGCCGTCGGTTTTGGGATATCTGAGTAATGGGTGAAGGTGGGTGCAGTGAAAATAGGCGTCTGAAAAATGAAATCAACGGCCCGGATCGAATGCTGGGAGTGCGTCAGATCGGCAATCTGTTTTTTTACACGATTATAGAGCGAAAGAATGGACCGGGCCTTGCGCTCGTTATCGGCGGCCTGGTGACGTAATCCCTGAAGAAAAAACTCACACCATCCTGTCCAGTTACCGTCCCTGGAAACTCCGCGTAGACGCTCCTGATACTCATCTCGATTCGCCTCCAGGTAACCGCTCATGTAAAAGTCCGGGCTGTCCAGCAGTTTCCGCTGGTAAAGAAAAAGCGGGATCAACATCCTCCCGAGGCGGCCGTTTCCATCCTTGAAGGGATGGAGGGCCTCAAATTCAACATGCAGGATAGCGAGTTGAACCAGTGTATCGGGTTCGGAAGTGCTGGAGAGGTAGCGCTCCCAATCGTCCATTCCCTGCTGGAGATGTTCCGGCGCAACGGGAATGAAGGAGGCTTCCTCGATGGCACAGCCCGGAATGCCGATCCAATTCTGCTCCTTTCTATAGTCTCCCGGCGATTTATTCCGTCCCCGAACCCCTTGCATCAGCAGACGGTGAACTGTTTGCAGCAGATACTGGGAAAGGGGCCTATGTTCCATCTCCGCAACGCAGTCCTGCAAAGCCTTCCGGTAGTTGAGCACCTCTTCCGCGTCGTCGCGCTTGGGTTGGTTCAGCACAGCAGATTCACTCCCTGCCTCGATTTCAAGAACCTCGCCGATGGTGACATGAGTTCCTTCGATCTTGGAAGATAGAACCGCTTCCTGTGTCGTCAGGGGAGAAAGGAGGATGTGTTTGTTCGGGATAACGGACAGCAAACCATCGTATCTTGCCAATCCTGCATTGGCCGGACCAATCAGTGGGATCAGTCTGGACCAATCGAGTGTTTGGGGGGGGAAGGATCCCAGGTGATACCGGACAGGCGTTGCGGTCATGGTCTTTTTTCTCCTCACAAATTGCCGGTGAAGGCCTGATGGAGCAGCGATTTTTTCAGCTCGTCAAAGGCGGCCAGCTTGTGGCGGTAGAGTGATTTGAGGCGTTTGGTTTCAGTGGAAAGTTTGTCCAATAAATTCGCAATTCTAACCTGCTCTTTGACTGGCGGCTTAAAAAACTGAAAATCTTTAATCTGCTTACTGCTGATGTGAGGAACACCGCTTCCAGTCTGCATGCCGAGAATATGATAAGTGAAAGCATCTGAACTGACTAGGTAAATTAAAAAGCGGTTATTAAGGCTGCCGTTGCCTCGCATTCTTGCCGTTCGCTGAACCAGCAGACACGGTAAATCGTCGGATGAGATTTGTGCTCTCTTAAGCCCTGCTTTGACCCAAGGGCGATCCATTGCGAGTACAACAAACATCACCAGCGCAAAGGTAGTAGTTACTGTATCCTGATGTATTCCAAGCAGGCCATTTCTTGACATCGTCCCAACGCAATGAACCTTGGATAATGTTATCACCTCGGAGAAGACGTACTCCATCTTCTGACGATGTGTAGAGAGAGCTTTTGAAAGGAAATCCAGTCTGTAAATCAATTTCATCTCCAAGAGTTCTTTTTTCCCACCCCTCGCTGTGCTGGGAAAAGACGGATTGGAGGTGGCTTGCGAAAAGGGTGCGGGCGTTTTGGAGGTTTTTCTCGGCATTGGCTTTGGCGGTGGCGATGCCGTCAAAGGCTTTGTCGAGGATGCCGACGATCCGCTTTTGTTCGGGAAGGGGTGGCAACGGAACTTGCAGCGACATAACAAAAGGGAGTTTTACGCCTTTGACTGTCGCACCGGTACCCTCTTTCTCGATCAAGTGGGAGACGCTCTTCAGCCACCAAAACAAGAAACGGACATTCAGGATGTTGGTATCACGGGGAATAAGGCCTCGCAGATCTTGATTGATGGCTGTATCCTGGCCAAGTAAGCAGACCTTCCCGAGACCCACACGGGTCGCAATAACAACATTTCCACCTGGAATGACGTTTGTTGAACTGTTTATAATTGCTTCTTTAGTGACTTTGAACTCAGTCGTGGTTATAACTTCCTGCCGCATGTCCCTGACTGTTGCCCAAGGAATGTCGCCAGAATAAAAAGCAGTCTTTCCCTTTGATGGGGTTCCGCCTCCAATAATAACACAGATGTCACCAAGGTTTTTTCCTCTCCAACTGCTCTTCACAGCATCCCCCTGATCTTCGCCAGCACCGCCGCGCTTTCCGCGTCCAGTGCCGCGATCTCGTCCAGAATTTCCTGCGGGCTGCGGTGTTTCACTTCCTCGCCGCCGTTGGGGTTCTTCACAGAAAGGTCGAAGGTTTCCGGGTCGATGTCCGCCGCCTCCAAGCTCCAGCTCTGGGGCGAATCGGCCTTGGTCTTCTGCAGTTCGACAAACTCGGCCAGGTCCTCATCGTTGAGGGGATTGGTCTTGCCGAGGTTGCGGCCGGGGTCGAGCTGGTAGTACCAGATCTTCCGGGTGGGCGCGCCCTTTTCGAAGAAGAGGACCACGGTCTTCACGCCCGCGCCTTGGAAGGTGCCGCCGGGGCAGTCAAGGACGGTGTGCAGGTTGCAGCTTTCCAGGAGGAGCTTCCTCAGGCTCACCGAGGCGTTGTCGGAATTGGAGAGGAAGGTGTTCTTGATGACGACGCCCGCCCGGCCGCCAGCCTTGAGCATCTTGATGAAGTGCTGGAGGAAGAGGAAAGCCGTCTCGCCGGTGCGGATGGGGAAGTTCTGCTGGATTTCCCTGCGCTCCTTGCCGCCGAAGGGCGGATTGGCCAGGATCACGTCCATGCGGTCCCGGTCCTGAATGTCGGCGAGGTTTTCGGCCGGGGTGTTGGTGTGGCGGATGTCCGGCGCTTCGATGCCGTGAAGGATCATGTTCATGATCGCGATGACGTAGGCGAGGGACTTCTTCTCCTTGCCGTAGAAGGTGCGCTGCTGGAGCGTCTGGAGGTCGGCGGTGGTCAGGTCGGGCCGGGCCTTGAGGGTGTCGAAGGCTTCGCAGAGAAAGCCCGCCGAACCGCAGGCGCCGTCGTAGATCCGTTCGCCGATTATGGGCTGCACCACCCGCACCATGGCCCGGATGAGGGGGCGCGGGGTGTAATACTCGCCGCCGTTGCGCCCGGCGTTGCCCATGTTCCTGATCTTGGCTTCGTAAAGGTGGGACAGCTCGTGCTTTTCCGTCTGCGAGCGGAAGCGGAGTTCATCGATGGAATCGAGAATGTCGCGCAGGTTGTAGCCGCTTTGGATCTTGTTCTTGATCTCGCCGAAGATCTGCCCGATCTTGTATTCGATGGTGTCCGGCCCGCTGGCCTTCCGGGTGAAGCCGCGCAGGTAGGGGAAGAGCCGGCGCTCCACGAAATCATGGAGATCGTCGCCGGTCAGGGCCCGGTTGTGATCGAGCCGTCCGTCCCTGTCTTTGGGCGCGGCCCAGTTTTCCCAGCGGTAGGTTGGGTCGAGGAGAAAGGTGTACCTCCGCCCCTCCAACTCGGCCTCCGTGGCCTTGTCTCGCTCCAGATCGTCCAGGTATTTCAGGAAGAGCAGCCAGGAGGTCTGCTCGGTGTAGTCCAGCTCCGTGGTGCAGCCGGCCTCTTTCCGGAGGATGTCGTCGATGTTTTTGAAGGCCTGTTCGAACATGGATTCTTATGGTTTCAGAGTTCTTTCAGAAAGGCAGGAGGAACAACCGGTGATTGATCCGGGGTGTGCATCACACGGTGATGTCGATATGGGCGCCGATGCCGTACTCCTCGCTATTTCCGCAGTAATAAGACCGGATCATGCTGCGCGTTTCCGCCGCGGAATACCGGGGGATGGTCCTGCTCGAATCTCCGCGGGAGAGATTGCCCGTGCGTCCGAGGTCCAGAAGATCCTCTTTGAGCTGAACAACGGCCTGCTGCGCGCCTGCGATGTCGCCGACTTCGAGGGCGCTGCCGATCGCATCGTAATCACCGGTTAATCTCAAACTCACTCTATCAAAAGCGACGGGCAGGGTTTGGGACAGATTTTGGTAAGCGATCTGGGCGTTTTCCAGAGAACCGTCATGGATGGATTGCAGGAGACGACGAAAGCCGTTCCGAACCTGGCCGAAATTCGCCGAGGAATCGTGTGCCGGATATGCATCGCTGTGGGCGGTTATTCGGGATAGGGACACGGGATCAATTTCCTTTAAGAGCGTTCAAAAAAAGATCGGCTCGATCCGTTCGGGTTTAACTTCCAAGCTCTTTGCGGGATGACGGCTGGCGAATCCTGCTCTCATTCTGAAGGAATCCGTCAATTTCCACAAAAAAGCCGCCAAGGATGAATTTCTCCATCTCTCCTGGCGGCTCGGCCGTCTCGTCCTTTGAGACCCGTTGCTTTCCGCTCCCCGGTGAAGGCGGATTGGCTTTTTCAGGATTCCGTTTCTGGATGCAGCGTTTTAAAAAAGGTTAAACCCTTCGGTGAGGAATCAAACCTTATGTTAAAGACAAAGTAGCATTGCCGTCAAATAAATCAATACCTGAATCCGCGTATTTTCCGTTAAGGGTTCGGCACTCTGGAAGGGACGCATCTGAACCGCCCTTCGGATTGTGGTTTCTCCGCCGTGACCTCAGGGTCCTTCGAGGGATTCCGGTCAGGATCGGCTGCGGCGGATGGATTGAATGGCGGCATCGAGCTGTTGCAGAAAGCGGGACCGGTCCTGCTTCGTCAACGGTGGCGGTCCGCCCCGGATCTCTCCCGTGTCCCGAAGTCCCGACAGAAGGTTCCGCGTTGCGACGGCCTGTCCGATGTTGTCTTCGGTGAAGGGTTTTCCCTTCGTGCCGATCACCCAGGCTCCCTTCTTCAGGCAGCGGTCCGCCAGGAGGATGTCGGCAGTGATCACGATGTCGTCCGGCTGCACATGCTCGACAATCCAATCGTCGGCCGCGTCGGGCCCGTTCTCGACCACTTCGAGGGCAATCCAGCGCTCTTCCGGTATGCGCATCCAGGAGTTGGCCACCAGGGTGACCTCCAGGCCATAGCGGCCGGCCACGCGGTAAACCTCCTCCTTGACGGGGCAGGCATCGGCATCGACAAAGATGTGAAGCAAAGAAAGCTCCTTTCCCCTCCTTTTCTTTCGGGTCCGGGGCCGACCGATTACAGGCTGGCGAAGGACGAACCGGCGTGGTGAGCGCACCGCCCGACGGTTCCACACCTCGGCCGCCGCGCTGCCGTGTTCTCAAGGGGATCGGTTTTCAGCGGAAACAGAATGGGCGGTCCCGGCGAAATGGCCCCGTCATCCTTTGCAGTCATTGGACAACCAGAGGTTTTCCAGGCGTTTGGTGGGCAGGACGCCGTCATTGAACGCTTTCACCTTTGCCAGAAAATAGCAGATTTGACCTCTGGCCTCTTCGACGGCGCATTCCCGTTCGGCAGCGGAGATCTCCGCGGAGCGGAGGGCGCAGATCAGCTTTTTATGCTGCCCTTCGATCTGGTCCTTCAAGGCTGTCAACAAATCGGGGTCAATGACTTCCGAAACCTTCTTTATCCCGATTTTCAAAGGCTTTTCCGCCCTCTGGCGGGATTCCCTGATTCTCCGTTCGCTGACCTTGCGGTTGTCGGCTCTGGCCGTGTAATAGGCCTGGATGAGGGAGGCGAGTGCTGACAATCCTGCGATGGCCAGACCTGCGATTTCAATCATTTCCTAACCTCGGCGGCACAGGGCGGTACGTCCTGTCGATGCGTTTTGTCTGAATGAAAGGACGGACTGCCATTGGATCCTTTTGTCTCGGAAATGGATGGTTTCGCCATCGGCGACGCAGTTTCCGCCCCCGTCGGCCGGCAGGTCCGGCGCTTCTTCCCAACCTCCCCAAGACTTATGAAGTGCCGGTGATTCGCTACCCGTAAAGGGGCAGGACGGACCCTTCGAAAAAAAGGGCAAAGGCGCCGATTCCCGCGAGAAAGGACCCCAGTGCCAGGTACCGGTTCATCCGACTGAAATTGACCGCAAAGAGCATCAGGACGCAGATCCCGAAGGCGAGGCAGAAGGGGCAGTAGGTGTCATGGAGGACCTGATAACGGACAAGGAGAACCTCCCCGCCGACGGCGGCGGACAGCATCGCGGTGCAAAGACTATTGACGTGGGCCGGATAGCGGATGGCCGGCGGCAGCGCCGCTGCCAGTAAAGCGGCCATGAAGAGAATCCCGACGAGCTTCAGATCCATTCCCATGAACGTTCCCTGAACATAGGAGCAGGCCGTATTGCAGTACTGATAGAAGATCATCAGGCCCATGCCGAACAGGGGCAAAACGACCGAGAGGGCTCTCCGAACTTTATCCCGGCTCATTTCCGCAACTCCCGCCGGCATGAATTGAAAAAGGGTTTTTCCTTCGGCTTTCATTTCTTCCTTTCCCTCCGACAGATGCTTTTTATCGCCTTTTCCAGCCGACCATCGGCAGGCGGGAGAGCACTTGAAACCCCGCCTGGTCATCGGTTTCCGCGTAATCGATGCGGATCGGCCTGGCCATTTCCAGGAGTTCCTTTTCGACGGCGAAAGTGATGCCCTGTTCCGTGACGACCGCATCGTCGTTCCTGGGGTTGTCAAAAAACAGGCGGAGAAAAGGGCGTTTGCTGTTCTTGTCCTGTAAAAAAATCCGGATGGCCCTGTATTCTGTCTGGTTCTGCAGGGACTCTTTGATCTTTTCTACTGCTCTTTCCGTAACTTCTATCATCATTTTACCCTCGGGATAAAGAATTGCAAACTCCGTGACCCTTTCCGGCGGGATTTCCGGTTTTATCCTTCAAAACGGCGAAAATCGCAATCCCTTGTGCAGGAAGATTTCCTGACAAGCGCGGCCACCTTTTGGTTTTCCCCGTAAGGGCTGTCCGTTGTTGGCCGGCGGCTTCAGGGGATGGCCGGGCTTGCCGTGTGAAGGGCGATAGATATTTTTGCAAAGATAATGCACATCCGTGCATTCCGTCAACCGATAACGCATCGCACGGCATACCTTTTTGCCCGCGGCCACGGACTCGACCGACGGCAGGATGCCAAGCGATTGACCGGTTTTCCAGGCTCCGAAGCGATTTTTTCCCTAAATCCTCCGGTTTTAAATCCCCGCCCTGATCAGACAGGGGGAAGGAAGAACCCCCTGTCAGGAAATAAATCCGCAGTAGATGCACCCCCGACTTGATGGTTGACAACATCAACTGATTTTGCAAGACTCATGTTCAGTGCCGGGGAACGAATGTTCCTGGTAGAGGCTTCATGAGGGAAAAGGATGGAGGAATGGACGAGCAAGCCAGACAGCTGATCGGGTTGATCGAAAGCATAACCTACGATCTCGGAATGCAAGGCATAGAGGGGGGATGCTGTAACGAAAACATCTCCCATGGGGAGTTTCGAGCCCTGCAGGCCGCGCTGAACTCGGAGGTCTGCACGATGCAGAATATCGCCGAAAGTGCGGCGGTTACAAAAAGCGGCGCGACCCGGATCGTCGGCCGGCTGGCAGACAAGGGGCTGGCAAATCGGCGGCCGGATGAGAGAGACGGACGAATCTGCTGCGTGGCCTTGACGGAAGAAGGCCGGGCGCTCATGACCCGGATCGAGGATCGGCTGCTGGGGAAAATGAGAAGGGTCCTGGCGGAGATGGACCCGGCCATGCGGGAAATTCTGATCCTCAGCCTGAAGGCCTTCGTGCGGGCCGTGGAGCAGGGAACCCGGCAGCAGGAAACGCACGGGGCAGCGAAGGAGAAGGCTGTGGCGAATGGTTGATGAATTCAACCGATCGCAGAGGAGAATCGAGAAGTTAAATCAACATTTCAGGAGGTTGATCATGTCACCGCAAATCAGTTTAGGTCCCTGTTTTTGATGACCGGGCGAACCGCAAGAATACCGTGCCGTATTCTTTCCCGATGGTTCCAAGGTCAATGTAACGGGGTTGAACAACATTTTTCAGCATGCCTATAAGGAAGGTAAAATTCCGAATAGGGAAACGGCGAAATACCTGGTGGTCCAACTGGGCGAAGTCAATTACGTCCCCGCGAACAGTGTAAGGGAGTACGAGCAGGCCGTGCTGAAAATGTACGAGGAGTATTACGAGCTGATGGAAAAGCGCAAAGCCAGGGATGAGGAGAAGGAAAAGCCCTGAGGAGGGAAGGATCAGACAATGATTTCTTCCCGATCACCGGTCCCCTTTTATCCTCTCGGAAGCCGGAGGGAACCACGGACATGGAAACAGAAGACAAGCCGTTACTCAAAACAGTACCCGGTCCGCCCTTAACCCTGGCGACGATCGGAAATAGCGCAACTGCCGGTGCGTCCTCCGATAAGCCCCCCTGTTGAGGGCCGCCGCCCTCTCCCGGGGGGGGAGAGATCACGGAAGCGGTTCCGGGGTTTATCCGCTGGTTGGATACCGGAGCGGGACGGGTGCCGCAGATCCGCACGACGCTGACCTTTGCCGACCGCCTGGGCGCTTGGAAGGCCCGTTGGGGGATCGGCCGGATGCACTACCTGGTGCCGCCCGGCCTTTATGCCGTCGGGATTCCGACGCCGGATGATCCGGTGCTGGTAACCGCCAACTACAAGATGAGCTATGACATCGTCCGCAGTGTCCTGGCGGGACGGAATGTCTGGCTGCTCGTTCTTGAAACCTATGGAATCAATGTCTGGTGCGCGGCGGGAAAGGGGACCTTCAGCACGGAGGAGCTGGTGCGGCGCATCGGCCTCACCGAGCTGGGCAGAGTGGTCGCCCACCGCCGCCTCATTCTGCCGATCCTGGGAGCGCCGGGGGTGGCCGCTCATCGGGTGACCCGGCAGACCGGCTTCAGTATCCGCTATGCGGCCATCCGGGCGGCGGATCTTCCGGAGTACCTGGACAACAGCATGACAACGACAGCGGCGATGCGGGAGCAGACCTTCACCCTCCGGGAGCGGGCGGTGCTCATTCCCGTAGAGCTGGTGAATGCCCTGAAGCCGACGGCCATTGCGACGGCCGCGCTTTTTGTGGCGGCCACTCTGCTGCAGGGAGTCCAAGCCGCTCTCCTGAGCGTTTACGCCTATCTCGGCGCTGTGGCCGCCGGAGTTGCCCTTGCGCCTCTGCTTCTTCCGTGGCTTCCCGGCCGGAGCTTTGCCTTCAAGGGGGCTTTGACGGGTCTGGCGTGGGTTGCCGCCCTCGATCTCCTGGCGGGCGGAGGACAATGGACCGGACCCGTGACCGCCGCCGCCTTTCTGGCGCTTCCGGCGGTGAGCGCCTTCTATGCCCTGAACTTCACCGGCTGCACGCCTTATACGTCACGCTCCGGAGTCAGAAGGGAGATGCGGATCGCGATGCCGGCGATGGGGTGCGCTCTGGTCGTAAGCCTGATCGCCGTCCTGGCGGGAATGCTGTTCTGAAGGAGAGGGAGAAGCCGTGAAGGGGTTCCGCTATCTGCACAATGTGTCCACCTTGAGGCTGGACGGGGAGAAGTGCATCGGCTGCGGCCGGTGTCTGGAGGTCTGCCCGCACCAGGTCTTTTCTCTGGCGGGGAATAAAGCCCGGATCACCGATTTCGATGCCTGCATGGAGTGCGGGGCCTGCGCCCGGAATTGCCCCGTGGCGGCTCTCTTTGTCGATGCCGGGGTGGGCTGCGCCACCGGACTGATCAATGAATGGCTGCTGGAGCAGAATTTCTTCCGCATCCGCGGCAAGTGCTGCGAATGACGCCCTGTTCTCCGGACCGCCGGATCGGATTCTCAACCGGCTGGCGGAGCCGCCTCTTCCAGCCGGCTCGTCACCGGATCGCTTTTGGGGGCTTCCCGCGGAAGGGGCCGTGATCCGCTCGTAAATCCTGATCTTTTCTCCCCATCAGGATCAGACCGATGGCAATGGGGATATCGGCCGCTTCAAAGAATCAGGCCGGTGATGAACGTCCGCAGTTCATTGAGATTGCGACAGGTGCGGACATCGTCGCAGAAGGGACGGTAGGAGGGGATGGCGCTGTCTCCTATACTCCAGAGATGTTCCTCTTCCGGATTGAGCCAGATCACGCGGCGGCAATGTTCCCCCATCTCCTCCAGAATGTGTGCCTTGGGATCGAGAAAATTTGTCCGGCCGTCCCCCAGGATGATCAGCGTCGTTTTCTTGTCGAGAATGTCCAAAAATTCTTCCCGGAACTGGGAAAAGGCCGCACCGTAATCCGAAATCTCCAGGTCCTCATCGACGTGGCTGCGCGTCTCTCCATTTCCATAAACCACGTATTGCGGCAACTCCAGTTTGAACGTGTCCATGACCCGGTCAATGGCGTCCATGATCTCGTGGCCTCTCATGGTTTCGCTCACATCCGTCACCCGGGCGATGAAGACGAAGCTCCGGACCCGGCTGAGACAGTCCTGAAGGGAGTAGAGGATGTTGAGCATGAAGGGAACGGCCTGCCAGACGGAATAGGAGACATCGCACAGAGCGACGATCTTCGGCTTCCGCTTCTGCCGCCGGCGGAAAAAGAGTTCCATGGGGATGCCGTCATAACGGACGGCGCGGCGGAGTGTCTTGGGGATGTCCACGATGCCGCTCCGCTTCCGGCGATACCGACGCGCGACCAGGTCCCGCAGCTTGCGGGCCAGGCGTTCAATGGCCTGATGAACCTCGCGGGCTTCCTGGCGGGTGAGCTGGGAAAAGGGGATTTCATCGAGGTTTCTGGCGCTGCCTGGAGCGTGATCGGCATCCGCAGCCGGGACACTTCCCGGGGGAAGGTCTGACTGCATTTGACCGGCAATCCCCAGCCGCTCCAGCAGCAGGTCGTCCAGGCTCCGCTTCTCGATGTCGGCCCCTTCGAGATCGCTTTCCTTAAGAAGGTTAAGGGTTCTGCTGTGCAAAACCTTCTGCCGGATCGCAGAGAGGATGTCGGAGAAGGAAAGTTCCGGCGCCTCTGCCTCCAGCTCCAGGATTTTCTGAAGTTCCCGCAGGAACGCGGTGCGATTGCCGGCCAGAAAATCAAGAAATTCGAGGGCG